>CAZNJP010000025.1:16979-18141 GCA_964573345.1 uncultured Syntrophobacter sp. | reverse complement strand
GGGACAAGTAAGTTCTAAGTGTATCATAATTACCTTAATCTATGGAGGCTCTTTGTACCTTTCTGGCAGAAGGACTGCTTTTCTGACCATTTTGCCCTTACCACAGAAAGGGCATCTCATAAGGTTTATCCCACAGACCCTGAGTAAGAATTCCTGCCATGTTTCAGACACATCTCTATTACTTACCTTAACAGTAATAACTCCCAGAAATTTGCGACATTTACTCAGCATGGCTTTGCGATTTCTATTACCCAAAAGACCATAATATCTGATTTTTACAAACTTATCAGGCAATACATGAAGCAAAAATCTGCGGATGAACTCAAAGGCATCAAGGGTCATTATTTTATTCCTGTTACCATCAGCATAATCTCTCCATAGAAAGGAAACTTTACCATCCTCTATCTTCAGGATACGGTGATTACCAATTGCAATCCTGTGGGTATATCTACCGAGATACTCAAGGACCATCTCAGGGCATTTAAAAGGAGGCTTACAGTAAACAACCCATTCCTGGCTGTAAAACCCTTTCAAGAACTCTTTGAATGCTTCTGACTCTTGCAAATGACTGATATTACCTGGGAATATGAGTTCTTGGGAGTCATAGCTTTTTCTAAGATAATCCAGGAACTTACCCCTGAACAATCGGGACATGACCCTTACAGAAAGAAAAAACCCCTTTCTGCAAGAAACCCATTTATCTCCATCAGGTGATAATCCCCCACCGGTAACGATGCAGTGAATATGTGGATGATACATGAGATTCTGTCCCCATGTGTGCAAGATACCTATAAAACCAATTTGTGCACCCAGGTGCTTTTGATCCCTGCTGAGCTCGGTAAGGGTCTCAGCAACTGAACGAAAAAGGATATTGTAAATGACCCTTTGATTCCTTAAGGCAAGGGGATTGAGTTCATCAGGTATGGTAAAGACAACATGGAAGTACTGCACTGGAAGGAGGTCTTCTTTCCTTTTCTCAAGCCATTTCTCTTTCCTCAAGAACTGACACTTTGGACAGTGTCTATTTCGACATGAGTTGTAAGATATCCTTATAGCCCCGCAGGTATCACACTGTTCTACATGACCTCCAAGTTCTGCAGTTCGGCACACCTCAATGGCACGCATGGCACGTAGCTGATTAAGTGGCATCTCATGAGACCTT
>CAZNJP010000025.1:15535-16879 GCA_964573345.1 uncultured Syntrophobacter sp. | reverse complement strand
ATTGGGAACTCCCTAGATAGCTATAGAGGCTATGAATTGTTGGAAAAGGGTATAAAGTCTAGAGGACTAACAATACGAGTAAGGTCTTTTCGACTGACATGAAGATAAATGGTTGTGGTTTTTGGGAATTTATGCCCTAAAAGCAGTTGAATATGATGAAGATCCGTTCCTGCCTCAAGTAGATGGGTTGCAAAACTGTGTCTGAGGGTATGCACTGTTGCAGGTTTTTTTATACCAACTAGATTTTTGGCTTTTTCAAAAATCTTCTGGATTGAACGTTCTGATATAGGTTTATCAGACAATTGACCTGAAAACAACCATTCTTTAGGGCGATATTTATGCCAATACTGCCTCAATACTTCCAGAGCAACACTGGACAGAATAGTGTAGCGGTCTTTACTGCCCTTGCCTTGTGTTATTCTTAACATCATGCGCTTGCTGTCAATATCAGAAATCTTTAGATGTGCTGCTTCACTTACCCTCAATCCTGAAGAATAAATGAGCATTAAAATGGTCCGGTGCTTCAGGTTTTGTATAACTGAAAATAAAGCCTCTACTTCAGTTCTGTCCAGAACAATGGGGAGCCTCCTTTTTCTTCTTGTTCGTGGAATCCTTTCCATGACCCATTTACGATTAAGAGTCCTCTCATAAAGGAACTTTAAGGCACTGTAACATTGGTTGACTGCTGAGGATGATGCTTTTCTCTCCTTGATGAGATAAAATAGATACTCCTTAATCTCTCTCTCACCTAACTGCTCAGGCGATTTTTTAAAGTAAAGTGCAAAATTCCTTACCTGACCAAGGTAAATCTTTTGTGTCTTGGGGCTAAACCCTGTCAGTTCAAGGTCTGCCTTCATCTGTTCTCTCAACTTTCCCATCTCAGAACCTCCTTTTCTTTGAAATTGATTATTTACCGCCTTTATGTAAGCGGTATTATAAAAAGAGATTCTATTACGTGGGGGCTCATTTAGCAAAGCATGATTAAACGGGTTATTTTGTGATGTTATAGAAATATGAGGATAGGCTTTTACTGAAAGGATTGAAAGAAGGTATCCACCGCGTAGCGGTTTAGTTCAACACATCCATATCCGAAATATGTTCGGATATGCATCCCTCTGGCTGAAGTATTTTACTTCTTCACTTCCCTTTTTCTTTTGATGGATTTATACCTAAGCTGTCCAATGGACTTTTGATTCTTACTAACTGTCTCATTATTAAAACAATTATCATGATCATTAAAATTTGTAAATAATCCATTTTACGCCAAATGTTAGATAAGCTGTTTTTTGATAAAGATAGCAAAGTCGTTAATTCTTAAATCATTTAACCATTCATTGAATTTAA
>CAZNJP010000025.1:0-15435 GCA_964573345.1 uncultured Syntrophobacter sp. | reverse complement strand
AACCGTGTAAACCAAGTAAACTCAACAAACCACTTTAAGCATAAGCCACTTTGGCCTCTTCAGGTTGCTGAAGTTTGAAAGTTAAGTCGCTATCCTCTAATGCTACCTGAACATGAGTTCCATCGGTTATTTTACCTGCAATAATCTTTTTGGCCAAGGCCGTTTCTATTTTGTGCTGCAAGTAGCGTTTTAAGGGTCTTGCTCCATAGGTAGGGTCATAACTCTCATGGGCAATAAAATCCCTTGCCTCATCTGTAAGCTTAATGACAATATCACGCTCTTTAAGCCGATTTTGAATATACCTCATTTGTAAATCTACTACTTTTTTAATTTCCTCTAAGATAAGAGATTTAAATAATACAATCTCATCAATACGATTTAGAAATTCTGGACGAAATGTATGTCTTAGTTCTCTCATTACCTGATCCTTTACCCCTGGCTCAATCTCCCCAGTCTCTGTTACTCCTTCTAATAAATAATGGCTACCAACATTAGATGTCATAATAATTACTGTATTTTTAAAATCTACTGTCCTCCCATGAGAGTCTGTTAGCCTTCCATCCTCCAAGATTTGTAAGAGGATATTAAAAACATCTGTGTGTGCCTTTTCAATTTCATCTAATAATATCACACTATATGGCTTTCGGCGAATAACCTCAGTCAATTGCCCTCCTTCCTCATAACCGATATAACCAGGAGGAGCGCCAATAAGCCTTGAAACCGTGTGTTTCTCCATATATTCAGACATATCAATCCTTACCATATTTTCTTCAGTATCAAATAAGGCTTCTGCCAATGCCTTTGTCAATTCTGTCTTCCCTACTCCTGTAGGGCCTAAAAAGATAAATGAACCAATCGGACGATTTGGATCCTTTAGGCCAGCCCTTGCTCTAAGCACTGCATCTACCACTGCTTGCACTGCTTCATCTTGCCCTACTACACGCTGATGTAAAATTTTATCTAATTTCAATAATTTCTCCCTTTCCCCTTCCATAAGCCTTGTCACGGGAATGCCTGTCCAGCGAGAGACAACTCCTGCAATCTCTTCCTCTGTTACCTCTTCACGCAAGAGTCTTCCAGTAGATTGTTTCTCTGACAATCTCTTTTCTTGCTGTTTTAGTTCTTTTTCTAATGTTCTTAATCTCCCATAACGCAATTCTGCTGCCTTATTTAAGTCATATTCCCTTTCGGCCTTTTCAATATCTTGTTTTACATGCTCTATTTCTTTTCTCAATTTTCTCAAGTGTCCAATGACCTCCTTTTCTGCCCCCCACTGTGCCTTTAGACCATCTGCCTTGGTTTTTGAATTTGCTAATTCCTTTTGAATTATTGTTAAACGCTCCTGTGACGCTTTGTCCTTTTCTTTTTTTAATGCCTCTTGCTCGATCTCAAGTTGCATGATGCGACGGGTAACCTCATCTAATTCAATAGGCAGGGAGTCTATCTCTGTCCTGATCATGGCCCCTGCTTCATCTACCAAATCAATGGCCTTATCAGGCAAAAATCTATCAGTAATATAGCGATGGGAAAACACTGCTGCTGCAACAAGTGCACTATCCTTAATCCTTACCCCATGATGCACTTCAAATTTTTCCTTTAGTCCCCTCAGGATAGAAATGGTATCTTCTACATTGGGTTCATCTACAATTACTGGCTGAAAGCGACGTTCAAGGGCTGGATCTTTTTCAATATATTTTCTATATTCATCTAAGGTAGTAGCACCAATGCAATGAAGTTCACCCCTGGCCAGCATAGGCTTTAACATATTGCCTGCATCAATAGCCCCTTCTGCCTTTCCTGCACCTACAATAGTATGAAGCTCATCAATAAATAAGATGATACGTCCATCACTTGTCTGAATCTCTTTTAGTACTGCCTTTAGCCTCTCTTCAAACTCACCACGGTATTTTGCACCAGCCAACAATGAGGCTATATCTAACTGATAGATTGTCTTATCCTTTAAACCTTCTGGAACATCTGCCCTTACAATCCTCTGGGCTAGACCCTCTACAATGGCGGTTTTTCCTACACCTGCTTCACCAATTAAGACAGGGTTATTCTTTGTGCGGCGGGAAAGGATACGAATCGCTCGCCTTATCTCTGCATCCCTCCCAATTACTGGGTCTAATTCACCCTTTTTCGCCTCCTGGACTAAATCCCTTCCATAGCGGGAAAGTGCCTCATAGGTCTGTTCTGGTGTGGGGCTTGTAATGCGCTGTCTACCACGTATATCGGTTAGTGTCTTTAAGAAACGGTCACGGGTAATGTTAAACTCCTGGAAGATGCGTTCTATAGATGAATCTCCTTCCTCGATAATGGCTAGAATAATGTGCTCAACACTGGTATATTCATCTTTTAGGTGCTTTGCCTCTTCTTGTGCCCTCACCAAAATCTGATGCAAATGAGGGGCAAGGTAAATTTTGCCAATTTCACTGGTAGGTCCCTTAATTTGTGGTTTCTTGCTCAATTCAGCCTCTATCCTTTGTTTAAATATATCTACTGGTATATCCATCTTTTGTAAAAAACGGGGCAAAAGACCGCCTTCTTGTCCTAGAAACGCAAGGAACAGGTGTTCTGTATCGATTTCTTGGTGTCCATAACGAACAGCGATGTTTTGGGCCTCAGTTAAAGCCTCCTGAATCTTTTGGGTAAAACGGCCAATATCCATATTTCCTCCAAAAATATTGAATTTTTATTAAAAAAATAAGCATAAATAATACAAAGGGCAACTTTTTTATCAAATAGAATTGAAAATTATAAAAAATGTGATATTTTTTCATAAAATGGATAATCTATTAAACAAAATAAAAGAAATTTTAGACAAAGAACCGCGATTGATTGAACTGCCCAAGAAGGGTAAGGCGGTGTTTATAGGCGACACCCATGGTGATTTAGATGCTACAGAGCAAGTCTTAAACAAGTACCTTAAACCAAGGTATACATTAGTATTTTTGGGAGACTATGTAGACAGGGGCCCATTCTCAAAAGAGAATATAGAGCTCTTGTTTAAGAAAAAATTAGAGTTCCCTAACAGCATTTACCTCCTTATGGGAAACCATGAAGGCTATCCTATCCTTCCCTTTTCCCCAGCAGATTTTTGGGAAAGTTTAACCTCAGAAGAGCAAGGACTATTTGGTGAAGTATTCAAAAAATTACCCTTTGTGGCCACAACTCAAAATGGGTTGATTGCCTTACATGGTGCGCCGCCAGAGGTACCCCATTTGCATGCCATTAATGAGATTGCCTTAGGCAGTAAGGCATGGCTTCAAATTACTTGGGGAGATTTTACTACTAAAAAAGGAGATTACTTTGGTAATTTTTGGGGCAGACCCCTTTTTGGTAGTAGTTACTTTGAACGTGTAATGCAGAATCTAAAAAGAAATATCCTTATCCGTGCCCATCAACCACACATTGAACCAAAGGTCTTTGATGCCCGCTGTTTGACTATCTTTACCTCATCTGCTTACCATCCTATTCGGACAATCGCCACTGTAGACCTAGAAAAGGAAAGCTTCAAAACAGTAGAGGAATTGAATATTGAATTTATTTAACCTTGATTTTATCTGTATCATAGTTTATATTTTTTCATATGGAGCAGCAACCTTTAGGTCTCTCTGAGCAACCTTTAGGTCTCTCTGAGCAACCTTTAGACATCCTTGAACAAAGAATAAAGGCGCTCCTAGAAAGATTTGCAAAGCTCCAAAATGAGCATGAACAAACATTAAATGAACTAGCAACTGCCCAAGAAAAAATAAAGGATTTAGAAAGAGAGAAGGAATTGATTTCTCATAGAATTCAAGGTTTGTTAGAAAAATTCCAGGATCTTTAAATGAAGGAAAACATAATCAAAATTTATTTATTTAACGAAGAGTTTGAGATTAAATCTCAAGAGACAGAAGAACATATACTAGGGGTAGCTAGTTTGGTGAATGCCTATTTAGACAAAGCTCAAAAGAAGGGATTATCTAAAAATAGACTAAATTTGGCCTTACTGGCGGCCTTGAATATAAGTTCAGAATATGTAAAAGTAAAAGGAGAATATAAAAATTTGGAGAAAGAAGTAATGATTCGAGTTGATCAGTTGATTAAGCAAATTGATCAATATTTGAGGTAATACCCCTGTGGCGTGCGTGATTAACAGGCAATTTTGGGCCGATATGGAAATTTTTGGGAGCTTTCTCTTACCCGGGCAGTTTTTTCTTAAGGAAGAAATCTAAAAGGGTAACAAGGCACCCACCTGTCAAACACAGGTTCAAAAAAAGCTGTTAACACGGCGCTTACGGGGGGTATTTTTATATAAAACAAGAAGGTAGGTGAATAACGTTTTTATATATTTTTATATCAACCAATATTCAATATTCACCCCACGCCTGCTTGTAATCAAAAGGAAAGAAAAATGCTTAATTATGCTATTAGCGCACTAGCTATTTTCTTTTTGGGCATTGTCCTTGGGTGGCTTGTGCACAGATTTGAGTTTAAAGGAAGGAGAATCAAGGCTAGGGAGCAAACCCATTCTATTATCAAACAAGCCAAGGAAGAAGCTAGAAACATTCGAAGAGAAGCCACCCTTCAGGCAAAAGATAAATTCTATAGAATGAAATCCGAGTTTGAAGCTGAAGTCAAAGAAAAGCGTAAGGATCTTCAACGTCTCGAAAATAGGTTGATTCAAAAAGAAGAGCAATTAGACAAAAAGAGCAGTGTATTAGACAAAAAGGAGCAGGCACTAGCTAATCGAGAAAAGGAAATACAACAAAAAAAGATTAATTATGACCAATTGATATCAAGACAGAAGGAAATGCTGGAAAAAATTTCTAATATGACCCCAGAGGAGGCTAGAAAACTTCTGTTAAAACAGATAGAAGAAGAAACAAGGTATGAAGCAGCTAAACTGATTAAAAAGATTGAACAAGAGGCGCAAGAACAAGCGACTAGGAAAGCAAAAGAGATTTTGGCCTTGGCTATTAATCGTTATGCTGGGGAATATGTCGCTGAAAAGACTATTTCAGTACTTTCTCTTCCAAATGAAGAGATGAAAGGACGTATTATCGGTAGGGAGGGCCGAAATATCAGGGCCATTGAAGCGGCTACTGGTGTAGATGTCATTGTAGATGACACCCCTGAAGTAGTAATCCTATCTGGGTTTGACCCTATCAGAAGAGAAGTAGCCAGACTTTCTTTAGAAAAGCTTATTACCGATGGCCGCATCCACCCTGCCCGAATTGAAGAGGTGGTAAATAAAGTCACACAGGAATTAAAAAATTCCATCCAAGAGGCAGGGGAACAGGTCTGCTTTGATGTAGGTGTTCATGGCATACACCCAGAATTGGTAAAGTTATTAGGTAAATTAAAATACCGTACTAGTTATGCCCAAAATGTCTTGCAACACTCTGTTGAAGTAGCCTTTTTGTGTGCTATTATGGCAGAAGAATTAGGATTAGACGTTAACCAGGCAAAAAGGGCGGGCTTATTGCACGATATTGGAAAAGCTGTAGACCATAAAGTAGAAGGTTCACATGCCCTTATTGGAGCTGATCTAGCTAGAAAATATGGAGAATCAGAAGAAATTATTCATGCTATTGCAGCACATCATGAGGAGATCCAGTTTGAAAGTGTGTTAGCCATTTTGGTCTCGGCAGCAGATACCCTATCCGGAGCCAGGCCTGGAGCACGTCGTGAAACATTAGAAACATATATTAAAAGATTGGAAGGTTTAGAAGATATTGCTCAGAGCTTCTCTGGGGTAAATAAGGCATACGCTATTCAAGCAGGCAGGGAATTAAGGGTAATTGTAGAAAGTGACATCCTCACAGATGAACAAACTACGCTTCTAGCAAGAGATGTGGCCAAATGCATTGAGTCAGAATTGACCTATCCAGGGCAGATCAAGGTAATAGTAATTAGAGAAAAACGGGCTATTGCTTATGCTAAATAAAAAATAGTGACAAGTAAACAGTAATTAGTAAACCACCCCACCCTTCCGGGTGGGGCATTGTTAAAGGTCCCCCACACCAATTTTTGGTGTGGGGGTATACCCCTTCATCCCCGTGCTTCCGCACGGGGCATTCTGGGTGGGGTGGTAAAAAGCTAAAGACAAAACTTACTTAAAGCCAGAGACAAACAGACCATTTCATAGTTTCCTTAGTATGGACATATAAGTGGAAGTTAATATCTTATTCATCGGGGACATTGTGGGCCGTCCAGGCAGGTATCTTATTTATCAAGTATTGCCTGGTTTATATAAAAAGTATACCTTAGATGCCGTAATTGCCAATGCAGAAAATGCGGCAGGGGGATTAGGCATTACCCCAAAAATAGCTGAGGAGTTCCTAAATAGCGGTGTACACATACTTACATCCGGCAATCATGTATGGCGAAAAAGAGAGATCTTCCCTTATTTAGAAAAAAATGGCAGGTTACTTCGCCCTGCTAATTATCCCCCAGGTGTTCCTGGTAAAGGTGTAGCTATAGTCTCCTTAAATTCTGGAGTAAAAATGGGGGTTTTAAATTTAGAAGGCAGGAGCTTTATGAAACCTTTAGACTGTCCCTTTCGTACCGCCTTAACGTCTATTGAGACCATACGTAAAGAAACACCTGTTATCATTGTAGACTTCCATGCCGAGGCCACTTCAGAAAAGGTAGCTATGGGTTGGTTCTTAGATGGGAAAGTTAGTGCTGTCTTGGGTACACATACCCATGTGCCTACAGCAGATGAAACCATCTTACCTCAAGGGACTGCCTATATCACTGATGTAGGGATGACCGGGGCATTAACCTCGGTTATTGGGATGAGAATAGATATAGCCTTAAAGGGATTACTCACCCAATTACCTCAAAGTTTTAGACCTGCCTCTGGAAGGGCCTGCCTTCAAGGGGTTCTTTTAACTGTAGATACCTCTTCTGGAAAGGCAAAGAGTATAAAACGTATTAGACATGAAAATAGATATTAAACAACAAATTTCCATACTTACAAGGGCTACTGTAGATTTGATTTCTATAGAAGAGCTTGAGAAGAAGCTTATACAAAGTCAAAAGGAAAATAGGCCCTTAAGGATTAAGGCAGGGTTTGACCCCACTGCACCAGACATCCACCTAGGACATACCATACTTATTCAAAAATTAAAGCAGTTTCAGGATTTAGGTCATGAAGTGTACCTCCTTATTGGAGATTTTACTGGTATGATTGGAGACCCTTCTGGTAAATCAGAAACTAGGCCACCTTTAAGCAAAGAGGAGGTCTTGGCCAATGCAGAAACCTATAAACAACAGATATTTAAGATTCTAGACCAAAAAAGAACTAAGATTGTATTTAATAGCTCTTGGATGAAAAACATGACGGCTATTGATTTAATCAAACTCTGTAGCCATTATACAGTGGCACGAATGTTAGAGCGTGATGATTTTCAAAAGCGATTTTCTGGAGGAAAACCTATTAGTATCCATGAATTTCTCTACCCCCTTATACAGGGTTATGATTCTATAGTACTTAAGGCAGATATTGAAATAGGAGGCACAGACCAAAAATTTAATCTCCTGGTAGGTCGGGCATTGCAACGCGACTTTGACCAAGTCCCTCAAGTGGTTATAACTATGCCTCTACTGGAAGGCCTAGATGGTATTCAAAAAATGAGTAAAAGCCTTAATAATTATATTGGCATCACTGAATCCCCTAAAGAGATATTTGGGAAGATCATGTCTATATCTGATGAGCTTATGTTCCGTTATTATGAACTTTTAAGCATATTGAGCCCTGAAGAGATTAGAAGGATAAAAGAAGGTAGCCTCCACCCCAAGGAGGCAAAGAAGCAACTGGCTATAGAAATTGTGGCTAGATTTCACAGCATGGGTCAAGCAAGGCAGGCGGCTGAAGAGTTTGAAAGGATGTTTAGATATAAACAGGAACCTACAAAGGTTGAAGAAATAAATATTTACTTTCCAGAAAAAAAAATCTGGTTACCAAAGCTATTGCAGCTTGCTGGCCTTGTCCAGAGCTCGTCTGAAGGAAAGCGTATAATTCAGCAAGGGGGGGTAAAGGTAGATAGAAATAAAGTCTCTTCTTTAGAAATGGAGCTTTATATAGGAAATACCTACCTTTTGCAAGTAGGGAAACGCCACTTCAAAAAAGTTCACCTTTTATTTCAAGCTAAATAACCCTATTTTACTGAGTTTTTCCTATTAAGTATTAAAATTTTAAGTAAATATAAGATTGGTTAAGATTCAAGGTATTCAAAAATGGTCTTTTTTCTCTAAACCTCATAAAATCTAAGAAAGATTGGGATAAAAAAACATGAGGGTAGGCAATCGAATCTGTTAAAAAGATGTATATTAAAACCTTATCTATCCCAGTTACTCTTATCTAATTCTGTTTGACTACCTTTTATAAGATGTGTAAAAGATGAGCCATGCAAAATTTGGAGACCATTTGGCATGACGTCCAAAAGAAACTAAGTGAAATCATCCCACCCCATTTATTTAATGTCTGGATTAGGCCTTTAACCTTGGTCTCCTTTGATAAACAAAGAGTAACCTTGGGTTGTCCTAATAGGTTCTTTTTAAATTGGGTAAGTCATCACTTTAAGCCCTATCTGCAAGAGGCTTGGCACTTACATCTGCCAGAGTGTATCTCAGTAGAGCTGAAAATCATCAAGCCAAAAAGTATAGAGAAGTCAGAGGAAAATGGGAACCTAAAGCAATTAATTTTACCTACTTACTACTTGTGCAAAAGATACACATTTAAAAAATTCATTGTAGGAAAAAGCAATCAATATGCCCATGCTGTGGCCTATAATTTGGCCAATGGAGAATTAGAACAATCCTTATTCCTCCTCTCTGATACAGGCTTAGGCAAGAGCCATCTTTCTCAAGCCATTGGAAATCATATACATAATAATCATCCAGGTATGCGTGTCCTGTATCTTACAACTGAGCAATTTACCAACGAGATGGTGCGTGCTTTAAGAAGTAATTCTATCAGGGAATTTAAACAAAAATATCGGAAGGAATGCGATACGCTAATCTTAGAAGGTGTGCACTTTCTGGGGGGTAAGGAAAAGATTCAAACCGAGTTGGCCTATACTTTAGATACCCTCTGGGATGCTCGAAAGAAAGTAGTATTTACCAGTCTCACCTCACCAAAAAATATCCCTTCATTGAAAAAGGAATTAAAATCGCGCCTCAATGGGAGTTTAATGGCCACTATCGAACCACCAGATTTTGATACCCGCCTGCGTATTTTGACAAAAAAAGTGGAAGAAAAGGGGCTAAAAGTCCCAGAAGAAGTAATCAGTTACATTGCTGAAAGGGTCACCAAAGATGTAAGGGCATTAGAAGGTGCCATTACAAACTTAATAGCCCGTTCTTCATTACAAAAAAGGCCTATTGACCTAAGATTAGCAAAAGAGGCCATTTCTCCTTTGATACAAGAAACAGGGTTTACAACAGAAAAAATCACAAATCTGATATGTAAATATTACAAACTTTCACCTCAAGAGCTTGTTTCTAAGTCCCGCAAGCGGAAAATCACCTTGCCTAGAAACATCGCTATCTACCTTTGCAGACGTTATCTAAATCTCTCTTTAGAAGATATAGGCCGTACCTTTCATCGCCATCATGCCACTGTAATTCATGCCTTAATTACCATTGATAAGGAAATAAAGAAAAGACCTACCCTGGCCAAGGAAATTGATTATTTATGCCACTGCCTGAAAGAGGAATAAGCTCACCTTCTTACCTTGAGGTCTGGGCGTTTGTCCATATACTGATAAAGACCCCTTTGGTAATATCTGGCTTTTTTGTTCAATATTGATTATAAAAGTCAAATAGGACTACCAACTGTGGAGTGTATTTAGAGATAGGTTGTAATTTTATAAGGCTCAAATCCGAGAACAGAGTTTTATCATTAGCAATGAAAAAAAATAATGATCTCTCCCTCTCCACCAGCTAAGACTTGACCAATGTTTTGGAATGTATCATCTGGATTTAAATCAGGCAATTCGCAATATTGCAATAAAAAATCTTTAAAGGTAAAATAAAAGCCTTTATTAAGGATAGAAAATAATGAATGAAAAACTAAAACGTATTATTAATCCATTTCTTCACATTTTTTCTAAGCCTAAAAAAGAGAACCATATCCTAAATTTGGATGAAGAGGCCAAGGAAAAGGTAGAAAAGATTGGGGAAGCAGATATTTTGGTAGGAATCCCCAGTTATAATAATGAGAGGACTATTGCCCATGTAATAAAGGCAGTAGAGTACGGATTGGCCAAATATTTTCCCAGGTTTAAGGCAGTGCTTCTCAATTCCGATGGAGGTTCTACTGATAGGACACGGGAGATTGTGGGAGAAACTAGTATCTATGGTCAATTGGATACCATCCTGGTAGAACACCCTGTTCATCATGCCTCCCAGATAGTTGCTGCCTACCATGGCCTACCAGGTAAGGGGAGTTCTTTTCGGGCTATTTTCCAGATAGCCCAGGCCTTGGGGGTAAGGGCTTGTGCGGTAGTGGATTCTGACTTAAGAAGTATTACCCCGGAGTGGGTAGAACTTCTTTTGGGGCCTATCTTGATTAAGAACTATGACTATGTCTCTCCCATATATTCTCGACACAAATATGACGGCACTATTACCAATATGGTAGTTTACCCCTTTACCAGGGCCCTCTATGGAAAACGGGTAAGACAGCCTATTGGAGGTGATTTTGGCCTCTCCAGAAGGTTCATTGAGCAATGTCTAAAAAGGGATGTCTGGGGAACAGATGTGGCCCGGTATGGGATTGATATCTGGATGACTACTATGGCCATTAATGAAGGGTTCAAATTGTGCCAGTCTTATTTGGGGGCCAAGATTCACAATGCAAAGGACCCTACTATATCTCTGGGCCCTATGTTCAAACAGGTAGTAGGAACGGTATTTAAACTCATGGAAGACTACCAGGAGCAATGGAAGGAAATTAACAGGAGCCTACCTACGGCTATATATGGTTTTCGTTCTGAGGTTTTTCCTGAACCGGTAGAGGTAAATCTAGAACGCTTGTTGTCCAAATTCAAGTCAGGATTTAAGGAATATAAGGATTATTTGAGTAAAATATTGACTCGGGAAACTTTAGATGAATTGGCTAATGTAGTTTCCCTTAAAGATGAAAAGTTCCATCTTCCTGACGATCTATGGGTAAAGACCGTCTACGATTTTGCCATATCATGGCACAAAAAGGGAGAAGAAAGGGATAAATTGTTGGATTCCATGCTCCCAGTCTACTTTGGTAAAATTGCCTCATTTGTCATAGAAACTAAAGATATACCTACCTATGACGCTAAGGATTTAATTGAGCGCCAATGCCAACGATTTGAGGCATTGAAGCCCTATCTTATAGAGAGGTGGTAAATAATCTTAGCTCAGCTTAAAGCCTAAGATTTTTCCTAGTTCGATTAGTTCCTTAGGCAATTCTTTGTACCTCTTTTCGGCAAGGGGTAGGGTTTCCCAAAAGAGATTTTGGGCTTCCCAGAGAAGATAAGGCAGAAAGAGGGAGTAGTAAAGATTTAAGGCATAGCCTATAGATTTACATAAAGATAGATCTAAGGTCTCCTTTAATTTTCTAAACCTTTTTTCAATAAATTCCTTAAGTTGCCATCGTATGGCAGTTGTACCTAAGTCAATCTCCCATCTTTTTGCCTCCTTTTTTGCCATTTCCCACTCATTTTCTTCTCCTTTAAGGGCCTTTTTTATTTCTTTATAGGCCTTTTCTTGAAGCACTATCTTTATTATTGTCAAAAACACCTCTGTTATAGGTACCCTGAGCTCATAAAGATAAAACATAAGCTCTTTATTCTCTTCATAAAACAAGCAATAATTGTTTTTTAAAATAGTCAATTTTTCCTGCAGTAGCTTTAATGCCAATTCACGCCTATTATCCAAAAATAGGTCTTTTATCTCATAGTAATAAGGTAGGGCTTGAAGATTATTTCTTACTTCATAAAAGGCCAAACCATAGAAATCTCTTAACAGTTGTTTTTTTAAGGCTTCATCCGACACTATGCTTCCTCCAATATCCAAACCACCCAGATGTAAAATAGCCAATAGGTTTTGGTCACTTTCTTCGCTCCTTACATGCGTTACATTTAGCTGGGTAAATATTAATTTACAGCCGGAAGTCTCATGTGGCTCGTAATCATTAACATTGACAAATGCTGTATAAAAAGGCTTTGATTTAAACTCTTCCTCTTTAACCATATGGTCAAAGGCAAAATGGATAGAAAGACGTTTAAGGTTATAAAGGCCAGGACTGACCAGATTTTCATAAATACTGGCTCCATCTCCATATTTAGCTATATTACTTTCTGCCTTCTTTAATTTTTGTAAAAATGCCTCTTCTAAATCCAGACCAAATCCCTTTGCCAATTGGATAAGGCGCGCAGCATAATGCAAGTTTTGCTGGGCCTCAATACCAGAAATATCATCAAAGTACCAGCCACAACTGGTAAATATGAGCTGACCATAGTATTGCATCTCTAACAGTTTAAATACAATAGCCCTTTCTTCATTCGAAAGTTCTTTTTTTTGATGTTTGACCAAAAATGTTTCTTTTACCTCATAAGGTGGTCCAAGGATAATCTTGATATAATCATTCCTTGCTGCCCAGGGGTCTTTTAAAAATTGGCTTCCTAGTCTTTCAAAGAGGGAGTCTATATTTTCCCTGAGAAATTCTAGTGATTTCCTCAAAGGCCCTCTCCACCTTTGATGCCAATCTGGGTGAAGACCAGTATTACAACCACAGTCTTTATACCACCTCCCTACCCCATGGCTACAACTCCATGCAGTCCCCTCTTTTATGGCCACTTCAAAACCTGGCTGATAGAAAGAAAGAAACTGGCTGTAGTTTGTTAGTTTTATTTGAGCATGATGGTGAAAATGATGTACATTGTATGCCAGTGCCATCTCCCCAAACTTGTGATGGTGACCATATGTTTCACCATCAGTTACAACAGATATGATTTGAGTGGAGTTATCCTGTTTAAAAGCAGATGCAATCGCCTGGGCCAGAAATTCTCCCCTCTGAAGCAGATTGCCAAAGGCAACCCCTTTGGAGATATCTTCATGATAAAAGAAGACATCTATAGAAAGGCCAGGCCTTGGAAAGCAGCGATATGAAAAGCTGACATCCAATGGATGAGCCTCATCAATATTTTGCCAATCTCCATCAAGGGGACGTACCCTCTCTGCCTGTATTGGTGAAAGTATAGTAAACTTAATGCCTTGCTCTGCCAAAATGGCCAAGGTTTCATTGTCCACTGCCGTCTCTGCAAGCCACATCCCTAATGGTGCTCGGCCAAAATGGTGTTTAAATGCCTCAATTCCCCAAACTATCTGGGTAAGCTTATCTCTACTATTTGCTAGGGGCATAATTATATGGTTATAGACTTGGGCAATGGCATTTCCATAGCCAAACCTTTTTTCACTTGCCTTGTCTGCCTCTATAATCTTTTCATAGGTCTCTATTTTATACTTTTTTAGCCATGAAAGGATTGTTGGGCCAAAATTAAAACTAATGAATTCATAATTATTGATGATTTCCAAGATGCGACCTTTATCATCCACCCTCCTGGCTGCCCAGTTAGGACCATAGCACTCACTGCATATCCTTTCATTCCAATCATGATAAGGGGAGGCATTTCTCTGAGAAGGAATTACTTCAAGCCAAGGGTCTTCCCTTGGCGGTTGATAGAAGTGACCATGAAAACAGAGATATTTACTCATTAATAACAATTAGCAAGAAGCTGCCATTTGATTTAATATACTTGCCATATACCCCTGTCAAGGCTCTAAGAAGGTTAAATAGCTAATTCGTTGGATCGTCAAGTCATTAATTTGTCAAAACATTCAACGATTTAACGAATCCAGGTTTTAGGATTTGGAAGAAAGGAGCCTTTGGTAAACGTTGAGGTATTCCTTAGCAGCCTCTGACCAAGAAAAATCACAGGACATAGCCTGTATTATAAGCTTTTGCCATAGCTTTTTGTTTGAAAAGCATCTTATAGCCTTATCTATAGCCTTGCACAGGCCATCTTTTGAGTAGTCATAAAATTTAAATCCTGTGCCCTCTCCTTTATTTTCATCTACCTCAACAACAGTATCTGCCAGGCCCCCTGTATTGTAGACAACGGGCAAAGTGCCATATTTTAGACTATACATTTGATTGAGCCCACAAGGTTCATAAAAAGAGGGTATAAGAAACATATCGCTTCCTGCTTCTATTTTGTGGGCAAATATACTATCAAAGGCTATCTTAACACCTATTTTTCCTTTATAACGAGAAGCCAGCGCCTCTAAAAGTTCCTCGTATCTTTCTTCTCCTTTACCTAAAATGACCAGGCCTGCCCCTTTGGCCATAATATCATCTATAGCATCAGCCAAAAGATCAATTCCCTTTTGAGTAGCTAAACGGGTAACCATACCAATAAGCGGCCTTTCCATAAGCTTTGAAGATAAATCAAATTCTTTTAGGATACCTTCTTTGCATTTAGTTTTTCCCAAAAGATGCTTTTTAGAATACCTTGACAGAATATAAGGGTCCGTTTCTGGGCTCCATTCACTATAATCTGCCCCATTTAGGATACCTGATAGCTTATGAGTATTGGCTCCAATTACACCGTCCAATCCGAATCCAAATTCCTTTGTCTGTATTTCTTTGGCATAAGTGGGACTTACTGTAGTAATCCAGTCAGAAAAAATAATGCCACCTTTAAGCAGATTTACCTTTCCCCAAAATTCAAGCCCATCAATGGAAAATAAATGAGGGGGCAAACCGGTAAGAAAAAAACTATCTGCAGGAAAAATTCCTTGATAGCCAAGATTGTGGATACTAAGTACGGTCTTTATATCCTTAAATAAAGGATCTTCTGCATAAACTGCTTTTAAAAGCACAGGAATAATGGCTGTTTGCCAATCATTACAATGAATAATATCCCACTTAATGTTTAATGCCTTGCTTAAGCCAATTATTACCTTAGAAAAAAAGACAAAGCGTTCAGCGTTATCAAAGTAATCCCCTTTTGGTGTGGCATAAAGGTAGCTTCTGTTATAGAATTCATCCCTCTTTACAAAGAAGACATCAATATTTTCTGTTAAGTGGCCTTTGTAAATATCTGCTGTAAATCTCTGATGTCCCAGTTCAATGAACAAACTTTCAAAAATCAACTCTGTTTTAAAATCACCTGCCGAAACACAGCGATAAAGTGGTAAAGCAAGACTAACTTCTACCCCTAGCCTAGAAAGTGCCTTTGCCAACGCACCGCATACATCTGCCAAACCACCTGTCTTAGCAAATGGAACAATCTCTGAGGACGTAATAAGGACTCTCATCTGAAAATGGTTCCTTTTCTTATCTTTTCTTTTTTTCTTGTAACTATTCAGCCACCTGTCAAGACTAACATTCCTCCCCCT
>CAZNJP010000024.1:8466-18264 GCA_964573345.1 uncultured Syntrophobacter sp. | reverse complement strand
TTTTTGCAAACCATAAAAGAATCCCTTAAAATAGAGCCTACTCCAGAGGAAATCTTTTATTACATCTATGCTGTGCTTTATTCTCCTACTTACAGAAAGCGGTATGAGGAGTTTCTTAAAATAGACTTTCCCAGGATTCCGTTGCCTGTAAACAATAATTATTTCAATGCCCTAAGCAACTTAGGCAAAGAGTTAGTTGACCTTCATCTACTTAAACATCCTGCGCTTGACCAATCAGAGGTTGGGTTCCCTGAATGTAATTCAAATATAGTTGAAAAGGTCAGCTATGATGAAAACGCTAAAAGAGTCTATATCAATAAAAATCAATATTTTGAAGGCATCTCAAAAGAGGTATGGGAATATCATATTGGTGCCTATCAGGTGATGCAAAAATATCTAAAGGATAGAAAGAAGAGAAGGCTATCCTTAGACGAAATTAACCACTATATCAAGGTGGCAAAGGCCATCCGCTTAACTATTGAATTGCAACAAAAGATTGATAAGGTCTATGGGAAAATCCACTAACTGGGCAAAGCGGCAATTGATGGCAAAGGGAATAGTGCAAGAGGAAGTATTGAAAGAGATTTTTAAAGCAACACCGCATCTTCTGAAGTTTCCTGTTGCCAAGATGTGGATAGATTACGACAGAGAAGCAGATGTGCTTTATATCAGTTTTAAAAGACCACAAAAAGCAACCGATTCAGAGATGTTAGAGAATGGTATCTTGCTCAGATATAAGGGCAAAGAGCTTGTGGGAGTTACCATATTAGAGGCTTCTAAGAGGTAAAAAGCTTCATTACAGCCTAATAAAAGGACTTAATGTATCCTTTTATTGAAATAGTTGCCCCACCAGAACTTTTAAGAGGTGAATAGATATGCAAGGTATATCAAAAAAGAAATTAGAGGAGCTTAAAATTAAAAAAGAAGTAGAAAAAGAATTTCCAGAAAGTTATGGACTGCAGCAGGTTCATCTTGCCAGGTTGATTATTGAGGAGAAAACAAGAGGACTTACTGGAAAGGAACTTATGGAATATTATCAAAAAGCCCGGAAAGCGCTTAAACCTCGGTGAAATTGAAGAAGGCTGAGCTTTGCACTTAAGATTTTGGCAAAAATTGGTAAAAGAAACCATTTTACAAATTGACCATTTGACTATTTAACCAAAACTTTAGGAGGCTTTTTTCGGATGGAATCTATAATAAATAAATGCAGAGAAAAACTCATGGGGCAAGGGATTAGAGAATATGAAATTTATTTTATTTCTCAAAAAGACACCACAATTGAGGTAAAAAATGGCAAGATAGAATTATTTAAGGTAGCTGAAAGCACTGGAATAAGTTTGCGCCTGTTAGAAGATAAAAAACCAGGATTTGCATATACTACTTTTTTAAATGAAGACTCCATAGATAAATTAATAGCCCATGCAAAGGCATCTCTAAAAGGGTTATCTCCAGACCCCTATCTTCTTTTCCCTGGGCCATCAAATGGCTATCCTGAACTAGAAATCTATGATGAAGGCCTGGATAGCTCCCTTGTGAGTGAAAAGATAGAGTTTTCAAAAGAGATGGAAGCTTCTGCCCTTTCTTATGATTCACGCATAAAAAGGGTACGCACCTCCCAATTTCAAGAGAAAAATATAAAAGTCTTTATCAAAAATCATCAAGATCTGGATGCATGGTATAAAAAGACCGCAGTAAGTGGAAATATCCTGGTTATGGCAGAGGAAAAAAACCAGGCAGAGATGGGATGGGATTTTGATGCCCATATTTATTTCAATAGGCTCAATCCCCAGACTATTGGTAGGCAAGCAGCCAAACGGGCCATTGAGGCATTAGGAGGCCTCTGCATCCCTACTCAAAAGATGCCTATAATTTTAACAAATAGAGTGGCCATTGAATTTTTAGAGGTTCTTAGTTCGTCTTTTCTGGCAGATGAGGCCCAGAAAGGAAAGTCCTTACTTGTTCCATATCTAGGTAAAAAGGCTATGTCCTCAAATGTCACTATCATCGATGATGGCATAATTAAAGATGGCTTAGGCTCTAGACCCTTTGACGATGAAGGTGTAGCTTCCCAGCAGACCATTTTGGTAAATGATGGAATATTAAAGGACCTGCTTTATGACACTTATACAGCAAATAAGGCAGGTAGGTCTTCTACAGGAAATAGCCTAAGAGAAGGCATAGAGACTCCTCCGAAAGTCCATGTTACAAATCTATATTTAAAGCCAGGGGATGCCTCCTTTTCTCACCTGTTAAAGACATTGGAAAAAGGGCTGGTAATTACAGATGTCCTGGGAATGCATACAGCAGACCCTATTTCAGGGGATTTTTCAGTAGGTGCCTGTGGGTATTGGGTAGAAGGTGGAGAAAAGGCATTTCCTGTAAAGGGAATTGCCATTTCAGGAAATATTCTTCAGGTATTTAAAAATATTATGATATTAGGCTCTGATTTCCGTTTTTTAGGAAACGTGGGCGCACCTAGTATGCTCATTGAAGCAATGCAAATTAGTGGCGATTGAGAAGGTTATATGAATCTTTTTTCAGAGATGGGGCGTTTATTGATTATTATAGGTATCTTTTTTATTGTAATAGGTTTTTTATTGATTTTTGCCCCAAAGATTCCATATTTAGGCCGTCTACCAGGTGATATAAGCATTAAAAAGGGTAATTTTTCTTTTTATTTTCCTATTGTGACCTGCCTATTACTAAGCATTATTATAACTGTATTAATTAACCTTTTTCGGAGATAAGGCCTTTTGGCAATAAAAGTATGCCCAGGCCGACCCCTACTGCCATGATAAATACACAGATAATGAAAGTAATTTTAAACCCTATTATTTCTGCCAAAAATCCTCCCAATGTAGGCCCTATGATCCAGCCTAAATTCCAAGCTGTATTATACATGCCAAGGGCCCATCCCCTCCTTTTTTCAGGGACCAAATCAGCAATGAATGCTGTGGCTGATGCGCCCATTGCAGCCCATGCCATCCCTTCTCCCATCTGTACTATAAAGAGTTGATGGTAATGATTGCATAAGGCATATCCCAAGAATACCAAGGAAAAGAGACACATGGAGCCAATAAGGACGGTTTTCCTTCCCAGCCTATCTGAAAGCCTTCCTAAAAATGGGGCAGCAATAGCACCAGAAGCAGCGCCAACTGTGTATATCATCCCTATCTGACTCCTGCTTGCCCCAAGGCCTTCTATATAAAGGGATAGTATAGAATAAACAATGCCAGAGCAAATCATAAATGGAAACACACTAAGACAAATAAGATAGACACTTTTCTCTTTCATGTGACCTCCCTTATTTCGTTAAATAGTTAAATAGCCAATTCGTTGATTCGTCTGTTCGTCAAATAATTTATCCAGCCAATGATTTAACTCTTCTCCGATTTAACTATTTCACCATTCAACGACTTGACGATTCAACGACTTTTGAGCTTGTTTATGCCCAAAAAGAGGTAAGGATAAAAATAGATACTTTGAAAAGGCAAAAATAAAGGGGAGCATATTACTCCCCTTGAGTAGAGTTTGGTTAGACTATCTAGATTTCTTCTACCGTGATGCAGTTATTGGGACAAGCCTCTACACAACTCTCACAGCCTACACACTCATCTGCATTCACTGGTTGAGATTTCTCACCTACCATTTCCCACACTCCATTGGGACAAATCTCTACACACTCCCCACACCCATCACAACAATCATCATCATGAGTAATCTTCCATGGCATAATTTTACCCTCCTTTATATTTTAAGTTATCCATTTATTTGCAAACTTTTCTTCTTTGTCAACCCTTCACTCTTGTTTTTTTATTTCTTATAGACAAACTGGTACAATTTATCAACAAAAAATTTTAAAAAAATTTCAAGAATATTTTCTATGGGGATAACTGAAAATCCAACTCGCCTAAGCCCTTATTTCTTCCTTGACTGAGACAGCTATCTTATAAAGTATAGTAACTACTAAGAACCCGGTTGCCCAGACCCCAAGGCTAATTAACGTTTCAGGTAGTGTGGGCCAATATTCAAATGCTCTACCAAAAGGATTGGGTACAAAACCACCTATCATCAAACCAAGCCCTTTATCTATCCATGTGGTAATAATTACCAATACACAGCATACTGCTAAGGATCCCTCATTCCTACGTATGGCAGGGAAAACCAAAAGGATAGCTGCTATCACCATCCCTATGTAAGAAATCCACATTAAAGGAGGAATTTTGCTTCCTGTAGTAAAGAGGTACTTATAGTGATGCAGGTGCTCTGGTATCTGACTATAAAAGACGGTAAAAATTTCAAAACAGATAAAAAGCACATTTATAATAATCAAATAAGTAACAATCTTTCCCAGTGATTGAATCTGCTCCCTTCCAGGATCAAATTTGGTATACTTTCTTATAAGAAGGGCCAAAAGGAGGACTAAGGCAGGCCCAGAACAAAATGCTGAGGACAGAAAACGGGGAGCCATGATGGCAGTAAGCCAATAGCCCCTACCAGGAAGACCTTGATAAAGGAATGCTGTAACTATGTGAATACTAGGTGCCCAAGGGATAGAGATATATGCAATAACTTTTAACCATTTTGGAGGTGGTGCTCCATTACGCTCGCATTGCAGAACCATCCAACCGACAACGATATTAAGCATGAGATAACCATTCAACACAATCATATCCCAGAACAAGATTGAATTAGGTGTGGGGTGCAACAGAACATTAAAGAGCCGCATGGGCTTACCAAGGTCTACAATAATGAACAAGATACACATGGTCACAGCAGCAACTGCCAAAAACTCTCCCAAGATGGTAATCCTGCCAAATGCCTTGTAGTCATGCAGATAGTAAGGCAAGACTACCATAACCCCTCCGGCTGCTATACCCACAAGATATGTGAATTGGGCTATATAAAAACCCCAGGAGACGTCCCTGCTCATACCAGTTATCCCTAAGCCTACCTTCAACTGCCACATGTAGAGAATAAAACCAATACCAATAATTGACAATAAAACTATTACCAATCCCCAGTATTTTTTGCTCCCAACTAATGCCTTTTCAAACATAGCTACCTCACAAAAGTGTATCTACAATATAATAAACTTGCGGATCTGTACCAAGATATGGTTTGCGTCTGATGGTATAGTGTTCACGAAGAGCCTTTCTTACCTGTGAGTTTTTGTCTGCCAAATCACCAAAAATTAATCCCCCATTGGATACCTCCACACAGGCTGGCATTAGACCTTTGGCCAGCCTTTCAGCACAGAAATTGCATTTTTCTACAACCCCTTTCTCCCTTGTTGGATATTCAGGATTCCTTTCCTTAATAAAAGGCCTGGGGTCTCTCCAATTGAAGTTTCTTGAACCAAAGGGGCATGCCGCCATACAGAATCTGCATCCAATACATCGATGCATGTCCATCATAACAATTCCATCTTCCCTTTGAAATGTAGCCTTTGTAGGACAAACCCTCACACAGGCAGGATTATCACACTGATTGCACATCACAATAAATAGCTTGTCTTTTAAACGCTTTGCAATGTGTTCTTGCTCCAGGCCTGGGAAGGCATTCTCATAGGGCTCAGTCCAGATCCATTTTACTATATGCCTTGGATTTTCCTCAGCAAAATCAGGGACATTGTGGATACGATGGCAAGCTTCTATACACTTATTTATTGTCTCTTCATCCATCTTTCCCATATCTACTACCATTGCCCACCTTTTTGCTTTCAAGGCCTCTGGTTTTGGCAAATACTGGGCCTCTAGCTCACCTGGTGCAAGCAATTCAAAGGCCGTCTTACTTCCAAATAATATAGCAGAAAGACCAGCTATCTTCTTTAAGAACTCCCTTCTGCTAATATCCATTACTTTTCCTCCTTCAGTTCTTTTGCCCATTCTTTTGGCTTTTCAACATGACAACTCCAACAATAGGGTTTTATCCCCATATATGTATGGCATTCATCACAAAATTTATCATAGTTTGAATGACACTCTAGGCATGTATTCTGAAGGCTCACAGTATATTTCTTCCCAGTAAAACCCGTATAATCTCTATTAGCCTTACGGACAACCCAATCTCTCCAGTCATCCAGGAGTTTCATATGGTTTTGCCTCATGTATGGTGTTGATTCCACACACTTCCTTTCTATCTCTGGTAGTTTTTTTATGGCCGGGGTATCAATTTTTGGTTCTGGCACCTTGGCGGCCCTCCCCGCATTATAGAAAAAGGGGAATGTTACAAAAGCAAATAAAATAATAAGCCCTACGATTGTTTTACCTGCGTCATACATCTATTCTATCTCCTCCAAAAATTTCTCAGCCTCTTTTTCCTTTCCTTTTAGAGGCCGCTTCCGCAAATCAACCACCCTTTCCCTTTCACCTGGGAATACCAGGGCATTTCCTACCAGCTCATGAACGCCAGTGAGATCACACCCAGGAACCCAGTAGTCCAAAAGGGCTGGAAACACAGCCCTATCAATAGCACAAATCATGCCAACGTGGTTTACACCATATTTGTTGACCACATGCCTTACAGCGTTTGCCCTGGGATATCCTCCCCTCAACCTTATTTCCAGATAGTCATCTCCATTAAACCCACTCCCACTCCCACAACAGAAGTTCTTTTCCCTGATGGTATTCTCAGGCATCTCATAGAAATGACCAGGAGGTAAGACATTATTAATAATATAACGTGGCTCTTCAAAAAGCCCCATGGCCCTGCTAGGATTACAGGAGTCATGAAAGGTTAGTATAAAATGGTCATTTCTACTTGTATCTAATTTTAATTTACCATGTTTTATAAGGTCAGCCGTGAATTCACAAATATGAACCATCTTTGTAGATTTTGCATTTTCAAATTTTGTACCAGTTATAGGGGAGACTGGCTCTTCAAGGAAATCAGCAGGGCCATTCCAGGTATCCATGTATTGATTGATTACCCTCCACATGTGTCCACATTCTCCTCCAAGGATCCATTTTACCCCTAGTCTCTTGGCCTCGCCATAGAACTTGGAGTTCAACCTCTTTCCCATCTCATGTGATATAAAATAACCAAAATTTCCACCCTCAGCGGCATGGGTGCTAATGGTATAGTCAAGCCCAAGGTATTCAAAGAGCAAGAGATAGCCCATGCAGTTATAGGTGCCAGGGTCAGCAAAGTAATCACCAGAAGGCATAATAAACAGTATCTCATGCCCCTTCTCATTAACAGGGACCTTTGGCCTAATGCCCGTTATTACCTCACACTCATCAGCAAAAAATTCAAGCATATCCTTAAATGCATGGGGTGTAGCCCCGATATGGCTCCCTAGCTTAAAACAGCTCCCTACAGATGCCATGGCCCACTCAATGTTTAGACCAATAGAACTTAAAAGTTCCCTTCCCAATATGGTAAGGTCTGCCATATCAATCCCATAAGGGCAAAAAGCTGAGCAGCGGCGGCACTCACTACACTGATACAAATAATAATACAACTCCTTTATTACATCTTCATTAAGTTCTCTTCCCCCGGTAAGTTTACTCCCAAGAATCTTTCCTGCTGTGGTGTTATACCTTCTATATAATGACCTTAAAAGCTCTGCCCGCAGTACTGGCATATTCTTTGGGTCTCCACCGCCAATAAAGAACTGGCACTTATCAGCACAGGCACCACACCTTACACAGATATCAAAAAAGAGCCTTAAGCTGCGGTATTTATTAAGCCGGTCCTTAAGTCCTACTAAAAATATGTCCTTCCAGTTTTTTGGTAGTTTCCAGTCCTCTTCATAAGTTGACCAAGTTCTTGGGAATGGGTAATCAAGCATTTTAAGCCATTTTTCACCTGAGGCATGACAATGGGTTCCCTCCCTAAATTCAGGCTTGGTATCCATCCACCCCTCTGAAGGAGGCCTATAATCTATCTTTGCCATTTCTTCTGGTTTTGGAATGGGCATTTTTTACTCCTCTTTTTCTGTTTGTTTTCTTAAAAATTCTGTTTCTGGAAACACAGTGGAATCACGCTTTCCACTGTTAGCATAAAATTTCTCATGCTCTTTTGCCTTTTCTTCAAGTTTTTCTGGCCCCATTTCTTTTGCCTCTTCTACCGATATCTCTAGTGGCAATCCAAACTTTGCCATGTGTGGTCTCCAGTCATTTTCCTGGTCCATATAGGTCTTAACCCTCACAGGGTAATTCCAGGGGTTTATATGCCTTACTGCGCGGTTGTTATTGGCCATATTTCTTGTCATACTCATAAAGATCCCTGCCATATGGGCCAGTTTGGTAAATGGGAAGTAGGCAAAGAAAGAGCTTACCAAAAATAGATGGACATAGAACATAAGACCAATATGCTCTTTTGGGATGGTAGGATGAAAGCTTGCCAGTCCTATAGTCAATTCCTTTACAGCAACCATATCTACTTTGAAAAAATACCGCATGAGGACCCCACTAATTCCTATGCCCAGAAGCAAAAATAGGGGAAAGTAATCAGCAAATAAAGAGATATAGCGTAGCTTTGGATCAATCATTCTTCTAAGCAAAAGGTAGGTCAAGGCCGCCAAAAGGGCTATACCAGAGATATAGACTGCCGGTACATATAACTGGAAAAGGCTATCTATATGCTCAATCAGACGCACAAAAGAAGGTACAGGCTCTGTAAACAGCCAAAGGTGCCTTATCAAAATAATAAGAAAAGAATAGTGAAATACTATGGCCCCTAGCCACAACCACTTGCTTGACCAATAAATAATCCTTTTACCCTCTGGAAATTCTGGCTCTTTTATTAAGGAAGACCTTAAGTTCCTGAAAAGACTACGGAAAAGGAGTACTTCAAGTATCATTCTGCCAACAGCTTCCCAGGTAGTAAATGGGTTGTCAAGCCTATCTTTAAGACTTCTTTTAATCCAGGGAAGGCTCTTTTGTTGCCCTGTAGTTGTAGGTATACGGAATGGAACAGGTGTGCGTGCCCACACAATTACACGATAAACCATCCCTGCAAAGAATATGAAAACTGCCACATAGGGTATGATTATCCCAAAAATAACCTGCAAGCCCGCTGTAACTCCCAAAAGCGGAATAAAAACCAAGACTATAACTGCAAAAAGGGAAACATAATAATGAAAAGTAAAAATACCCATTTGCTATCACCTCGTCTCATTTAGTATCAGTGCTTTTTCTCTTTAAGGTTGGGTCCCTCCTCTAACTCAGCTATTAGACCTGTCCTTCGCAATAATGCCCCTACCCTCCTTTTTACTTCATCTACCCTCAATTGATAAAAGATCTCCCGTCTTTTCATATAGACATCAAAGGATAAAAGGGCCAATCCATCTATTCTGGATTCCAGTTCCAACAAGTCCTCAGCAACCCCGTTTCCCCAAGCCTCCTTTTCCAGCTCATCTCTAATCACTTTTTTTAAAAGGAAGACAAAGGCAATGGCCTGGGATGGAGAAATATCCTGAACTGCCCTGATTCTGATAACTTGGTCCAGAAAGGGAAACAGCCTATCAGTATCCATCCCAGAGAGTAGTGCCTCATAGATACCTTCTATTCCCTGGCGAAATTCATATGCTACAGGGTTATCAAAGCGGTCTTTTTCTCTCTTCAAAAACCTTGAGGTTTCAGGAGGATAGCTTTCAAACATCAGATTAAGCCACTTTTTCAGGATACCTACTCTTTTTTGTGATAATAAACTCTCCAATGTCATCACAATTCCAGATTAAAACGTTATATACACTAAGCAGGCACCTTTGTCAAGAGAAAAATGTAAATGTCAGCCTTGACGCATGAACCTGAGGAAGAAAGCTATGCATAAACATTATTTTATGGTAAA
>CAZNJP010000024.1:0-8366 GCA_964573345.1 uncultured Syntrophobacter sp. | reverse complement strand
AGAGAGGTGTTAAATGAAAATAAAGACAGAAGAAATCTCTATCAAGATAAAGGCAGACGGAGGGATGGAGGATATCACTAAGAAAGTCCAGGAGAAATTGGACAATTCTGGAATAAAACAGGGAATAGTTACTATTTTTGTTCCTGGGTCCACAGGCTCTGTATCCACTGTAGAATATGAGCCAGGGTTACAAAAGGATATTCCCAGAGCCATGGAAAGGATTGCTCCTTCTGATATAGATTATGAACACCATAAGACCTGGGGAGATGATAATGGAAGAAGCCATGTAAGGGCCACTATAGTAGGGCCTAGTTTAGTGGTACCATTTTCTAATGCCAGATTGATATTAGGCACTTGGCAACAAATTGTAGCTATAAATTGGGATACCCATACTAGAGAGAGAAAGATAGTTATTCAGATAATGGGAGAATAAAGGGAGAAAAAAATCTTTTAATCGGTAGACCTTTTACGAAATACCTTCATTAATCAAGCATAACCCCCCATTGAAGTCCTCATAGTGTGCAGAAGACCACCAAGGGATAATTAGGACTTATTTTCGTATATAAGACTTTCTTTATCCTCCATACTTATTACCTTGCTTTACCTTTACCATAATCATTAAATTTTGTAAATTGCCTAATGGTCATTTTCAGTGTATCATTTAAAGACCTATGGGGAGTAATTTTTTAGATATCATTGAGGCATTTAAAGAGACGTGTGTTCTGGTAATTGGTGATGTAATGATGGATGCATTTATTTGGGGCAAAGTCTCCCGCATTTCACCTGAGGCACCAGTGCCTGTAGTAGAAGTGAAAGAGGAGTCTTTAAAGCTTGGGGGAGCTGCCAATGTAGTACACAATATTGTTTCTTTAGGAGGGAAGGTATTAGTAGCAGGGGTCATTGGGCCTGATGAAATGGGAAGGGTATTGACTTCCCATCTAAGGCGGCTCAATGTCCACCCAGCAGGGTTGGTAGTGGAAAAGAATCGTATCACCACAGTAAAGACCCGTATCATTGCACATAGCCAACAAGTAGTGAGGGTAGATAAAGAGGACAGAAACACTATTAATGGACAGAGCGTTTCATATGTTTTAGAATATGTTAAAAACCATTTATCTAAAATTAATGCCATCTTGATATCCGATTATGCAAAAGGCGTTATCTGCAAGGACTTGATGGATGGTATAAAGTCGCTTCTTAAGGATAAAAAAGATATTATATTGGCTGTAGATCCCAAGCTAAAAAATATTCCTCTTTACCGTGAAGTTAGCATTGTTACCCCTAATCATTTAGAGGCCTTACAAATCTTAGGTATAGATAATGCGAGTAAAGATAATATAGAGGAGACTGGTAAAAGACTACTTTCAGAGTTGAAGACACATGCTATATTGATTACCCGTGGACCAGAAGGGATGACCCTTTTTGAAAAAAATTGTGAAGCTGCCCATATCCCTGCTATGGCCAAAAAGGTCTACGATGTAACAGGGGCAGGGGATACAGTCATTGCTACTTTGATATTGGCCTGGGCAAGTGGGGCAACCCTTAAAAAATCTGCTATTTTGGCCAATGTAGCTGCAGGCATTGTAGTAGGGGAATTGGGTACTGTTCCTGTAAATAGACACACCCTGATAAAAATGGTCAAACATTATGAGTCAGCTTGAGCCAGCCAAGCCTGTTAAGCTCATTATGAGTGTAATCTTTAAGGAAAAAGACATTTGTGAAAAGGTTTTTCATGAGTTTAAAACATTTGGAGAAATGGATTTTATAAGCGAGGTCTTTCCTTTTGACTTTACAGATTATTATTGCAAAGAGATGGGTAGCCCACTTTCTCGAAGGTTTATTGGTTTTTCAAAACTTATACCACCAGAATGCCTACCCGAGATAAAGATCAAAACAAATCAAATAGAATTGGCATACTCTAAAGATGGCAAGAGACAGGCCAATATTGACCCTGGTTATATCAGCGCCGAGAGGTTAGTTCTGGCTACTGGGAAAAATTACACTCACCGCATTTATTTAAATAATGGGGTTTATGCAGATTTAACTTTAATATACCAAGATGGCGATTTTAGGCCATTGCCCTGGAGCTATCCTGATTATGCTAGTCCTAAAATAAGGGAGATATTTAAGCTGATAAGAAAGAAATATCTATTTCAATTACGTTTACCCCGTTAAGTATGTGCTGGACAGCAATTCTTACCCCGTGTAGTAAGTTTCACTACTACACGGGGTAAAATTGCTTTTTAATTGGAAGTTCGTTTTTACCAAGAGCATTGCTAGTTTGGAATTACTTAACAGGGTGAACCTCGTTAGATAGTAAAGATGGCAAGACTCATAATTTTATAAGAGTAGATACTTGATAGGACTGATGTAAACATTCACCGCAGAGAACGCAGAGAACACGGAGAATATAAATGATGAAAGTAATAAACAATATTACAGAAACAATCATCGGAGCATCAAAGTTCTTAAGAACTGTATACGCCGATTGATCAATGATTAAAACAAAATAGTTTGCTCTGTGTGCTCTGTGGTGAACGATTACAAATTTTATAAGAGGTATAAAAAAAATGAAGAGTATGACAGCTTATGCAAGGGGGAGCATTAATCTTGAAGAGCTCAGTTTTATTGTAGAATTGCGCTCTTTAAATCATAGGTTTTTAGATATTATCCTTAGATTACCTCAAAGATTTCAAATATTTGAGCAAGACATAAAAAAACTCATTTGCAAATATATCCTTAGGGGGAGGGTTGAATGTACACTAAAGGTAAATGGGGAATTAGAGGGTTTACCCCAGTTGGTCATCAATTGGGAAGTGGCCAAAAGTTACTATAATTTGCTAAAAGAGTTAAAACAGGGGTTAAATCTTTCAGGAGATATTGATATCTCTGCATTTTTAGGTGTGAAGGATATATTTGTCCCTAAGGAAGAGGCTCAAGACTTACAAAGATTCTGGCCACCGCTAGAGGAGACATTTACCCAGTCCCTAGAAAGCTTAGATGAGATGCGTAAAAAAGAAGGTAGTATCATAAAGAAAGATTTCCTTAAAAGATTAGAATTCATTAATAGTTGGTTAAAAGAAATTAAGGAAAGGAGTCCTTTGGTAATAAAGGAATATAGAGCAAAAGTGCATCAAAGGATAAATTACATCTTAGAAAAGGAAATCGATGAAGCTAGATTATTACAAGAGGTAGCATTCTTTGCAGAAAGAAGTGATATTACAGAAGAAATAGTTCGCTTATATAGCCATTTAACTCAATTTAAAGAGATTATGGAGGCCTCTGGAACTACTGGTCGAAAGCTTGATTTTCTAATCCAGGAAATGAATCGCGAGATTAATACTATTGGGGTAAAGGCCAGCGATGCATTTATCAGCCAAAAGGTAGTAGATATAAAGGCAGAGTTAGAAAAGATTAGAGAACAAGTGCAAAATATCGAATAATGAATTTTGCTTCTATAGATTTAGGGACACACACAACTCGCCTTTTGATTGCCCAACTAAAGGATAACCGATTTTTAGAACCGTTAGTTAACAGAAGGGTCATTACATACTTGGGTATGCATATAGCAGATTCAAAGGAAATATCCAATGAAGCTATGGTAGAAATTACTGAAGTATTAGAGAAATATGCTCAATTTATGAATGCATATAAAGTTAAAGTCTATAGAGCGGTAGCCACTGCTGCCTTAAGAACTGCAAAAAATGCCGACTGTTTTATTTCTCAGGTAAAGAGAAAAGTAGCATTGGAGATAGAGGTTATTGATGGTTTAACCGAGGCCCATTTAACGGCACTTGGGGTTCTTTCTACCATAGATGTAAATACATTTCTTGCCCCCTCGAGTAGCAAAGCCCGCTTTACAGGGCCTGTGTTAATTGTAGATATCGGAGGCGGAAGCACAGAACTTATCTGGTTAAATATAAAAAACGAAGTGCCATTAAGCCTACCAGTAGGGGCAGTCTCAGTAACAAGGGAACTTGGCCCATTACCCAGTAAGGAGAAAATAAAAGAGGCTTATAAAAAAACCAAGGAGACAGTTTTAAACAAGACCTCTTTCTCAGGCTTGCCAAAAAGCTTAATAGGCACGGCCGGGACTGTTTCAACTCTAGCTGCCGTAAAGAAAAAAATGACAATTTATAACCCTCCATTAATCAATGGTTGCATTTTGACAAAAGAATCGATTTGGGAGATACTTGATAAATTGGCAAAATTACCAAAACAGCAAAGACTATCTATCCCAGGTATAGAGCCTGGTAGGGAAGAGATTATTTTAGGCGGTTCTATTATAACCTTGGCATTACTTGATGTGTTTTCCCAGAATTCACTTATAGTAAGTGAAGGGGGGCTATTAGAAGGCATAATTATTGATTATTTACGAAAAAATATGGGTTTAACCAATATTTATTTTACTCTGGAGGATAGTGCCTATGGAAATAAAAGAAGCATTAACATTTGATGATGTACTGTTAGTACCTGACAGTTCAGATGTTTTACCCAAAGAGGTAGATGTATCTACTCAATTTACACCTAATATTCGGCTTAATATCCCTATTGTAAGTGCGGCCATGGATACAGTCACTGAGGCCAGGACGGCCATTAGTCTGGCAAGGGAGGGAGGAGTGGGCATCATACATCGCAACATGCCAATTGAACGTCAGGCACTTGAGGTAGAGAGTGTAAAAAAGTCTGAAAGTGGGATGATTGTAGACCCAGTTACAGTAGAACCAGAACAGAAGGTCCATGATGTATTAAATATTATGAAACGCTACCGTATTTCAGGCGTTCCTGTAGTTAAGGGGAAAAAGCTAGTAGGTATTATTACTAACCGTGATCTACGTTTTGAAACCAATTATGAGAAGTTCGTATCCGAGATAATGACTAAAGATAATTTAATCACTGCTCCACCAGGGATTACCTTAGAACGAGCCAAAAGTGTGCTCCATAAATACCGAATTGAAAAATTATTGGTAGTGGATGAACACAATAATCTTAAGGGTTTGATTACTATCAAGGATATCATGAAGCTTAAAAAGTATCCTAATGCCTGTAAGGATGGTTTGGGGAGGCTAAGGGTAGGCGCAGCCATAGGAGTAGGTAAAGATTGGCAAGACAGATTAGGTGCCCTGGCCAGTGCTGGTGTAGATGCAGTAGTTATAGATGTAGCGCATGGACATTCAAAAGGAGTCTTAGATACACTAAGAAAGATTAGGAAAGATTTTCCTGAAATAGAGTTAATTGTAGGAAATATTGCAACAAGTGAGGCTGCAATAGATTTGATTGAGGCGGGGACTTCGGCAGTAAAGGTAGGGGTAGGCCCTGGCTCTATATGCACTACTAGAGTAATTGCTGGCGTGGGAATGCCACAGATTACAGCCATTATGGACGTTGCTAAAGTGGCAAAGAAATATGATATTCCTGTAATTGCTGATGGGGGCATAAAATTTTCTGGAGACATCACTAAGGCTATAGCAGCAGGCGCAGATGCTGTAATGATCGGCAGTCTTTTTGCTGGCACAGAAGAAAGCCCAGGGGAGACCATTCTTTATCAGGGCCGTACATATAAACTGTATAGAGGAATGGGTTCTTTAGGGGCGATGGCATCTGGGATCCAGGATCGTTATATGCAAAGCTTAGAACTCCCAAGTCAATTGGAAGAAATGGATTTTTCATATACTGATAAATTAGTCCCTGAAGGTATCGAAGGACGAGTACCTTATCGTGGTCCATTGTCTGATACTGTTTACCAGTTAGTAGGAGGATTAAAGGCAGGAATGGGGTATGTAGGGTGCCATGATATTAAGGAGCTTCAGAAGAAGGCAAAGTTTGTAAAGATTACTCAAGCAGGCTTGAGAGAAAGCCATGTCCATGATGTAATTATCGTCAGAGAGGCGCCTAATTACCAACTGGAAAGGGGTACAATTGGATAAGCTACTTATTTTAGACTTTGGTTCACAATATACCCAATTGATTGCAAGAAGGGTAAGAGAGTGTGGGGTCTATTCTGCGATTATGTCTTTTAATATAGATTTGGATGCTATAAAGAAGATTTGCCCCAAAGGAATTATCCTCTCTGGTAGCCCAGCTAGCGTTTTGGAGAAAGAGGCACCACTTTGTGATGCAAAGATATTCTCATTGGACATACCCATCTTAGGTATCTGTTATGGCCTTCAACTTATAGCCCTCTTTTTGGGAGGAAAGGTAGAAAGAGGAATCAGGCAGGAATACGGCCCTGCGGTTTTAAGCTTAGTCAAAAAATTGCAACTTTTTAAAGGAATTAAAAAAGAGACAAAGGTCTGGATGAGTCATGGTGATAAAGTAGTTTTACCTCCTCCTGAATTTGATATTTTGGCAAAAAGCCCATTCTCTCCTGTCGCTGCTATAGGAAATGAAGAAAAAAATATTTATGGTTTACAATTTCATCCAGAGGTAGTCCACACCACGGATGGTAAAAATATTATTAAAAACTTCCTTAAAATCTGTAATTGTAAGTTTGATTGGTCCATGGGCTCATTTATCAAATATATCATACCCAAGTTACAAAATGAGATTGGGCAAAAAAGGGTGATTTGTGCCTTAAGTGGGGGTGTAGATTCTGCTGTAACGGCTATGCTTTTACACAGGGCTATAGGGCAAAGGTTATACACTATTTTTGTAGATAATGGGCTGCTAAGGGCTGGAGAACCAGAAGCAGTAATTGATTTATTTAAAAAGCAGTTTCAATTTAATTTTCACCATATAGACGCTAGTGGTCTTTTTCTTTCCAGACTTTCAGAAATAATAGACCCAGAGGAAAAACGCAAGGTTATTGGCAATCTATTTATCGAAATCCTAGAAAAAGAGGCAAAGAAGATTAAAGATGTAGATTTTTTGGCCCAAGGCACACTTTATCCAGATGTAATAGAAAGTGTATCCTTCAGAGGCCCCTCTGCCACTATTAAGTCCCATCACAACGTAGGAGGTCTTCCTGAAAAGTTACCATTTAAATTGATAGAGCCATTAAGGGAATTATTTAAAGATGAAGTGAGGATATTGGCAAAAGAATTGGGCCTACCAGAATTTATTGTAAAACGGCAGCCTTTCCCTGGGCCAGGCCTTGCCATTAGAATCATTGGTGAGGTTACACCAGAGAGGCTAAGGATTGTAAGGGCAGCAGAAAGGATTGTAACAACTGAGATGAAAAAGGCAAAGCTATTAAATAAGGTCTGGCAGTCATTCCCTATTTTAATCCCTATAAAGACTGTAGGGGTAATGGGAGATAGGCGTACCTATGAATATGTTATGGCCCTAAGGATAGTAGAAAGTGTAGATGGGATGACAGCCGATTTCTCACGGTTGTCCTATGAAGTTTTAGCCCGCATTTCTAATCGTATTACAGGTGAAGTAAGGGGAGTAAACCGAGTAGTATATGATATCTCCTCTAAGCCACCAAGCACTATTGAATGGGAATAAAATCAGTCATTAGTGGTTATATGCAAAATAGCTAAAAAATGATAAATATTGAGAGGTGATCCGATGGATGAAGGTTATTATTTAGACGATGGTACAAAAATCGATAAAGACGCAATTCTGATTCCTGATCTTTGTATTTCATGTAAAAAGAATCAGAAAGGTGAGGTGGCTTGTAATTTAATCCGTATAGATCAGATGAATGAAATACAAAAAGGAGAAATGTTCTGTTGCTTTGCGTATGAACCAAAAAATGCTAATGTTGATAAGGAATCTCTGTTTATGGAAATGGAGAAGTATCTTTCAAAAAAGAAGTGATATTCGTTGGCACCCTAGCTAGCCTAACACGGTGTATGCTGTTCCGCTTCGCTCCACTCAATGCCTTGGTCATGTTGTAATTGCTTTTAGATAACTTTTAGTGCTTCTATCGATTATGTTTATGGGCGGCATTTTGCATACACCGAAACCGTTAAATGCTGAGTATCTTTAAACTCAAATCATTGCACTTTTTAGGATCAAAGTTACAGTAATCCACAACTGAACATTTATATAGATATAATCAAGCATTTCCCTATAACCCTAAAACAATTTCCACAGCCTTATATTGGCAAAATTAGGCAGGGTTGAGGTGTGGGGTAGTAGGATACAGATACATCTAATGCTTTGTTCTTGCTTAAATGGTCAATGTGCGGTGGAGGTTTTTGGAGGATTACGGTAGTTTAACTGCCAAAGATTAAGCTATTGTGGAGGATAAGCCCTAATAATTTTAATTGCAATTGAATTTGCACACAGTCTGGAACAACACCCAAGGTGGGCACCAAGGCAGTTTTGCTAAAGTGTCCAATGTTTAAAAATGCTGATTATTGCTGGTGGGCCGTGAAGGACTCGAACCTTCAACCTACGGATTAAGAGTCCGTTGC
>CAZNJP010000023.1:0-18290 GCA_964573345.1 uncultured Syntrophobacter sp. | reverse complement strand
AACTTACGCAAGGCACTTATTAGGGCAATCTGAGGCAATTCTTCTTTTACCATCTTTTCTGGCGAAATATAATCATCCTTTGTCTTACGTAAAATTATAAGCCTTACTGCCTCCATTAGCCTTGCCAAATCTACCCCCCTTGGACAACGTGCCCTGCAAGTATAACAAGAGGCACATAGCCAGATTGTACTTGAACTTGATAATTCATTAAATGCACCCATCTGCATTAGTCGTATTACCTGATTAGGAAGCAGGTCCATTTCTTCTGACATAGGGCAACCTGCAGAACATATACCACACTGATAACAGGAAAATGCATTTTGTCCACTTATTTCTTCTACTTTCTCCAAAATGTCTGTTTCTAATTTAAGGGCAACTCGCACGCTTATACCTTAATCTCCCTATCTCATATAAATCATTCCCATATATATCATTGCCTACAAAAACTGGCAAATCTTTCACTTTAAGCTTGTAAATAGCCTCTGGTCCCAATTCTGGATAGGCTATTAGTTCTACTTCATATATATACTTGGAAAGTAGTGCCCCAGCCCCACCAATGGTTACAAAATAAATGGCTTTATATTCCTTTATAGCATCTATTACACCCTTACTCCTTTTTCCTTTACCAATCATTCCCTTTAAGCCAGCCTTAAGCAATGTTGGAGTATAAGGGTCTAAGCGTGAACTTGTAGTGGGTCCGACTGACCCGATTACCCTTCCAGGGGGTGCAGGTGTTGGGCCTACATAATATATGATTTGGCCTTTTAAGGGAAATGGTAAAAGTGCATCTTGATGGATGAGCTTTACTAGTTTTTTATGGGCTGCGTCACGTGCTGTATAGATAATACCATTTAAAAATACCTTATCCCCTACCTTTAAATCGTTAATTACCTCATCTGTTAAGGGAGTTACTAAATATTTCATTTATGCATAACAAACTGTAAAATGGCTCTTCCCTGCTATGGGATTCATTCCCTACAGCCAAAATGCCTATTTGTTGATTCGTCAAATAGTAAAACCGTTCATCGTTGAGTACTCCTCCTTGAATTTAACGATTTAACCAATTTTCGAATCAACGATTTAACGATTCCTCAATCTCTACTTATCTCTATTTATCTCCAGTCGAGTTTTGTTCTCAAATTACTGCGGATTTCAATCTATGGGCATGGCACCCTATATTAATGGCCACAGGGAGGCTAGCAATATGGCAGGGCATTGTTTCAATATGGACATCCAGACATGTAGTCGTGCCTCCTAAACCCAGTGGACCAAATCCCAATTCATTGATCATATTGAGCCACTCCCTTTCTAACTCTGCTATCTTTTCATCACTTGATCTCTTCCCTATAGGCCTAAATAATGCCTTTTTTGCCAGGAGTGCTGCTACATCCAATGTACCACCAATTCCTATGCCAATGATTAAGGGGGCACAGGTATTTATAGCTGCCCTTTCTACTACCTTACAAACATATTTTTTTATCCCATCAAGCCCTGCTGCTGGTGTCAAGACTTTTGCTGTACTCATATTCTCACTTCCTGCCCCCTTTGGCATTATTGTAATTTTTATCCTATCCCCAGGCACAATATCAAAATGGAGCATTGCGGGTGTATTATCACCAGTATTTCTCCTGGTTAAGGGATGGCATACAGATTTCCTAAGATAACCTTCCTTATATCCCTGCCTTACACCCTCCTGAATAGCGTCTTTCAAATCTCCCCCTATGAAATGAGCATCTTGCCCTATTTCTAAATAAACTAAGGTAATCCCTGTATCCTGGCAAAGAGCAATCTTTTCTTTTCTTGCCAATGCCTCATTTTCTAATAACTGTTCCAAAATTCTTTTACCTGATGGCGATTCCTCCTTTTCTATAGCCATTTTCAAGGCACCGGTTACGTCTTTATTGAGTGAAGCACAGCTTTCAATACAAAGCCTCTTCACTACCTCCGTCAATTCAGCTATATTAATCTTCCTCATGATTGTTAGTTAATCAGTTACTCAGTTAGGAATGAGAGGGAGATAGGCAGAGTAGCTGACGCACTGATGTGCTGACTAACTGACGCACTATTATAGTTCTATTATATCTATCATCTTTTTTACTTCTTTCGCTGCAGCATGTAGACTCATTTTCTCTTCTTCTGTAAGATTTATTTCTAAAATTCTTTCTATACCATTTTTACCTAATACTACAGGTACTGCCAAGGTACACCCATTGATACCATATTCTCCGTTAAGGAAGACAGCACAAGGAAAGACCCTCTTTTTATCTTTAAGAATGGTCTCTACCATCTCAGCGGTTATGGCACCAGGGCCATAAAATGCACTGCGTGTTTTAAGTAAAGAGATAACCTCTGTCCCAGCCTCCTTAGTCCTTTTTTCTATACTTTCTAAAGTTGATTCATCCAGTAATTCTTTTACAGGGAGCCCATTTACATTGGCCAAACGTATTAAAGGAAGCATATTGTCTTTTCCATGGGCCCCAATTACCATAGCCACTACATCCTCTGCTGAAACACCCAATGCCTGGGCAATAAAGCTTTGGAGCCTAATAGAATCTAAGATACCAGACATCCCTATAATGCGGTTTCTTGGAAAGCCACTTACCTTATACGCCGTGTATGTTAAGACATCTACAGGGTTGGTTACTATCATAATAATGGCCTGTGGGGAATAGTTAATGGTTTTAGTGACTATATCTTTCATAATCTTTATATTTGTAGATAATAAATCTTTACGAGACATCCCTGGCTTACGCGTTATGCCTGCTGTAACTACTATTACATCAGAATCTGATGTTAAGGCATAATCATTTGTCCCTTCAATTATTCCATGAAACTTATATACAGGTGATGCGTGGAGGATATCAAGAGCTTTACCCTGAGGTATCCCCTCAACCACATCCAGTAGTACAATGTTAGCGGCATCCCTTTGTGCCAGATTCTGAGCTACTATAGCGCCCACTGCCCCAGCACCAATAATACTTACCTTATTTCTTCTCATGTTTTCTCCTTTACATGTTTTTTAATGTCAAAAGGTCCTCTACGCTTGGACTTTTTTCTCCTATTGATAGCTCTGCCATTTACTCTCTAAATTGGGATCTTGGATGGTATTCATTACATAATCAGCAAACTCTGCTGAGGTCACACCATCTTCTCTTCCTGTAATAATAACTTTTTTCTCATATTGACCGCAGATATCTAAGCCCATCTCCAACTTCTTAGCCTTATCAGCAAATCCAATGTGGTTTAAGAGCATAACCGTGGCCCTTAGGATGCTAGATGGGTCAGCATATTTGGCTCGTCCTTCTTCAACCATTCTTGGGGCAGTGCCATGTATTGCCTCAAACATTGCGTATTTCTTGCCAATATTTGCACTTCCAGCCGTTCCAACCCCACCTTGAAATTCGGCTGCTTCATCAGTGATAATGTCCCCATAAAGATTTGGTAACACTACTACCCTGAACCCTGTCCTCCTTTTTGGATCTATAAGCTTAGCTGCCATGATATCGATGAACCAGTCATCCCACTCTACTTCAGGATAATCCCTGGCTACCTGTTCAGCCATAGAAAGGAATTTTCCATCACATGTTTTTACAACATTTGCCTTTGTCACTACCGTTACCTTGTTGATTTTATTTCTCTTGGCATACTCAAATGCCATTTGGATTATTCTTTCAGAACCTTGACTGGTTATAACTTTAAAGTCAATAGCAAGATCATCAGTGACATCTATCCCCTTTTTTCCAAGTATGTATTCCCCTTCTGTATTCTCCCTAAAAAATATCCAATCTATTCCTTCCTTGGAGACTTTTACTGGTCTTACATTGGCAAACAAATCAAGCTCCCTTCGCATGGCCACATTTGCGCTCTCAATATTTGGCCATTTATCTCCTTTCTTTGGGGTGTATAATGGGCCTTTTAGTAGAACATGGCATTTTTTAATCTCTTCCAAAATATCATCTGGTATTGCCTTCATGACCTTGGCACGGTTCTCAATAGTAAATCCGGAAATTTCTTTAAATTCAACCTTCCCATTTTCAAGCTCCTCTTTTAACAGGAATTCTAAAACGCGCTTGGCCTCCTTAGCAATATACGGTCCGATCCCATCTCCACCAACAATTCCTATGGTAATGGGTTTTAGCTCGGCATAATCTATCCATTCTTCTGCTTTTTTCATACGTTCCACTCTTTCAAGCTGTTCTTCTAATAATTTTCCAAAATGTTCCTTTGCTTTTTCAATTTGTTTTTTCATCTTTTGACCTCCACATCAAAAATCAGGTAAAGGTTAAGGCCCGCCTGCCATCGCTACCCGCCCGCCTCGCGGGCCCGCCCGTTGCGGGCAGGCGCTCAGGTGTTAGCAGGCAGGCAGAGAAAAAATCTTTACCTTTGCCTATGCCTTTTTCCTGTTTCATTGAATTTTTTCTATCTCCTTAGCAGGCCCCGTGGAATAAGTGAAATTACCCGCGGTGCTTGCAATGATACGCCCTGCGTCATTGTGAGCACTAAGTCCCAAAAAGTGCTATTTATTCTACGGGGCAGGCTGAACAGCATAAAGTACATCGTCCCAAGGATGGCGATAAAGTGGGGACTTAAGCCTTTTTTGGTCCAAGATGTGCCCAATTATCCCGATACTTCTTCCTAAGACAAAAATGGCGTTTAATGTACCTGCATCAATGATTTCATGAACCTCTTCCTGAGTAAAACCACAACCATGGAGTAAATCTACAAATAACACACCAATACAGCCATCTACATTAAGGATCAAATTCCCCCGCTTTGCTGTGGTGATTTTCTCTACCTGTAAGGCAAAGTCCAGGTATTTTGTTTCTGGAAAGTTTTCTCTTGCATATTGAATAAGTAGTTGCACCCGCCTGTCAGGATTCCTGACACTCTTTATTCTGTGCCCAATACCTGGTATCAAGACTCCGGCTGCCTTCATCTCGTTTACCATCTGCCTTGGGCTCTTATCCTCATTATAGAATTTGCGGAAATAATAGGCTGCACCATCTATGGCCCCACCAAAGCGTGGGCCCACGGTCAATAGGCCACTGACCAAAGAGGAGACCAGATCCTTACCTGCACGGGCAGTGACAATGGCATTGTGTGCCCCAGAAACACAAGGGCCATGGTCTGCTGCTGTTTTTATGGCCATTTCTAAAAATTCTGTTGCCCATTTAGGCAGCTTCTTTTTAAACCACAATAAGCTTATCACATCTCCGAAGCTATAGTTTTTCTCAATAATCCTGGACAGTGGTACACCTGCATAAAGTACCTCTTCTCCTCGATCATCGCTTATAGTGCAGATAAAATGGCTTGTCTTCCTTACAGCCTTTTGTGCTCTAGCCACTTCAAAGTCCATAGGGAGTTTTGGTATAGAAGGCTCAACCCTTTCCTCAATTACCCCCTCTACCTTTAACTTCTCAAATGTTTCTCTAATAACACTCCCAAAATCATCAAAGGAATCAGGTACAATAGCTCCTGCTTTTCTTAATGCCTCATTTTTTGCATCCGCTGTCTCTATATTAGACCTGGCCCTTGCCCCTGCATGACCAAACTGTACTTCGGTAGGGAAGAGCTTTGAACAGGTCCCAATGCACCAAGCTACTACAGGCTTTTTGATACGCCCCTCTTCTATAGCTTTTGCAATCTGATATTCATCGGTACCGCCTATTTCCCCCATAATTACCATCATCTTTATCTCTGGATTTGCCTCATATCTTAGGCAGTGGTCAATGAAGGTAGAGCCAGGATAAAGGTCACCTCCTATAGCTATCCCTTCATAGACACCATCTGTGGCCTGAGAGATAATATTGTTTAATTCATTGAATAGACCACCTGAAACAGCTACAAAACCCACACTGCCTGGCCTATATAGCTTACAAGCTATGATATTTTCAATAGTACCTGCTGCATTTGCTACCCTGAGTGCCCCTGCAGCAATAGCCCCCACAGTGGAAGGGCCTATGATCCATTTCTCCCTTTGCTTTGCTGTAAAAATAAGGTCTCTTGTGTATCTCTCCGCTATACCCTCTGCTATAACAACCACTGTTCGAATGTTGGTATCCTCTAATGCCTCTTTGGAAGTAGGATAGGCCGAGCGGTAAGAGGCAAAGTTAATCATCACATCTGCCTTAGGATGCCTTTCTGTGGCCGCTTTTATGCCTTGATACATAGGTATCAATATCTCCTCTGTCCCAAAAAAACACTGGTGGTAGCCACTCCTGTTAGGGGTGGCAATGGCTGCTACACTCGGGATTTTCCTCTGGCAGATATAGTCAAAGTCTAACATTCTTTGTATAGCCCTTGTGTGGTAGCCATAAAATATGGCCTGGGTATTGCGGTCAAAGAGTGTGTATTCTTTCTTTTCCATGACATACCTCCTAATGGGCCAAAGCCATCTTGACTATCCTTGTCATGTGCGTCTCTGGGCCATAGACCTCTATAGGCACTCCAAGGGTTTCCCCTAACTGCCTCATCCTTGTTAGGCCCCTTTCATAGTTTGGCCCTCCTCTTCTCACATATATCTTTGCATTTACATTTTTTAGCTTCTCTTTGTATTCTTGAAGTGCCTTTATAATGCCATCAAATGTCTTTGCCACATCAGTAAAATTGGCAATACCCCCTCCAATAAGTAGAACCTTTGACCTCCCTTCTGGGTCCTTTTCCCTGGTCATTAGGTCTAATATGGTCTTTGCATACTCATATGTCTCATCAGTAGTTGGATTACCACTATATTCACCATAATTCCCTAATTCCTTACTTGCTCCCATATCTGTAATGGTATCTGTATAGACTACACTTGCCCCACCACCAGCCACCATGGTCCAGATACGCCCTTTTGGGTTAAGGACGGTCAATTTCAGCGAAGCTCCGGTCCCTTCATCTAGTTGTTTAATGTAGGCCTCCTCTTCAGAGAGTTTTCTGCCAAATGGTGCTGGAAAGGTGATATCTCCCCAGGCCTCTGCACAGTCAAAGTGAGCAGTATCATCAAGTCTTGCCACAAGGTCAAAGGGTAATACCATTTGCCTGTGCAAAATAGTAAAGGGGTTTAGTTCCAGATAGGTAAAATGGAGGTCAGAAAAGAACCTATAAAGACCACAAATGAATGGGATAAAAATTTCTCCTTTTTCTTTAAATTCCTCGGGCAGATTATCAGAGACAATCTCCTTTAGTTTTTCTTCTGATGTAGGTACAGGGATAAAGATTTCCCTTACCGTTTCCCATACCTCCTCTATATCTACACCACCTTTTTCAGAAAGATAGACCTTATCACCATCCCTCTCAGAGACCATGGCCATATAAAGTTCTTCTTTATGAGGTACAAAAGGTTCAACAAGAAAATGGGTAAGTTTATCTTTAACTTCCCCTATGGTCAGCTCCTTTCCCATCCTCTCAGAAACCCAGGCTTGAGCCTCATCAAAATTGGCATTGAGTAAAACAAGGTCATGCTTTCCCCTCTTTCCAAAAAGTTGGTCTGGCTTTACTACAAGCCTTTCTTCTCTTAGCCAGGAATGGTCTCTAAGATACTCCTTCAGTGTATGCCCTTCTTCTACCAAAACTGCCTTAAACGGATACTTTAAGGTTGGGAAGTAATTATCCCAGTATTTTTTAAGAAGCCTCTTTCCATCAAACTCTCTAATGCCCCTTTGTGCCATTTAAACCTCCTCCTTTAAAAGGCCTTGATGATGTCAAATAGGCTAGCGATGCCTAATAGATTTTTTCCCTGTGTTACCAAAACACGGGACAAGTTCTTTTCTGCCATAAACTTTGCCACATCCCTTATGTCCATATCAGGGCTGACTGAAATTGCCGGTTTACTCTTGATCTCTTCTACTTTTACCATCTTGGGATCAAGGCCCGTGGCAATTACCTTATAAACTGCGTCACGAACAGTTATCATTCCATAGGGCTCATCTTCACTGGCCCTTTCCACGATCAAAGAACGGATTCTAAAGTGGCTCATCTTAGAAATTACCCATGCAATTGTGGTATCTGGCTCTACCCTAACCAAATCCTTTGTCATAATATCCCTTACCTTCATAACTCCTCCCTCTAGGCCTTAGTTTTCATATAGGCCAGGGTCCCACCGGCCAGTAGAATCTCCTTTTGTCTATCAGAAAGCTGATAAGTTGCCTCAAAAGAGACCCCTTTTGTCTTATTTAAAACCCTTAAATCTCTATCCTGTTTTATTGACTGTGTAATGTTTTCTATTTCCAACTCATCTCCTTGCTCCAATTTTTCATAATCTGATGGATCTTTAAATATTAAAGGGGCAATACCAAAGTTGACCAGATTTGCAGCATGAATACGCTCAAAAGACTTAGCAATTACAGCCTTTACCCCTAAATACATAGGACAGATGGCAGCATGTTCACGTGAGGAACCCTGTCCATAGCTTAAGCCACCTACAATAACATTGTGCCTACCTGCATTTTTATACTCCAGGGCCCTTTTGTGGAATGTAGGGTCTAATACCTCAAACACAAACTCTGCATACTTTGGAACGTTTGACCTATATTTCATGCGGCTTCCAGCAGGAATAATGTGGTCTGTAGTGGTTTCATCCCCTACTTTGATAGTTGCTACGCCGATAATCTTTTCTGGCATAGGTTCACTTATAGGTGGTGCCCCAATGTTTGGCCCACGATAGACCTCTATCTTTTCTGGCTCAGGTGAAGGGGGAATAAACATACTGTCATCGATAAGGAACCTTTCAGGTAAAGAAATTTCTGGATAAGGGAGACCCAAGGCCCTTGGGTCTGTAATCTTACCAGTGATTATAGCGGCTGCGGCTGTTTCAGGACTTACTAGATATACTTGGGCACTCTTTGTTCCACAACGCCCCAGGAAATTTCTATTTATAGTGCGTAGAGAAACCCCATTGCTCTTTGGAGCATGGCTGTTTCCAATACAAAAACCACAGGTGCACTCAGCTATCCTGGCACCAGCGGCGATCAACTTATCCAATGCCCCATTTTGTGCAAGCATCCTCAATACCTGCCTAGAACCAGGTGCTAATACAAAACTTACATCTGGATGACATCGCTGACCATCCAGCATTTCTGCCACAATCATTAAATCCCGGTAAGAAGAGTTCGTGCAACTGCCTACACCCACCTGATCTACAGGAAGTCCCTCTATCTCCTCTACCCGTTTTATATTGCCTGGGCTGTGAGGACAGGCAATCAAAGGTACTAATTTGCTTAAATCGATTTCAATCTCTTTGTCATAAACAGCATCTTGGTCTGCAGAAAGTGGGGTCCAATCCATCTCTCTAGCCTGTGCCCTTAAAAAGTCACGCGTAAGTTCATCACTAGGGAAGATAGAAAACGTCACACCACACTCTGCCCCCATATTGGTAATAGTTGCCCTTTCAGGTACTGTTAATGTCTTTACCCCATCCCCTTTATATTCAAATACACAACCTACATTGCCTTTTGTGCTAAAGGTCTCTAAAATCTTAAGTACTACATCCTTAGCGCTTACCCAGGGTGGCAATTTTCCTGTTAGATTTATTCCAATCACCTTTGGACAACTCATATAGAAGGGCCCACCAGCCATAGCTACTGCTACATCTAAGCCCCCTGCACCAATCCCTACCATTCCCATCCCACCTGCTGTAGGGGTATGGCTGTCTGAACCCAATAAGGTCTTTCCTGGTTGTGTAAACCTCTCTAAGTGCACTTGGTGACAGATGCCATTGCCTGCTTTTGAGTAAATAATCCCATACTTTGCAGCAATGGTTTGGAGATATTTGTGGTCATCTGGGTTCTCAAAGCCTGCCTGGATAGTATTGTGGTCTACATAGCTTACAGAAAGCCCTGTTTTTACCTTGGGAATATCCATAGCCTCAAATTGTAAATAGCACATAGTACCAGTGGCATCCTGGGTAAGGGTTTGATCAATCTTAATACCTATCTCCTCACCAGAAACATACTTACCTACTGCAAGATGCCCCTCCAAAATTTTTTGGGTAAGTGTCTTGCCCATATGTTTCACTCCTTTCAATAACGAAATATATTTTAGGCTAACATACAGGCTTTTATTTAGCTATTAAAAATTGATAAAAGGTCTATTTTAGACAATGAACGGATTTTTTTTGGTACAAATGGTTATTTGAAGCAATTTCTAGAGCTCCACCCCGAACCCCGTTTTGCCAAAAATGAAACCCATTTTTGAAACCAAAAGAAGGTCCTTTGGGCCTTCCAAATCCCAAATTATTGCATAATTTGGGATTATTTCACGCAATTTCTTCAGCAATAGTTGTAAAGTGATAAGCTGGTGGCGGAGGGGTAAAGGCAGGGTGGGTGCCTACTTGACAAATAGCTATTTTCGTAACCGTTCACGGGTTTAAAGATTCAGGGCTCACCGAAATCTAAACCGTCCTACGAGCAAGCTAAACGAAAGAAAGGTAACCCTGAGCACTGAACCTGTGAACGCTTAATCCCGTATAAATGGACTTTTTTTACGATGAATGGCTTACTGAGGTTGTTTTAATTTCACTGTTGCATCTTCAGCAGCATTTACAATGGGATAAACACCAGGTGAAGGAGTAAGAACAGGATGAGTGCCCATTTGGAAAGTAACTATGTCATCTACTACCATCCTTTTTTGTATCAAAGCAGCCAAAATATTGGCAATTTCTCCAGAAGATGAACCACCACAAAACTGACCTCCTAAAATTTTACCAGAAGTCTTTTCAAATATTAGCCTCATCCTAATCTGTTTAGTATCGGGCATGGCAGGCGGGTGTTTATCCGGACCACTAGCTTCTCCAACAACCACATCAAAACCTGCATCTTTTGCCATCCTTTCTGAGAGCCCTGACATCCCTAGTGCAAAATCACCTATGACAGTAGCAAAGGTCCCAATTGCCCCTTCATTTTTTCTTTTTAGTTCAAATAGATTGGCACCAGCAATCCTGGCCTCGTGTGTGGCAATAGAGGCAAGTCTTAAAGCAGATGGTTTTTTAGTAAAAAATGATTTCTTTTCAGCACAATCCCCAATGGCAAAGATATCTTCATCGCTTGTCCTACCATATTCATCCACCCATATTGCTCTAGTTTCACCTATTTTAATCCCTGCCTTTTCAGCAAGAAGGATATTTGGAATTACCCCAATGCCCAGGAATACAATATCTGCCTTTATTTTTTCTCCACCCTCTAGCTCTACTCCCTCAACTGCCTTTTCCCCTATAATGGCCTTTACCTTACTATTTGTCATTATATCTATTCCTAGCTCTTTAATCTTATCTTCTGCCATAATGCAAAAATCCTCATCAAAAACGAGCTGAAGGCAATGTGGCAACATCTCAATAATGGTAACATTAAGGCCCCTTTTTCTAAATTGATCAGAAAATTCAACCCCTATGAATCCACCTCCAATAACTACTACATCTTCAACCCCATCCAATGCCTTTGATAACCTATTTAAATAATCTACATCTTTTTTGGCAAAAAAGACATTTTTTAGGTTTATGCCTGGTAGTTTAGGAACAATAGGCATTGACCCAGTAGCAAGGATCAATTTTCTATATTTTATGAAATCGCCTTCTAAGGTACTGATAGTCTTTTTTTTCCTATCTATGAGGGTGGCTTCATCAACAACCAGGTCAATATTATCTTCTGAAAAGGGTGCATCAGAGAATAGATTTTTCTCTGGGTCTTTTAATGTCCCGAATATATAAGGAATAGGACACGGAACTAACACCTTTTCTGCATTTTTAATAAGGATAATTTTGGCATCCTTATAATGTCTCCTTGCCGTTATAGCAGCAACACGACCTCCAATACTTCCTCCTATAGTCACTACATCCGCTTCTTTCATCTTTTCCTCCAATGTATTTTTAAAAACTCAATCTTTTTAAACAATCACCAATATTAATTTAGGGCAAAATCTATGTCAACCTGGTGATAGCTTATCTAAAATTTAAAATATTTTCTAACTTAAGTAAAAATAGCTTCCAACTGGTGCCGGGATAAAAACCACCAACCCCCCTTTCTCCTACTACTCTATGACATGGGATAAAAAGGGGCAGGGGATTGGCATTGCATGCCTTTGCTACAGCGCGATATCCTTTGCAATTTACCATTTGGGCCAATTTTTTATAGCTAATGGTTTCTCCGTATGGGATGTCCTTTATTGCCTGCCAAACCCGTTTTTGGAAAGGTGTGCCTATTAGATTTAAAGGAGTAGATAAAGACCTCTGATCACCTTTAAGATATGCCCTGATTTGAGCAATTATAGGGTCTAAGTAATTTGCCTCTTTTAATGAAAATTTGCCCAAGTGCCTTCTTAGATGATTTAAAGAATGTGCTTTAGAAAGAGGCAACAATTCTTTTGAATCAAAATCAGGAAACACCAGGCCACAAATGCCATCTTTTATAGAAAATAAACAAAATTTACCTAAATAGGTAAAAAATGCCCTATAATAAATAACCATTAGTTAAACATTTCTTTAAATATCTTCCTGTGTAGGAATTATCTATCATAGCAATTTCTTTTGGTGCACCCTGGGCAACGACCTCGCCTCCTGCTTCACCACCCTCTGGGCCCAAATCAATTATATAGTCTGCTGATTTAATAACGTCTAGATTGTGTTCAATGACTAGCACGGAGTGCCCTTTTTCTATAAGTTCATTAAAGGCACCAAGGAGCCTTTGAATGTCGGCAAAGTGCAAGCCAATGGTGGGTTCATCAAAGATAAAAAGGTAGGGGCCTTTATCTTTTATGCTCATATATTTTGCCAGCTTTAACCTTTGTGCCTCACCACCAGATAAGGTATTAATTGGCTGTCCTAGTCTTAGATACTCTAGGCCTACAGCAAAAATAGGCTGAAAACATTGACAGACCTTGTCTATATCAGAGAAAAAACTTAATGCCTCACTGAAGCTCATCTGTAAAACATCTGCAATGTTTTTTCCTCTATATTTTACTTCCAAAATTTCTGGTTTATATCTCTTTCCCTGGCACTTAGGGCAGGTTAGATAAACATCGGATAGAAATTGCATCTCTATCTTTTCAAACCCCTCCCCTTTACATGCCTCACACCGACCACCTGGGGAATTAAAGGAAAATGTGCCTGCTGTATAGCCGCGCTCCTTTGATTGTTCTGTATGAGAAAATATCTCCCTTATTAAGCCAAAACAGCCTAGACAGGTAGCTGGATTTGCCCTAGGGGTCCCGGAAATAGGGCTTTGATTAACAAATATCACATCCTTTATTCTTTCTAGACCCTTAATAGATTTATATTCACCAGGTCTTCCTATAAATTGCCCCTTTTCTTTTTTTATCCCCTTATAGATAATCTCTTCAGCAAGGGTACTTTTCCCAGAACCAGACACCCCTGTTAAACAGGCCATAACACCCAATGGGATGTTTATATCAATGCCCTTTAGATTGTGTGCCTTTGCCCCCTTTATATATAACCATGACTTAGGAGTTCTATATTTTTTGGGAACAGGTATGGATAACCTACCACTAAGGTAGCCTGCAGTTAATGAATTTGCCGCACTTTTAATACCTTCTATTTTTCCAAAATACATAATCTGCCCACCAGCCTCACCTGCCCCTGGCCCCAGGTCTAGGATGTAATCACAGTTTTTAATAATCTCTGGGTCGTGTTCTACAATCACAACTGTATTTTCACCAGATAGCCTTTTTAAGATATTTACTAAACGATGGCTATCTCTTGGGTGAAGGCCAATGCTTGGTTCATCTAAGACATAAAGGGTATTTACCAAAGAGGTACCCAGTGCCCTTGTAAGGCTTACCCTGGCTACTTCGCCACCTGAAAGGGTCCGGGATTGCCTATCTAAGTTAAGATAGCCTAAGCCTACATCTATTAAGTACTTTAAGCGCCTGTTAATCTCATCAACAATAAGCTTGGCAGCTATATTGTCTTCTACATCTTTTTTCAATTCCTTAAAAAATTTATAGACAGAAGAAATGCTAAGGGCGTATATTTCAGCAATATTTTTGCCTTTTATTTTATATAGTAAAGTCTCTTTTTTAAATCTTGTTCCTTTACATTCAGGGCATGTAAAATAGCCTCGATAGCGGGAAAGAAATACCCTTACGTGCATCTTATAGCTTTTTGTCTCGAGCCATTTAAAAAATCTCCTAATCCCATAATAATCTTTATGACCCTCTACAATTATTTTTTTATGCGTTTCTTTTAGTTTAGAAAATGGGATATCAACAGGTATTCTGTATCTGTGGCAAAAGTCCATTAGCTCAGAAAACTCATAGCTGTCTTGCCTCCAGGGCTTAATGGCCCCTTCTGCCAAAGATTTACCTTTGTCAGGAATCACTGAATCTAGGTCAATATCAATAATTTTACCAAATCCACGGCATACCTCACATGCCCCTAATGGGCTATTAAAGGAGAATAGATTTGGAACAGGTTGTTTATAGGAAATATCACAATAGGGACAATGGAGCTTATCAGTAAATTTTAGCTTTTCATTTTCTAGAATTATTACCTCAAGATGACCCTTGCCAAATTTAAATGCCTGCTCTAAGGAATCCAGGATGCGCTTTCTTTCATCCTCTTTTATAAGAAATCTATCTATAAAAATAGAAATCTCTTGATCTGGTTCTAAATCTACCTCTTCTAAATAAGATATTTTCCCATCTTTTACTATTCGGTCGAATCCCAGATGAGTTAGTGCCTGTTTTGCTAAATTTGGTTTTTCTACTTTATAAGGAAAGGTTAAAATGGCCTTTTTTCCTGAATAATCTTTGATATTTTCCCATATACTTTGTGGGGTATCCTCTGTAATGGCCCTATTGCACTTTTCACAATAAAGCCTTGCTATTTGACAAAATAAAATTTTTACATAATCTGTAATTTCGGTCATGGTACCAACAGTGGAGCGAGAGGTCTTTACTGGATTTTTTTGGTCAATGGCAATGGCTGGTAGAATGCCTTCAATGCACTCTACTCTCGGCCTATCCATGCGCTCAATAAATTGGCGGGCATAAGGGGAAAATGTCTCAATATACCTCCTTTGTCCTTCTGCATATAATGTATCAAAGGCCAGACTAGACTTTCCAGAGCCACTGACTCCCGCGATTATGGTAATCTTTCCTATGGGTAGATTAAGACTTATATCTTTTAAATTGTGCTGGGATGCTCCAATGACCTTAATATAATTATTTAAGACAGCCTCTTTTTCCATGCCACTTGAGCCTCTTTTATCTCTTCAATCAGTTTATCTACCAATTCTATAAGTGGCTTCTTTTCTAAAGGCATCCCAGTAGCCAAGAAATAGTAAAGGAATTTTAAGATTTGATGATAAGTGGAGGGCCCTTGACAGATCTTTTCTAAAGGGCATAGGCTACAATTCGGGGCATAATCAAAACAAAATGGGATCTTCATAGTAGCTGCCCCAAATAGTTGGACAATTTCTGAATATGTTATCTCTTTATCAAGAAATTCTTCAATCCTTATCCACTTCTCCAAGGTCAAGGCAAATGGGTCTTCGCCCTTTTCATACCTCTTTTTTATTTCCTCAAAGCCAATGAGCCCTTTCAACTAAAAATACCTCTGTTTCATATCTTTTAAGTTTAGTCAATGAACGATTGACGCTAACTAATGAAAGCCAAGCCTGATGGCTAAATGCTTATTTAAGATGTTTTACCAATTTCATACATTGCCTCTAGTCTTGAGATTCTTTCTTCAACAGGGGGATGAGTGGAAAATAAAGAGGCCATACCAGAACCTTTTAATGGATTTATAATAAACATATGAGCTGTAGCAGGATTTGCCTCAGTCATTGGATGCCTTTTTACACCATGAGCAAGTTTTCTTAAGGCATTGGCCAGATAAAGGGGATTCCCTGAAAATTTTGCTCCACCTTCATCAGCATAATATTCTCTAGCCCTGGAAATTGCCATTTGGATTAAGAAGGCTGCTATAGGGGCAATAATCAAAAGGGCTATAGTGCTTACCATCCCTAAAGCACCACCACCTTCGTCATCATCTCCTCTTAAGCCTCCAAATATAAGGGCCCATTGTCCCATTCTAGCCAGCATAATTATAGCCCCGGCTACTGTAGCTGCTACTGTCTGTATTAAGATATCCCTATGCTTTACATGGGCCAATTCGTGTCCTAATACACCTTTTAGCTCTTCTTCTGTAAGGAGGTCAAGAATCCCTTTTGTAACTGCTACAGCAGCATGGTCAGGATTCCTTCCGGTAGCAAATGCATTGGGTGTTTCACTAGGGACAATATACAACTTAGGCATAGGAAGGCCTGCTTGTTGAGATAATTCCCATACTGTTCTATAGAGTCTTGGCGCTTCACTTTGAGTTACTTCCTTTGCCTTGTACATTTTAAGGACTATCTTGTCACTAAACCAATAGGCAGCTAGATTCATTACACATGCAAAGAAAAAAGCAAATATCATACCCCCCCTTCCACCGATAGCGCCACCAATTAAAATAAAAACAACTGTTAGAATAGAAAGAAAGAAAAGGGTCTTTAACTGGCTTGTCATTTTTACCTCCTAAAGTGTTTATTGCATTATTATTTATTATACACCACTTTTTTTGTATTTCAACCCAAATTATGCAAATAGCAACACCGTTTACGAAATGCCTTTTGACCTCTGATTCTTCTTTAGCAAGTTATTTTTTGCAATTTCAATTATCTTTTCCTTTATTCTAGCAATTATAATTGGGTCTAAAATGTATAGACGTGCTCCGTATCTGTCTAAAGCATATGTTGCATGGGAAGCCTTTATAGGTATACAAATTGGTTTATATATGCCGATTGTGTCAGCTCTCTTATGGATAATATTTGAACTTGGCAAACTGAGTGGTAAAATTTCTTAAAGTAAAACTTCTTTTATTCGGCACTTTCACATACTTGTAAAAAAGCATTTTTCCTGCAATACCTTCTCTCAGGATTATAAACCCAAGCAAAGCACTGCTCACAATTAGAGGTCTTGCTTTTTACTAATAGGCGCCTTTACCAGTTAGGACAGCTTTAAATGTCTTAAGGAGAATCACTGTATCTAACCATAGTGACCAGTTTCGCACGTACCAGGTATCTAAGGCCACACGTTCATTAAAAGGAAGCTCATTTCTACCTGAAACCTGCCAGAGACCAGTAATTCCTGGAGTAGTCTCTAAAATCAAATCCAAATTTTCACCTATTTCCTTCCTTTCGTTAGGAAGATAGGGCCTGGGGCCCACCAGGCTCATCTGCCCTAAAAACACATTAAAGAGCTGAGGCAGTTCATCAAGGCTAAATCTACGCAAGAAATTACCAATTTTGGTAACCCTTGGGTCAAAGGACTTTAATTTCACAAATTTCCTCCATTCTCTCCTAGCCACTTCGTTATTATCTAAATATTTCCTAAGCCTTTTATCTTCGTCGGTATACATAGTTCGGAATTTAATGCACCTAAAAATATTTCCTTTTTTACCCCATCTTTCCTGGATAAAAAATACACTCCCTCTTGATTCTAATTTGATTAACAGAGAAATAAGCGTAATGAAAGGGAAAATGAGGATTAAAATAAGGGTTGACGTTACCAAATCGAATGTTCTCTTTATTAACTGGCTAGAGCGTGCTTGAAGGTTGTTTTTTAAACCAATGGTCAGAAGTTGTTCATCGAAGAAAAATTTGAACTGGTTGTTTAGAAAAGGAAGGCCCAAAAAATCAGGGATGAAATGGAGATTTCTAACCTTTGTCTGTAACTTATGGAGCAGTGGACCAAGATTCGAACTTTCGGCCTTATCAATAGCCAGAAAAATATCTTCAATCCCAGGATTACATAAAAATCTGTCTACTTCATCTAATCTCCCCAGTATCTTCTTCCCTTCAATGGTCTTTCGAAATCTTTCAGGATCGTCATCGAGGAACCCTACAACTTCATAGCCCAGAATCTTTTCCCTTTCTAGCGCTTTAAGCAACAACTGGCCGGTTTTTCCTGCTCCAAGAATAAGTACCTTCTTCCTTCCCACACCCAGTAACGTCAAAAGCTTTTTCCCGTAGAACCGAAAAAGTGAGCTTAACCAGAGCATGTTTAAAAAAGAGAGTACAAGAATGGTTCTTGAAACCAAATGGGATAATTTCCCCAGAGACACGATAGTTAGGAGTCCAATAAGTGATAAGAAACAAGCATACCATATATTTTGCACCTCTTCCCAGAAAGGCACCCTTTTTGTGTAAAGCCCCCTATAAGCAAAAAAGAAGATGTATACCCCAAAAAGCCACCATAAAAAGAAGAAATGTTTCAAAGGAAAAGGATTTTCAGGAAAAATAGGGAAAATTTCAGGA
>CAZNJP010000022.1:0-18697 GCA_964573345.1 uncultured Syntrophobacter sp. | reverse complement strand
AATGTAATTATAGTCACCTCAATGGAGAATGTAGACCCTATGGGCGTCCATACAGGAGACAGTATTGTGGTTGCACCTGCTCAGACACTTACTTCCAAGGAGTATGCCTATTTAGTTGATTTATGCAAAAGGATAATTCGTAAAATCAATATCGCTGGAGGTTCTAATATACAATTTGCTGTAAATCCAGAAGATGGCAGGGTAGTAATAATTGAAGTAAATCCCCGTTTATCAAGAAGTTCTGCTTTGGCTTCTAAGGCCACAGGCTTTCCTATTGCCAGGATAGCCGCAAAACTTGCAGTAGGCCTTACTCTGGAGGAGGTCATAAATCAGATTACGGGGCAGACTACCTCCTTCTTTGAGCCCTCAGTGGATTACTGTGTATTTAAGATCTCCCGCTTTGCCTTTGAAAAATTTCCTCAAGCAGACCCTACTATTAATACCTCTATGAAGGCAGTAGGTGAGGCTATGTCTATTGGACGCAACTTCAAAGAAGCCTTACAGAAAGGGATAAGAAGTTTAGAGATTGCACGGTTTGGCTTGGGAGCAGATGGCAGAAATGAATTTCACCACACAGACATTGAAGCTATAAAAGAGAAACTTCGCGTTCCCAATGACAAGAGACTATTTTATATCCGTCATGCCATACAGATGGGGATGAGTAATGATGAGATCTATGAACTTTCCAAGATTGACAGATGGTTTTTAGACAATATAAGGGAGATTGTGGAGCTGGAGGATGAAATAAAAGACAGAAGGCAGAAAAAAAAGAATAAAAAGACATTGGACATCTCTGTTGATTTACTACTTCGGGCAAAGCAGTATGGCTTCAGCGACAAGCAATTGGCATATCTTCTTCATACTGATGAGATGTTGATAAGAAAATTCCGCAAGAAACATAAGATAGCAGCAGTCTTTAAACTAGTAGATACCTGTGCGGGCGAACATGACTCTATTAGACCTTATTATTATTCTACCTATGATAAAGTTGACGAAAGCCGCATTACAGATAAGAAAAAGATACTCATTTTAGGAGGGGGGCCAAATAGGATTGGTCAGGGTATTGAATTTGACTATTGTTGCGTTCATGCTGTATTTGCCTTAAAGGAAATGGGATATGAAACACTAATGATTAATTCTAATCCTGAGACTGTAAGCACTGATTATGATACTGCCGATAAGTTATATTTTGAGCCTTTAACCTTGGAAGATGTCCTAAATGTCATAGAAAAGGAGAACCCGGATGGTATAATTGTCCAATTTGGTGGGCAAACCCCATTAAATTTGGCCAAGGGGTTAGAGAAGGCAGGGGTCAATATATTAGGGACTTCCCCTGATTCTATTGACCGGGCTGAAGATAGAAAGAGATTCAAACAGCTTCTTAAAAAGCTAGGACTAAAGCAGGCGGATAATGGTACTGCTACCTCTTATGAAGGTGCAATGAAGATAGCTAAGAAAATAGGTTATCCCCTATTGGTAAGGCCTTCTTATGTATTGGGTGGAAGGGCTATGGAGATAGTCTATGACGAACAGGCCTTAGAGGGTTTTATGTTGAGTGCCATAGAAGCTTCTGCTAAACATCCAGTATTAATAGATAAGTTCTTGGAGGATGCCATAGAAATAGATGTAGATGCAGTAGCTGATGGGGAAATATGTGTAGTAGCAGGAATTATGGAACACATCGAAGAAGCAGGTGTACATTCAGGGGATAGTGCTTGCGTATTGCCACCACATACCTTGCCTTCTCATATTATTGAAAAAATTAAGGCACAGACAAAGGCCCTGGCAAAAGAATTGAATGTCATTGGACTAATGAATGTTCAATATGCAGTAAAAGATAAAGAGATTTATGTATTAGAAGTAAATCCTAGAGCCTCCCGCACTGTTCCATTTGTCAGCAAGGCCACCGGTGTGCCTTGGGCAAAGGTGGCTACAAAGCTAATGATAGGAGAAAAATTAAAGGAATTGGGGATTACTAAAGAAGTTGAGATAAGGCATGTAGCAGTGAAGGAATCTGTCTTCCCATTTTTGCGTTTTCCTGGTGTTGACCCTATTTTAGGGCCAGAGATGCGTTCTACAGGAGAGGTAATGGGGATTGATGAAACATATGGAATGGCCTTTGCTAAGGCACAGATTGCCGCTGGGCAATGGCTACCCACTGGAGGGAAGGTGCTAATTACTGTAGCTGACAAATATAAGCCTGATACTGTAGATATTGGTAAAAAGCTTATGAATTTGGGGTTTGAATTAGCAGCCACTTCTGGTACAGCCAGTTATTTAAAGAACCCCCGCCTGCTAACGCCTGAGCCCGCCCGGCACCTGCCCGCAGTGCTTCCTGTGGAAACAGTGCATAAACTGCGTGAGCAAAGGCCCCATGTAATAGACCATATTAAAAACCGTACTTTTGATTTGGTCATTAATGCTAGTTTGGGGAAGGAATCTAGTGAAGATGCCCCATTGATTAGAAAAGCTACATTACTGTATGGCATTCCCTACACAACTACTATATCTGGGGCAAAGGCCATGGTAGATGGAATTGAGGCATTGATAAAGGGAAAGTTAAAAGTAAAGTCCTTACAAGAATACCATAAATAAATCTAAATTATAATAATTTGGATTTATAAAAATGCTTGTTTATCCAGAAATCTTTGATGTTATTGTAATAGGGGCTGGACATGCAGGTTGTGAGGCTGCCCTGGCATCAGCCCGCATGAAGCACCCTACCCTTTTAGTTACCATAAACATTGATCGCATTGCCCACATGTCCTGTAATCCTGCCATTGGAGGTCTGGCAAAAGGGCATCTAGTAAAGGAAGTTGATGCCCTTGGTGGGGAGATGGCAAAGAATATTGATGCTACAGGCATCCAATTTCGTCGTCTCAATACAAAAAAGGGGCCTGCAGTATGGTCTTCACGCGCCCAAGCAGATAGAGAACTCTATCGCTTACAGATGAAATCTGTTTTGGAAAAGCAACCAAATTTACTTATAAAACAAGCAGTAGTAGATGAGGTCATAATAGAAAATAGAAAAGTTAAAGGGGTAAAAACCAGTACCTCTGAGATATTTCTAGGAAAAAGTGTAATACTTACTACAGGCACATTCTTGAAGGGATTGATTCATATAGGTCTAAATAATTTTCCTGCTGGGAGGATGGGAGATCCCCCTTCCAATAAATTATCTATGTGTCTAAAAGAGCTCGGATTTGAAATTATTCGTTTTAATACCTGTACTTGCCCTAGATTAGATGGAAAAACAATTGATTTTAATAGATTAGAGCCTCAATATGGGGATGAACCCCCCCATCCATTTTCATTTTCAACAGAAAAAATAGACCGCCCTCAACTACCTTGCTATCTTACCTATACTAATTCTAAGACGCATGAAATAATCAAAAAAAACATAGAATATTCTCCTCTTATTTTAGGTAAAGTTTCTGGGGCTCCACCCAGATATTGCCCTTCTATTGAAGAGAAGATTATAAGGTTTCCTGAAAAGGAAAGGCATCAAATATTTTTAGAACCTGAAGGGTTAAATACTACTGAGGTCTATCCAAATGGAACCTTTACTGGTTTACCTATAGATGTTCAACTTAAAATGTTAAGAAGTATCAAAGGTTTAGAAAGGGTAGAGGTTGTTCGTCCTGGTTATGCTATTGAATATGATTATATTAATCCTACCGAGCTTGAACCTTCACTTGAAACAAAATTAATTAAAGGCCTATTTTTTGCCGGGCAGATAAATGGCACCACCGGATATGAAGAGGCAGCCGCCCAAGGGATTATTGCAGGTATCAATGCTGCCCTTTATATAGAGGAAAAGAAGCCACTTATCTTAAATCGCTCCCAGGCGTATATAGGGGTATTGATTGATGATCTGGTTACAAAGGGTACAAATGAACCATATCGTATGTTTACTTCAAGGGCAGAATACAGATTGTTGTTGCGAGAAGACAATGCCGATTTAAGGCTCATGCCCATTGGCTATAGGCTTGGCCTTATCTCTGAAGGCCAATATAAGCAGTTTTTAGAAAAAAAGGAGGGTATTAAAAAGACATTAAAAAGGCTCTCTGAAATCAAGATAAAGCCTGCCCCTTCAGTAAATGAGGTATTTAAAAAGATAGGGACTTCCCCTATACATAACCCCATTACATTAAAAGAATTGTTAAGGAGGCCTGAAGTAGACCTCTATGATTTAAAGGTGTTTGATGAAACATTTGGACATATACCCAAAGCAGTGGCTGAAGAGGTAAGCTTTCAAATAAAATATGAAGGGTATATAAAAAGGCAGCAAGAGCAAGTAGAGAGATTTAAACGACTGGAGAATATGCGACTCCCACAGGATGTAGATTATTATAAAATTCCTGGCCTCTCTAACGAGGTAAAAGAAAGGCTTTCAAAGATTTGTCCTATTTCACTAGGGCAGGCAGCACGCATTTCAGGGATAACCCCTGCAGCCATTTTTATACTCCAGGTATATCTTAAAAAACGTGCTTCAGGGTAAGGCCTTCCCCCTTCCAGGTATCCTCTCTTCTAATGTTTTCCATCACTTATAAGGATGTATTAGACATCTTAATAAGGACGAAAAAATAGATATAGTAGTAACATTTTACGGGTTTAAAGGTTCAGGGTTCAAGGTTAGAGAAAAGCTGCAGGACACAAGCTACAGGCTACAAAAAAATAAGCTTGAGGCTTGCAGCCTGAGGCCTGCAAGCTCATAGAATCATCCAAGGTTTTGGTAAAAATAGGCGTTTATATAAGTTTAAAATATACCTATCTGTCATCCCGGCAATAAAATCAGAGACAATACGTTCCTTAGAGTCATTACCCAACGGTTGTCCTATCTCTTTTATAAAAAGGGTTTCATCCTCTAAAAACCTAAAGTAAAGGCCTGTAATAACCCTTTTCGCTTTTATAAAGTCTTTTAAGACCTGAGGGTTATAATATACATGCTCAAATAAAAACTCTCTCAGTTCAAGCATAGCATCCAACACTTCATCCCTAATACAAAGCTTCATGTTATTTTCCAAAGTAGCGGTAATTGTGCTAGAAACCATGGTATTGATACGCCTTGAATGATTATTCCCTAAAACTCTATGGCACCTTCTAGGGATGTCTTCCTGTTTGATTACCCCACCACGGATGGCATCTTCTACATCATGGCTAATATAGGCAATAATATCTGCAACTCTTACAATTTGTCCCTCTAAAGTACAAGCTGTATGTTCTGGCTTGCTAGGAATGATTTCACCACGCCCTTTAGAGTGTTTTAAAATCCCATCCCTTACCTCATAAGTAAGATTTAACCCCTTCCCTTCTTTTTCTAAATAATCTACAATCCTAAGGCTTTGTTCATTATGAAAAAACCCTCCAGGTACAATTTCATTAAGCACCTCTTCTCCTGCATGGCCAAATGGCGTATGGCCCAAATCGTGTCCCAATGCAATAGCCTCCGCAAGGTCTTCATTTAAGGCCAGTGCACGGGCAATGGTCCTGGCAATTTGAGCTACTTCTAAGGTATGGGTAAGCCTAGTGCGGTAATGATCCCCTGTAGGAGAAAGAAATACTTGAGTTTTATGTTTTAAACGACGAAAGGCCTTACAATGTATAATGCGGTCACGATCTCGCTGAAAGGCTAAACGTAAAGGACACTCAGGCTCAGAGGATAACCTACCCTTTGTTTTAGAACTTAAAGCTGCATAAGGAGAGAGGTTTGTTACCTCTTTTTCTTCTAAAATCTGGCGCAGACAAGACATGGATTTGTTCTTATTCCATAGGGACCTTTGCTTCTAAGGCCTTTTTTATCTTTCTCTTAAGTTCTTTTAAATCAGAGGATTTTACTACATAAAAATCTGCAGCCATGGACTTAATATCGCTCTTATAGGTCTCATAAGCTGTGGAGAGGATAACTGGTAGGTCATAATATCTGTTTCTGACTATTTGAAGAATATCTAGGCCATTACAATCGGTCATCTTTATATCTAATATGATTAAATCTGGTCTTTTTTCTTCAATAAGTTTTAAAATATTGATTCCTGTTGCAGAAGTAGAGACTTGATACCCCTCTCCTAAAAGCTCCTCTTCGTAAAGCATCCTGATATGTTCTTCATCGTCAACTATTAATATCCTAGCCATCTTATTGTTAAGGTTCATATTAAAATTAACATAACAATTATCAATTAGCATTTCAATTGATAATTTTAACTTGAATTTGTTCTTCTTATCTTTCCCTGTTTCTGTAATAATACTACATTTTTTTATAAAAGAAAATCTTTGTTTTTTATTTAGAGACTTTGTTTCTCAAAGCATACCAATTTATTTGCCGACAAATACCTCTTATCACTCGAACGTCCTCTTCCTCTAAAGGAATTTTATTAAAAATCCTTTTTATTACAAAAAGGACATGCTCTTCCCCTTCTTTTTTAACAAAACCTATTTTATTTAAGATCTCCATTAAATGTGCATACATAGCATTAAGCTGTGAGCTTGTGGCAATTTTTGGAATCTTTTGAGATACGCTGTATCTGGTTTGTAAAAATAACTCATAAAGAACGATCCCTACTGCTTGGGCTAAGTTCAATGAAGAATAAGACGTATCTGTAGGTATAGTAAGGAAGATATGCCCTAAAAGCAGTTCCTTATTCTTCAACCCGCTCCTCTCTGGTCCAAATACTAAACCAATGCGATTATTTTGTGATATGGCCGAAAGTAATGGAGCGACTTTTCTAGGCATTAAAGTGGAGATTTTATAACGCTTACGGGCAGTAGTAGTGACAATATATTGACAATCAGTTATGGCATCTTCTAAGGAACTAAATAGCTTTGCTCGATATAAGATGTCTTCAGCCTTAGATGCCCTAGAAAGGGCCTCTTTAGAAAGAAATGAATGGGGTCTTACTAAATATAGGGATTTTACTCCGAAGTTCTTTAGTACACGTGCTACCGCTCCAACATTACCAGGTATTTGAGGTTCTACCAAAATTACCTTTAAGGAGGATAAATTCAAAGTATACATTTTAGTTAATCAGTTTGTCAGTTTGTCAGTTATCTTAGTTACTGACCCACTGACTAAGTGAATTACTGACTAACTGAACCTTTTTCTTCCTCTATAACCTCTTTAATCACTTGATAGACCTCCTTAAAACATTCTCTAAAACTACTAGGAGAAATACGTCCCATCTCAATAAATTTCACTACAATCTCTTTGGCTGCTTTCAAGATTTTCTCTTCACCTGATGTCATATCTGCCTCCCATAATTATAGTATGCACTATGGAGTAAGGAGTAAGCAGAAAAACATTTTTGGTATTTTCTTTTTTGCAATCGCAGGAACACTCTATACTGCATACTCCCTACTGTCTACTGCTTACTTATTGCATCTCCTAAAAAAAGCCTCTGCTGCATTGCGGAAGAAGGCCTCAATTTCTCAGCAGAGGCTTTTAGGAATATCGTCGCCGACATCCCCTTTATTTTAAAATTCATTCATTTATAAAGTTGACTGGGCTAGGCCACCTTTCTTTTCTAGTTTATTTGCACATAGTTCCAAATAATGTTTGGCCTCACGTGCAATGGATAAATCACCATAATGCATAACAATATTTCTAAATCTTAAAATGGCTGATTTGTATCGATGTGTGCGGTAGTAAAAATAACCTACATAAAACTCATGATCAGCTAATTTTTCACGGCAAACTTTGACCTTCATAAAGGCCCTTTTGGCATAATGACTTTCTGGGTGTTCTGATATTACACGTTTAAAGGCAAATAACGCCTTTTTGGTCATGGTCTGGTCTCTATCAATTGAGAAAATACGGTTAAAATGACAAAGACCAATTTGATAAAGGACATGAGGAATGTTCTTATTTTTGGGATGAAGTTTTTCAAAATCTTGATAAGCTGCTAAGGCATTTTCATAGTCAGAGCTATAATAATAAGCATCCGCTATTTTTAGCCCTGCCAAAACAGCATAGGGGGTAAAAGGATATGTATCCCGTACGTATTGGAATATCTTTATGGCCTTATCAAATTTGCCTTTTTGAAATAAATTTACTCCTTCTTGCATTACCTCTTTTGGTGGCCTTTCCTCCAAAGGAAGAGAGATTCCCTTAGCACAACTGGAGATTATGATAAAGGTCAAAAAAATAGTAATAATACCTTTTATATTATACGTTTAATAACCTCCTCCAGGGTACTTTTGGGTACTGCCCCCACAACTTGGTCGTATAGTTCACCATCCTTAAAAAATAGGAGTGTAGGGATAGCCCTGACATTATAACGACCTGGTATACTGGGATTTTGGTCTACATTTACTTTCCCTACCTTAAGTTTACCTGCATATTCATCGGCCAATTCTTCCACTATAGGACTGACCATATGACATGGTGCACACCAAACAGCCCAAAGGTCTATCAACACAGGCGAATTTGAATGTAATACCTCCTCCTCAAAATTTGCATCTGTAAACTCTGTTACATTTTTAGAAGCCATAATACCTCCCTAACTGAATCAAAATTAAACGCCACCATTTAAGCACACCTCTTTTTCTGTGTCAATAGCTAAATATTTACTGCTTCCTTAACCTCTTCTAAAGTAGCTTGGGCCTCTTTGCGCGCATAGGAAATACCTGATTGTAAGACATCGTCCAAATCTCTCAAATGTTTAAGATAATATTGCCGCCTTTTTCGATAAGAAGACAATCCCTTAATAAGATTTTTGGCCAAGATTCTTTTACATTCAACACAACCTATCTTTGCTAAAGGACAGTCAGTTTTTATATTTTCTACTATCTCAATAGGTGTATAAAACCTATGGAAAGAAAATACATTACAGATATCGGGATTGCCTGGATCAGAGCGCCTGAGGCGGCTAGCATCTGTAAACATCCGGCCAACCTTTTCTTTAATTACCTCTGGTGAATCAGAGAGATAAATGGCGTTGTTGTAACTCTTGCTCATCTTCCGCCTATCGATGCCTAAAAGCTTAGGCATTTCTGTTAAAAATGGCTCTGGAAGAGGGAAAATAGGCCTATAGAGATAATTAAAGCGCCGCGCAATTTCCCTGGTCAATTCCAAATGAGGGAGTTGGTCTACTCCTACAGGCACAATCTGGGCCTTATATATCAAAATATCTGCGGCTTGAAGTACGGGATACCCCAAAAATCCGTAGGTATTTAGGTCTCTGTCTATCAATTCTTGTTGTTGCTCCTTATATGTGGGATTCCTTTCTAGCCAAGGTAGGGGAGTGATCATAGAGAATATAACATGGAGTTGTGTGTGTTCTGGGACTTTGGATTGAATAAATATAGTGCATCTGTCAGGATCTAAGCCAGCACTTAGCCAGTCAATCAAAATATCTTGGATATAGCCTTTAATAGGGGCACTATCCTGGTATTCACTGGTAAGGGCATGTAAATCAGCAATAAAAAAGAAGCATTCATGTTCATCTTGGAGTTTTTTCCAGTTTTCCAGTGCTCCATGTAAATTCCCCAGATGAAGTTTTCCTGTAGGCCGTATCCCACTCACTACACGTTTTTTCATTTCATTCAAGCTGATAGCCATTGTAAGGAAGCTCCTTATTATCTAAAAAAACAGTAAGCCCATTAATAGCCAAGCGCCCATCTGCTATTAGCTCCAGACCTTTAATAAAAGCCGGTCCATCACACTCCCATTTCATCATCTCCTGAATACTATCGGCCTTGGCCCTTAAAGGACGAAAGTTGCGATTCTTTAAATGTTTCTGCACCCATGACCTATCAAAATATACCCTTCTAGAACACACCAAAATAGGGCCTTCGTCAAAGACCTCTGTGGCCAGGTGTAAGGTAGACTGTGCATAAGGCTCACCATTTATCATACCATCATAGACTGCATCTTCTCCTTTGTATTTCTTCACCAATTGGTTTAACCTTACTAATTTTAATACCTCACTCGATCTTAAATCACCTACCTCTAACCTTTCTAACTTTGGGCCTGTTAGGATGTCTAAACGGAATGGATGAATATTCAAAATGCGGTGATAATAGGTAGAAAGCAATGGATTTGTTATAATAAGCATAAACCCAGAAAGCCCTAAGACATCTACTGAAAAGCCTTCAATCTTCTCCAGTACATGTTGAAAATAAATATGCCTTTGGCTTAAATCCCTTGGTTTTAAATGATGTTTTTCACAAAATTTCTTATAATCTGCCACAATTAAAGGTAACCCCATTTCTTGGCAAAATTTTATACCACTTGCATGCTGATTATCTGTTAAGGCAAAAGAAATTTCATATTTAGCTCTATGTATTGGGCTTTTAAAAGCGGATTTTAAACTGCTTGCTCCACCAGAAAACAAGAATCCTACTTTTAGCAGCCGCCCAGGGCTTGGTTGATAAATATACTCCAATTTCCTAAACCCCTTGTTCTACAACTACAAGGGTAGGGGTAATAAAGATCATCAACTCTTTTTTTGTAGTACTTACGATCTTATTCCGAAATAATAGACCCAATATAGGAATCCTGGAAAAGAATGGAACTCTTTGTACAGTTCTACTTTTTTCCTCTGTAATAATACCACCAATCACTACCGTCTCACCGTCATTGACCAAAAGTTTAGTTTCTAATACCTTTTTATCTATAGGCAAAGCATCCATACTTGGGTCATATTTGCCTCGTGAATCCTTATTGACCTTAAGGTCCATTCTGACCCTTTTATCAGGGGTAATGTGTGGTGTTACTGTCAGTTTTAATACTGCCTCCCTAAACTCGGTTCTAGTACCCAATTCTGAGACAGTGTGATAAGGAATCTCTTCCCCCTGAGAAATCACTGCCTCTTGATTATCCATAGTAATTACCTTAGGCGTAGACAGGATATGCACTACCCCAAGACTCTCCATAGCCTGTAGCTTTATGTCCAAACCTAGTTTGGTGGCCTTACCTAATCTTCCTAAAGTAAAACCTATTCCACCATAACCAGCGGTAGGTAAGCTTACTATTAGAGGGAAATTTTTTATAACTTTTTCCCCAAGGGTAACCTGATTTTCACCACCCAAAGTAGAGGTAGTGCTTGTTGTTCCAACTCCACCATATAAACTCTGCCAATTTACACTGGAGCCCCTTTCATATCCACCTCCCCATTGGATGCCCAACTCACGGGCAAAATCTGTACTTACTTCTACAATCCTGGCCTCAATCATTACTTGTCTAGGAGGTATATCCAAACTCTTTATTAAAGCTTTGGCCTTTTTGATGCGGCCAGATGTATCGGTCATGATAATACGGTTAGTGAATTCATCATAGGTAACTTTACCACGGTCACTTTTTATTTCATCAATCTGTTTTATAAAGTCAGCGGCCTTACCATAATTTATCTGGATTTCCCTAGTAATTAAAGGCTCAACCTTTTCCTTTTTTTGTAAAGCTTCTTTAGCTTCTATCAACATTTGCTGTTCTTTCTTTAATTGCTCAATGGGTACAATCCTTATCACATTTCCCTTTTTGATCATCCCAAGTTGATAGGTCTGTAAAATTATATCTAAGACTTGATCCCAGGGCACCTTTTCCAGTCTTAATGTCACTTTGCCTTTAACCTTATCAGATACTACAATATTAAGCCCACTCACCTCAGCAATTATCCTTAATACTTGACGGATATCTGCATCTTGAAAATCTATAGAAATAAGCTGGCCTTTAAAGACTTGCTGGGTGCCAGGGAATATAATTGTGGGAGTAGATAAGCTGACCTTTCTATGTCCTGTTTTTTCTGGAGCTAAAGGCGCAGCTCCCTTGGAAATTGGGCTAGAAGGAGCCTTGACCTCTCCAAGTGCCTTAGTCTTTTTTGAAGATAGAACTATAACTAGCTTATTATCTTTGGCTTTAATCTTATACGGCCAAACGCTGGACAGAGTAGAATCGACTACTAAACGCAGTATATTTTTATCGGTTTCGCATCTAAGTTGTGGGTAAAAAGGGTTATTTAATGCCATTTTTTTAGGAATCTTACATTCAAGCAAGGGTAAATCTATGACCAACCTGGCGGGATTAACCAAGCTAAATGTATTATAATCTTTAATAAAACCATCAGCATTTATAATTAGCTTAAAATGGGAATCTACCTCTTCTGTAGTTACATTTAACAATTTGCTTGCCTTTTGAAAAGCGCTTAAATCATAGCTTGCCAGAGTTAATAATATAATAATTAAAAACATGAAGCTTTTTCTCATTATTTAACCTCTTCCTTTTTAGGTAAGTTTAATTCTACCATGCGTGTCTTCTTTCCCTCAAATATATCAGTATACACCTCCTCCACAATCACCTTTTTCCTAGTAATAGACTTTACATGGCCTAAGGGACCAATGGGGTCACCTATTTTTAAAATATACCCCTTCCCAGAATTGTCATTGACCAAGGCCAAGGGGCGTCTTGGATCATAAATTATACCTTTTAATGTAAATTCAGAAAGCTTTAGGCGCTGAATAGGTAGTAAATTATCTTCGGTTTTGGGCTTCTCAAGCTCTGTTTTGATGAAGGGCTTAAATGGGTCTGTATTAGGTAGAAACTCATCCGCCCTTATTAATGTTGGCATCAATAAAAGTATAAATAAGGTAACAAATCTCATTTTCTAGCTTCTTCTCTAGGAACAAATCGATAAATTACCATTTGCATCTCAGTTTTTAAGAATACCATATCGCCTCTCATTTTAGGACTGCCAAATTTTAAACTGGGTATGTTTATGATTCTGGGCAATTTACTTATCTTATTCAAAAAATCTTCTGCATCAACATATCTTCCCTGCGTAACTAATGTAATAGGTACTTCAACATAAAAATCCTTAGGCTTTTCTTTCCTTGGTTGGAATAACAAAAATTCCAAGTGACATTTATTTCCTAATGCAGAGACATCCGATAATAGATCTGGGATCTCCTTTTTATCCGGTAAAAGTTGTGCAACCTCTAAAAACTTTCTATTTATGACCTGCAGTTCTAAATTTAGCTTGTGTAACCTCTTTTCGGCCTGCTTTAACCTTTTTAACTTATTCTGGGCATCTACTAGTTGCATCCTCAGTTGATTAAATTCTGCCCTAGAAGGCAAATAAAAAAATTTAACAAAAAATACTATGCTTAACGCAGGAATAATAGTATATATTAATACTCGCTTAGAAAAGGGAATACTATTTAATTTTCTAAAAAGCTTTGTCATTTTAAGTTTTGTTTTTGAGGTGTTTCAAACGTTTCTCGAAAATAAATGAATCAAGGAATTCTTCTATATCAGACTTAAAATAAAACCGCACTGCTGTACCATGAAGTCTCCTCTCCACAAAAAATGGCGGAATTAACCCCCTTTTTACCCATTTATATATAGTTTGCCTTGTAACATTGTACCTCTTAGTTAAGTCAGCCGTGGTTATTTTCTTTAGACCTTTCTTTTTAAGGTGATCCATAAATTGAGTTTAGCATAAAGGAAGTTACCATGTCAACAAGTTACCAAGTTACCTTAGTCTCTAGTTCGTAATTACGGTAACGTATTTTATATTTTAATAGAGGTGGTATTGAGACTCTCCCTCTTCGCTGCTCCTTCGCTCCGCTCAGGACTTTGACTCAGGTTCAGAGTGGCAAACGCTGTCATTCTGAGGCGTAGCCGAAAAATTTCCTACCCGCCTGCCATCGCTACGCTCAGGCGTTAGCGGGCAGGTAACCAGCTTACGTTACCATATTTATGAAAATGTGTACTTAGATAATAGAAGGGAACATTACTAACTTACATTCTAAATTAAAACTTTTCAAATTTAACTCTTTAATTTGTTTTTTTTCTGTCTTAATTAATTCTATTTGAACAAAATAGGCGCTTTTTTTAAGTCTCCTCATAAATTCAGCAATAACTTCGTTGTCTAAGGCCACTCCTTTTATAGTCAAATTCGTACCATCTAAGGCAAGCTCTTCAAACCACATTTTTCCTACAGGAAATTGAGTAATCACTTCCCGAAGTATGGAAGTTACGTACATTCGTTGTTTTCCTAAATCAGAAATTATTTTTGACTTTTGTTCCATAATCTCTTTTTCTTTTTTTAATTGAGCTAATTTTTTTTCTATTCCTTCATACTTTTTTAACTCCATTTGGGTAGTCTCTAATTGAGATCTTAGGTTGTTGCTTTTATGGTTTAACTTTATAGTAAGATACATACCCATAGAGAAAATAAGTATACACGATAAAAACAGAATAGTGAGTTCTCGTTTGATATCTTTGAGCCACTCTATTTCTTTTGTAGGGATAAAATTAATCCTAATCATATCTTTTCACCTGTTTTTCTCAAGGCCAATCCTAAGGCAATGGGCATCTGGGGCATATAATATTCTAGATGTGTAGGGTTAAATTTTTTAACAGAATATTTCAACTTCCCAAAAGGATTAAAAATGCTTACAGGTTTTTGGATTTCTTTAGAAAATAAATCAGTCAAGTCTTTTATCTTGGATGAGCCGCCGCTTAGAATCAATTTATCTATTTTCTTAAGGTAATTTGCCTCAAAGAAGTCCAGTGTTTTTTTAATCTTTGTCAACCATTCGTCAACTACAGAAGTAAATATATCCTGCAAGGGCTGGTTTAGTGTCTCATCTGAAGGACCATTAATTTTAAGAGATTCTGCTTGTGTATAGTTCATGTTTAACTTATGCTGGATCTGCCTTGTCAAATAATTCCCTCCACTAGGTATTCCTGTGTTAAATATAGGGATGGTGTTTTCTAAGATAACTGTATTTATCTTACTGGCCCCTATATCTACCAAGGCCACAACACTAGCTTCCTCAGGGTAAAAAGCCTCATAGGCATTAACTAATGCAGCGGTTTCTATATCAACCACATGGGGCCTTAATCCAGCCTCGCTAAATAAAGCCATATACCTTTCTACAACATCTTTTTTGGCTACTGCAATAAGAATCTCCATTTTATCTTCTGAAGTCCTTCTTAATATTTGGTAATCCAGATTTACTTCTTGTAGGCTGTAAGGTATGTGCTGCTCAGCCTCAGCAGTAATAGCATCATTTAATTCCTCTTTTCCCATTTCAGGAAGTTCTATTTTTTTAACAATTATATGATGACTAGAGAGACAAACAGCTACTTCTGTTTTTTTAACATTTAATTGTTCTACCAATTTTTTAATAGCTAGAATAATTAAATCATCTTTTTTAATATCTTCTAGATTGGCCCCTTCAGGGAGAATGGTTGTTCTGAAGTTAATTAACTCTGAATTATTGTCACTAAGCTTTAGAATTTTTATTGTATGAGAACCAAGATCAATCCCGGTAAGTCCCCTTTTTCCAACAAAAAGAGAGCTTAGAAAAATAGACCTAATAAGTCCTTTTAATGACATTCCTTTGGGCTTCTTAAACGATATGGGCATTTTAAACATCTTAATTCCTTTTTAACTATTTTATCATTAAAATCAAGTCTCTAAACCTTTCTTTATAGAAAGACTAAAAAGAGAAGAAAGTGTTACTGCCGATATCCTCACCCGTCTGAGGAAGGTAGAGGGAAAGGTAGCCACCCTTTAGGCCAAGTCTACTATCACACTAACTAACGAGCATCGAGTTAGATCATTCATGTATCATGAATCCCAAATATCTCCTTAAAAACTTGCCAGTATAAGAGTCTTCATTTTTCATAAGCTCATAAGGAGTTCCTGTAGCTACCACATAGCCCCCTTTCTCACCACCCTCTGGACCAAGGTCAATAACAAAGTCAGCCTCTTTTATTACCTCAAAGTTATGCTCGATAATAATGATGGTGTTTCCCAAATCCACCAATTTTTGAAGCACATTCATAAGCTTTTCAATATCAGCAATGTGCAGGCCAGTTGTAGGTTCATCTAATATATAAAGCGTTTTAGCCTGATTTACTTTGCAAAGCTCAGAGGCAAGCTTTATCCTTTGGGCCTCACCCCCAGAGAGTGTGTTACTTCCTTGACCGATAGTCAAATAGCCCAAACCCATTTCTTTTAAGATCATAAGTGGTCTAAATATATTAGGTACTGCAGAAAAGAATTCTGCTGCCCCATCCACTGTCATATCCAATATCTCACTGATATTCTTTCCTTTATATTTAACATCTAATGTCTCTTGATTAAATCTCTTTCCATTACAGACCTCACACCTTATATAAACATCTGGCAAAAAGCTCATTTTCACCCTTATCCTACCCTGGCCTGCACAATTTTCACAACGCCCTCCACTGACATTGAATGAAAACCTGCCTGGTTTGTACCCCCTTGCCCTGGATTCTGGTAACATAGAAAACAACCTCCTGATCTCATCCCAAAAACCAATATAGGTACCAGGTATAGAACGAGGAGTACGTCCAATAGGACTGTGGTTTACTTCTAATATGCGACTTATATGTTCTAAGCCTATTATATCCTTGCAATTTTTAACCTTTTCCTTCTTCTGCATGAGGGCTTTTACCCCCTTATAGATTACCTCCTTTACAAGGCTACTCTTTCCAGAACCAGAGACCCCTGTAACGCAAGTCAATGTACCTAAAGGGATGGACACATCAATGCATTTTAGATTATAGGCGCCTGCGCAAATTACCTTGAGAAACTTCCCTTCCTTTGCCCTCCTTAACCTTGAGGTGATCTTATGGGTTTTATATAAAGACTTTGCCGTAATAGATATATTATTTTTTAAAAGGGCATCTAAACCCCCCGTGGCTACTACATCCCCCCCATCCTTTCCAGGGCCTGGCCCTAAATCAATAATAAAATCTGCTGCTTTAATGGTCTCTTCATCGTGTTCCACCACAATCACACTATTTCCGGCTTTCTTAAGGGCCTTTAGTGTATCAATGAGCATCTCATTATCCCTGGGGTGAAGGCCAATAGTAGGCTCATCCAGGATATAACACACGCCCTTAAGACTCGAACCCAATCCAGTAGCTAACCGAATCCTTTGAGCCTCACCCCCTGAAAGGGTATCTCCACTGCGGTTTAAGGTGAGATAAGGAAGGCCAACCCTTTTTAAAAAGTCTAATCTATTTAATATCTCTTTTATAATGGGTTGAGCAATCTTGATTTCCCTTTCATTGAATTTAAGCATCTTAAAAAATGGAATGGCCTCTTCTACAGCCAAGGCCGTCATGTCCCAGATATTTAGGCCATTTACCTTCACAGAAAGCGCGACTTCATTAAGCCTTTTTCCATTACATCTTGGGCAAATGGCACTGTCTTCAAAAACCCTTCCCAGGCCTTCACAAAAAGGACAGGCCCCGTAATGGCTATTAAACGAGAAAAGGCGAGGGTCTAATGGGGCAAAGCCTGTTTGGCAATGAGGGCAAAACCTCTTCTCCCCATAAATCTTTTCACCTTTTTCCAAACTCAATACATAAAATAAGCCATTTCCTACATCTAAGGCCTGAGAAATTAAGTCCTCTAATGCAGATAATTCCTTGAAGCATACATTGAGCTTCCCTATTACCAAATCAATACTGTGCTCTTTATATCTACTAAGGGCAGGTACATCGGCAATAGGCATGATTTCCCCATCAATCCTTGCTTCTTCATATCCTTTCTTTAGGGCACGATTTAAAATATCCTTGTGAAATCCCTTTCTTCTTATTACCTTTGGTGCCAAAATGGTTATATTTTCCCCTTTATAAAAAGATATTATGCTATCTAGCATCTCTTTTTTAGCCAATGCCCTTACAGGACTCCCGCACTTTGGGCAGTATTGGATGCCTATTTTGCTAAACAATAGCCTTAGATAGTGATAAATCTCTGTGACAGTAGCAACAGTAGAACGACGGGTAAAATTGCTGGTGCGTTGATTAATGGCCACAGTAGGAGGAATGCCTGTAAGCAGGTCTATATCAGGCCTATCTAATATGTTTAAATACTGCTTTACATAGGCAGGCAGACTCTCAATATACCTCCTTTGCCCTTCAGCAAATAAGATGTCAAAGGCCAAGGTGGACTTCCCTGAACCACTCAAGCCCGTAATCACTACAAATCTATCCCTGGGGACATCCAAACGGATGTCTTTTAGATTATGTTCCCTTGCACCATAAAGGCAAATGACTGACTTGCTCATGAATGTTTATTCTTTTTATAAATTATAATCCAAAGTTTTGCTTAAAACTATTATTAAAGAACTGCTTTTTATTGCCGCTCTTTTGTAAAAAGATTACTCGTTTTTTTGATACAGCCTGTGGAAATAGAACCCTTTTTTCAGGAAGCGGAATATCGCTAACGCCAGGTATTCAAAATGATAAATTGTTTCTGAAGCGGGATATTAGCTTTCAGGATATTATCAATAGCAGCTACGATATCAGCATAGCTCATATTTTTTTAGGATCATTATCCTGATAAATTGCTAAAATTCCTGAATGATCCGGTAATTGGGAATGGAGGCCATAAAAATCAGAAGGATTTTTGGTTATAAGCACCACACCGTGTTCTCTGGCAAAGCAAAGATATATCGCATCTGGCTGCCCCAGTTTAATAGCGTGTGATGATGTCATGTGTTCCGGTGCTTGCTCAATCGTTCCAGCGTATCCTTTATCCTTGGCTAATTCGTCGAAATAGCTGAGATGGCGACTTGTACCATCAAAGAACCAAACAAAAATTTGCTTAAATATATCTTCAATCGGCAACCCCTTTTTGCTTTTGCGTAAGGAAGCAAAAAATTCAAGAAGGCCTGTAAATATACCAATATTTGTAAGGTAGCGAACAAAGAAGCTGAG
>CAZNJP010000021.1:2766-18962 GCA_964573345.1 uncultured Syntrophobacter sp. | reverse complement strand
AAATCTCCTCGATTATGAAAAAAATCCATTATCCGAATAGAGATTTCGTCTTTTCACAACTTATATGCATAATTTGGGTTTATCTCCTTGTTTCTCTTCTATGAGCATTAGCATGCGGGCTTAATGCCGCCTTCCGGCTGAGCCTGATTTTTCCATCCCTTTCCATTCCTAATACCCGCACCAAGACTTCATCGCCTTCTTTGGCTACATCAGTGACCTTTTTTACATGATAGCGATCCAATTCTGATATGTGAACCAAGCCCACTATTCCTGGCATGATTTCCACTAATGCCCCAAAATCAACAGTCTTTTTTACCTTGCCGATATAAAGCCTTCCTACTTCCACTTCCTGGGTAGCTTGCTTTACCAACTCTATTGCTTTTTGGGAAGCCTGCTCATCATAGGATATAATATGTACCTTTCCTGTTTCCTTAATATCAATATTTGCTCCTGTCTCACTAATGATATTTTTTATGACCTTTCCTCCAGGGCCAATCAGACTTCCAATCTTTTCAGGGGCAATATCCATTACGGTCACTTTAGGAGCGTAAGGTGAAATAGAAGGGCGAGGCCTTGGTATGGCTTCAGCCATCTTTTCTAAGATATGGAGACGTGCCTCCTTAGATTGATTTAAGGCCTGCTGCAAAATTTCCTTTCTTATTCCTTCTATCTTTATATCCATTTGAAAAGCGGTAATACCATCTTCTGTGCCAGCAATCTTAAAGTCCATATCACCACAATGGTCTTCGTCCCCTGTAATATCAGAGAGGATAATGGTCTTTTCTGGCTCTAATATAAGCCCCATGCCAATGCCTGCTACATGTTTTTTAATAGGTACGCCTGCATCCATCAATGACATACACCCACCGCACACAGTGGCCATAGAGGAAGAACCATTAGATTCCAGTATTTCAGAGACTACTCGGATTGTATAAGGGAACTCCTCCTCAGAGGGAATTAATGGTTTTAAAGTCCTTTCAGCCAGAGCCCCATGACCTATCTCACGACGCCCTGGTCCACGTAATTTTTTTATTTCACCAACGCAATAAGGTGGGAAGTTGTAGTGGACCATAAAGGATTTAAAATTCTCTCCATACAATGCCACAATCTTTTGTTCGTCTTCTGAGGTTCCCAAAGTAGTTACAGCCAATATCTGGGTCTCACCACGCCTAAAAATAGCCGAACCATGTGTACGGGGTAAAACACCCACTTCACAAATCACAGGTCTTATTTCATTGGCACTACGTCCATCTATCCTCCTTCCCTCTAATACCATTTGTCTGATTGCCTTTTTCTCTAAGTCTTTAAATATTGTCTGAGCTTCAGGGATTTTCTCTTCAGTTAAATCCAAATCTGAGACCACCTTTGAAAATATCTCTTCTAATCGTCCATGCCTTAACTGTTTCTTTGGGATGGTTAAAGCCTCCTGCATTAAGGGACTTGTAAAATCTGCCATCCTTTTTACCAGTTCTGAGTCTTTAGGCCGCGATATAACTTCAATCTTTGGCTTTCCTATAGCCCTTAATTCCTTTTGCAATGCTAGAACAGGCTTCAAGGCTTCATATCCAACAAATATGGCCTCTAAGATGTCTTCTTCCGGTACAAAATTCCCTCCTCCCTCTACCATCACTATCCCCTTCTCATGGCCGGCTACTACTAAATTGACATCACTTTTTTCCAGTTGGTTATAAGTAGGATTAATTATCCATTTTCCGTCATTACGTCCCACCCTAGCAGCAGCAATAGGCCCATTAAATGGAATATCAGAGGCCTCCAGAGCACAAGATGCCCCAATAACTGCCAGGATGTCAGGGTCATTTTCTTGATCTACAGAAAGGACAGTGGCAATGATTTGGACTTCCCTTAAAAATCCTTCAGGGAAAAGAGGACGAATAGGACGGTCAATAAGCCTAGATGTAAGGATTTCCTTATCACTAGGACGTCCTATTTCCCTTTTAAAGAAACCACCAGGGATTCGACCTGCAGCATAAGACATCTCTTGATATTCTACTGTTAAGGGAAAGAAATCTAAAAACGCCTCTGGCCTCTTGGAGGCAACTGCCGTAACTATTACAACAGTGTCTGCATACCTTACTAAAACCGCTCCATCAGCCTGTCCTGCTACTTTCCCAGAGCTTATGCTCAAAGGGCGTTCTGCCCATTCAATTTTCATTTCCTGTGTCATAATTCACTCCCATATTTTATAACTAATATGCAGTATGGACTAAGGACTAAGCAGAAAAAACACGTTATTTACAAAACTTCTCCCTACTCCTTACTTCCTACTTATTGCATCTCCTCTTTATCTCCTAAGACCCAATTCTTTAATTAATTTATGATATCGTTCAATGTTTTTTGTTTTTAAATAGTTCAAAAGGCGACGTCTTTGTCCTACCAGTTTTAATAACCCGCGCCGGGAATGGAAATCCTTTTTGTGCACCTTAAAATGTGAAGTCAAGTATTCAATCCTCTTTGTTAAAATGGCAACTTGTACCTCTGGTGAACCCGTGTCTGCAGGATGTGTCTGAAATTGCTCAATAATCCCCTTTTTTCCCTTAGGAGTTAATACCATTTTGCCTCCTCAAAACACTTTTATAGGGTGTAATTCTATACCTTGTGGCCATCTCCGTCTAGGCTTAAATATGGTCAATAATCTATTTTCCCTATCTACTCCTTTAAAAAGCTTGCCCGAAAGTGGCTTATGCCAAAGAATAGATTTTCCTCTCATTACATCTTTTTCTACCCCATTTGTCAAAACAATAGCTGGGATATGGGAAAGGGCATCATTAAGATTTATAAAATATTTCTCCCACGTCCCATTTAAAATGGTCCCCTTCAATGTCTCTAATGTAATAGCATCGGAAATAGTAAAAGGCCCTGTTTTTATCCTCCTTAATCTTGCCAAACAGCCCCCACACCCTAGTGCCCTTCCTATGTCTGTACACAAAGAACGAATATAAGTTCCCTTAGAACAAGTGACCTTAAAATTTACCTCTGGCCACCTAATTGATGTCATTTGAAGGGAATAAATATATACCCACCTTTCCTTAGGGGTTATTTCAACCCCAGATCTTGCCCATTTATAAAGTGGAACACCTCCTACCTTCAATGCTGAGTAAACAGGGGGGGTTTGTTTAATTTTTCCTATAAAATCTTTTATTACTTCCTTAACTTTCTCATGGTTTATCTCCCTTTTTTCTACATATTTGATTACTTTTCCTTCAATATCCCCAGTGTCTGTTTCCATCCCCAAACAAAGAGACCCTTCATAGGATTTGTCTTCATTTAAGAAAAATTGAGCAATCTTTGTGGCTTTATTGACAAATATAGGCAATACTCCTGTAGCCAATGGGTCTAAAGTGCCCCCATGCCCAACTTTTTTTACTTTCAACCATTTCTTAACCCTGTTTACTACAGCAGCAGAGGTAATGCCTATGGGTTTATCAATGATTAGAATGCCGCTTTTTTCTGTCATAGTGCCTTTGGAATTTTGCTAGAAAAATGAATGACCTCTGATTTTACATCAAGAATTTCAGCCACAGAAAGATTTTCAATAAAATCCACTATTTTTTCTAAGTTAGTGTCTATATAATCTTTGGTTGTGCTAACTTGACAAAGACCCATCTGAGCAAATTGCCAGTGATTTTGTGCACCTACCTCAGCAATAGAGACATTAAACCGTCTTTTTACCTTATCAATAACTTGCTTAATAACCCTTCTTTTTCCTTTAAGTGTACAATTTTCAGGCAATCTCAATAAGATTTGTTCAACCCCTATTACCATTTATTGTATAGGAAGTGTCCTTTTGACCTCTAGCAACTGATAGACCTCTAAGGTGTCCCCTTCCTTCATATCTTGGAAATTTTCAAAACTTATACCGCATTCATAACCTGCTATAACTTCCTTCACATCTTCTTTGAACCTCTTCAAAGAGCCAATTTTTCCATCATAAATTACAGTACCATCCCTGACAATTCTTACTTTAGCCCCACGCTCTATCTTACCTTCATTCACATAACAGCCAGCTACTACTCCTACTTTGGGAGCTTTGAATAATTGTCTAATCTGTACATGTCCTATAGTCTTTTCTTGATATTCTGGTTCCAACATACCTATCATGGCATTTTGGATATCACCAATCATGCGGTAAATAACATCATAATAACGGATGTCTACCTTTTCATGGTGTGACAATTCTTGGATATTAGTACTAGGGCGTACGTTAAAACCAATTATTATGGCATCAGAAGCCGAGGCAAGCATAACATCTGACTCTGTAATATCGCCTGCAGAGGCATGGATAACATTGACCCTAATCTCATCAGTACTTAATTTTTGCAATGCATCATTTAAGGCCTCTACCGAGCCTTGAACATCTGCCTTGATAATCAATTTCAGCTCTTTGGTCTCACCTTCTTTAAAACGGCGGTAAAGGTCCTCCAAACTTACTTTACTTGCCTTAACCAAAGATGCCGCTCTTTGTTTTTGCCTACGGTGATAACTGATTTCCTTAGCAGTCTTTTCATTTTCTACTACTACCAAATAGTCTCCTGCCACTGGCACACCCGAAAGGCCATAAATCTCCACTGGAGTGGATGGACCAGCACTAATTAGTCTTTGCCCTTTGTCATTAAACATAGCCCGAATTCTGCCATAACAAAGGCCACAAATAAAATGATCTCCTACCTTCAGTGTCCCTTCTTTAACTAAAATACTGGAAATAGGCCCCTTGCCCTTATCCAAACGGGCTTCAATTACCACACCACGTGCAGGTTTTTTAGGGTTGGCCTTTAGCTCTAATACTTCTGCTTGTAATAATATTTGCTCTAAGAGTTCCTCAATACCTATTTTTTTCTTTGCAGAGACTTCAGCATAAAGTGTATTCCCACCCCACTGCTCAGGCACTAGATCTAATTCAGCCAATGCATGTTTGACAGCTTCAGGTTTTGCATTGGGTTTATCAATCTTATTAATGGCCACTACAATGGAGACCCCTGCCTCTTTGGCATGATTTATGGCCTCTTTGGTTTGGGCCATTACTCCATCATCTGCTGCTACTACTAATACCACAATATCTGTTACTTGAGCCCCCCTTGCCCGCATAGCAGTGAAGGCCTCATGGCCAGGTGTATCTAAAAATACTATATCTCCTTTATCTAGACTCACATAATAGGCTCCTATATGTTGGGTAATGCTACCTGCTTCTTGTGAGATTACATTTGTGTGGCGGATGGCATCAAGCAAGGATGTCTTCCCATGATCTACATGCCCCATTACAGTTACTACAGGTGGGCGTGGTTTTAGATCTTGAGGGCTATCAGGTAGGGGTTTTAAGACCTCTTCCTCCACAAAACCCACTTTTCTTACTTCATAATCAAATTCACTGGCAGCCAAGGTAGCTGTCTCATAATCTAAGGGTTGATTAACAGTGGCCATAACGCCTAAAGAGATAAGTTTTTTAATGAGTTCTCCTGTTTTTACCCCCATGGCCTTAGCCAATCCGGCTACAGTAATACTTTCCTCCATTTCTATCCTACGCTTTATAGGCCTAGGAATTGTGATAATGGGCTTTACTCGTTCTTTTTTTACAGAAGGTTTAGCTTTCTGCCTTTCTAGTTTTGCTAATCCTTCTTCCTCCATTTCTACTACTACTTGCCTGTGTCGTTTTGGCGGCCTTTTGCCCTTTTTGGGTTCTTCTTCTAGATATTCTTTCTCTCTTTTTTTCTTCTTAGGTTTTTCTGATTCAGGAACTTCTGGAATAGGTTCTACAGATGGTTCAAGTTCTACCGGAGGTTGCGGTGGTGGAGCTATCTGCTCTATTTTTAAAGGTTCTTCTGGCATTTGTTCTGATGCTTCTATAATAGGGGGAATAGTGGGTTCTGGTTCAATCACCCTTCGTCTAATGACTACTTCCTCTTTTTTCTGTTTACCCTTTTTTTCTGCAAATGCCCTTTTAACACGTTCCACCTCATCGTCTGCTAAAGCACTCATGTGACTTTTTACAATAATGCCCATTTGTTCTAATTGATCAAGGAATTCCTTGTTCTTTAGGTGAAATTGTTTGGCCAATTGATAAACTCTGACCTTACCCATATCTTTCTCTTAAAAGTGTTTGTTCTATCTCTCTTTTTAAATTTAAAAGTTGAATTTGGCTAACAGGGTGTCTTAATGCCCTTTGCCACAGTTTTATTTTCCTTTTAGTCTCTAAAGAAGATAGGCACGAGTCATTCAAGCATAAATATACCCCTCTGCCTGGTAAATTCTGCTCCCTGTCTAATCTAATTTTGCCATCAAGGCAAGCTATCCTTAGTAGCTTTCTTTTAGCTTGTTTCTTTCCACAACCCAAACAGGTACGTTGTGGCTCAATTTTCTGTGCTTTCATGTTCTATAAATTCTTTAGCTGCTTTAATTAATGCCTCTGCCTTATTTTCCTCTAAGCCTATTTCCTTCAACTCTTCCACCTCTGCTTGTGAAAGCTCCTCTGCTGAATTAATGCCCTGCTTGAAAAGTAAATCGGCTACCTTTTTATCCATACCTTCTACCTTAAGAAGGTTCTCATAACCAATATGCAACGTCTGTTCATATGTGGATTCACCCCGGACATCTATTTTCCAACCTGTTAATTTTGAGGCTAAACGTACATTTTGTCCTTGCTTGCCAATTGCTAAAGAAAGCTGGTCATCAGGCACAATGATTTCCATACTTTGTTCTTCTTTATCTAAGATAACACGCACTACCTTAGCTGGAGCTAAGGCATTGTAAACAAATTTAGCAGGGTCTATGTCCCAAGGAACAATATCTATCTTTTCTCCTTTTAATTCCCGCACTACATTTTGCACCCTTAGGCCTCGCATCCCTACACATGCCCCAACAGGGTCTACTTCTGAATTCTGCGAAACGACAGCGATCTTTGCCCTTTGACCAGGCTCTCTTGCGGCACTGATAATCTTCACTATGCCTTTAGCTATTTCCGGGGCTTCTAAAGTAAATAGAGCTACTAAAAATGCGGGATGGGTGCGGCTAAGGATGATTTGTGGGTTATTTGGCTGTTTCTTTACATCCAAGATATAGGCCCTTAGTCTATCTCCCCTTCTAAAATTGTCTTTATTAGAAATAAGTTCGCTCCAGGGTAGTAGAGACTCTGCTCTACCCAGGTTGACAATCACTCCTGCCTTCTCAACTCTTTGCATAATTCCGTTAACTATCTGACCTTTGCGATCCTTAAATTCTTCATAGATAACTTCACCTTCTGCCTGTTTCATCCGTTGCAAAATTACCTGTTTTGCTGTCTGAGCTGCAATACGACCAAACTCGGCTGTATCTAATTTAATACCAACACTATCACCTATTTCCAATTGTTTATCAAATTTACTGGCCTCGTCCAGGGTAATTTCTATAGCAGGGTCTGAAAGCTCCTTTACCACCTTTTTAAATAAATATATTTCTATTTCCCCTGTTTCTTCGTTATAGGCTGCCTCTACATCTGCTTCTAGGCTATATTTTTTACGTGCAGCCCAGCATATGGCCTCTTCAATAGCCTTTATCAAAAATGCTTTCTCTATTCCTCGGTTCTTGCTTACTTCATCTATAATTTTCTTTAATTCTGTAATCATAGCCATTCTCTTAGAAATCGAAATCCAAATGGGCCTTGGCAATTAGCTTACAAGGAATTTCGTAAGTTTTTTTATTAATTTTTGTAATTACTACATCATTTTTAAACCCCAGCAGTTTACCCTTAAATATTTTCTTTCCGCAAATCTCTTGGTATGTTTTTATTTTAACCAATCTACCCACATGTCTTTCATAATCTTTCCTGTTTTTTAAGGCTCTGGCCAATCCAGGTGAAGAGACCTCCAGTGTGTAAGCAGTGTCAATAGGGTCTTCTACATCCAATATATCGCTTAATTGTTGGCTTACTAATGTACAATCTCTCAAACTCACTCCATTTTGTTTATCAATGTATACACGTAGTACCCAACCCCTTGCTTCTCGCTGAAAATCTATACCCACCAATTCTAGGGCCTCGTTTTCCAAAATGGGGATAGCCAGTTCCCTTACTATTTTAATAATCTTTTCTGTATATAAACTCATTTCTCCTAATAAAAAAGCGGGCAAAAGCCCACTTTAAATGTGGAGCGGGCAACGGGATTCGAACCCGTGACCACGAGCTTGGGAAGCTCGCACTCTACCGCTGAGTTATGCCCGCTAGATAAAATATAATGGATTTAATCAGGCTTGTCAATTCTTGACACAACAAGATGCGGGTGTTAAATGATTCATATGCTTAAATATTGTCTTTTGACCCCTGGACCCACTCCTGTGCCCCCTAAGGCCCTATTGGCTATGGCAAGTCCAGTGATACATCATCGCTCTTTGGAATTTTCCCAAATATTAGCAGAGGTAAAAGAGGGGTTAAAATATGTGTTTCAAACAAGAAATGATGTATTAATCTTTGCAGCTACTGGTACTGGGGCCATGGAAGGGGCAGTGACCAACACACTATCTCCAGGAGATAAGGCGTTAGTAGTAAGAGGAGGCAAATTTGGCGAAAGATGGGCTGAAATCTGTAAGGCATATGGTATAGAGACCATCAATCTAGATATAGAGTGGGGAAGGTGCATAAAACCTGAACAAATCTTACAATATTTGAGAAGGGATAATGACATTAAGGCCGTTTTCATCCAAGCCCATGAGACCTCTACAGGTGTGAAATTTCCTCTAAAAGAGATTGGAGAAGCACTAAGGGATGAGGAAACAATCTTGGTAGTAGATGCTATTTCTGCATTAGGGGCTATGGAAGTTTTGGTGGATGAGTGGAACCTGGATGTGGTAGTGGCTGGCTCCCAAAAGGCATTGATGCTTCCCCCTGGGCTTTCCTTTGTAAGCATAAGTGAGAAGGGCTGGAAATGGATAGAAAGGTCTAGGTTGCCTAAATATTATTTTGATTTTAAAAAGGAGGCAGAGGCATTAAAAAGAAACCAAGGGGCCTATACCTCAGCAGTTTCCCTGATTATGGGGCTATTAGAGAATCTTAGGTATATTAAGGAGCAGGGGTTAGATAATATTATTGAGTACCATAAAAAATTATCTAAGGCTACAAAGGGTGCTATTAAGGCTATGGGGCTAAATCTGTTTACTAAAGAAAACCCTTCTGAGTCCCTAACAGCGGTAGAGGTTCCAGCAGGTATCAATGGGCAAGATATAATAAGGCTATTACGAGAAGAGCATGGCATTATGATTGCTGGTGGCCAAGGCAGGCTTAAGGGTAAGATATTTCGCATTTCCCATATGGGATATATAGATGAAAACCAAATTATTGCAGTAATTTCTGCATTAGAGGCAATTTTGAATAGACTGGGCTACCCTGTCAAAAAAGGAAAAGGAGTCAGGGTAGTGCAAGAGATATTATTTGATTGAGGAGGTAGTTTTGCAGAAAGAGATTTTTAAGATATTGATTGCAGATCACATCTCTTCTGAAGGGATAGAGATTTTAAAAAAGGTACCCAACATCGAGGTTGATGAAGAAACCTCCCTTTCTCCTCAAGCATTAAGGGAAAAAATAAAATATTATCATGCCATAATTATTAGAAGTGCCACAAAACTAACGACAGAGATTATTGAATCTGCACAAAATCTTATGGTAATTGGAAGGGCAGGAATTGGTTTAGACAATGTGGATATAAAGGCAGCTACAAAGAAGGGCATTGTGGTCATGAATGCCCCTGAGGGAAATGTAGTCACCACTGCTGAACATACTATGGCCTTACTATTCTCTTTGACAAGAAATATTCCTCAGGCCACAGCCTCTTTAAAGTCAGAAAAATGGGAGAAGAAAAGGTTTCGGGGGAGGGAACTCTGTGAAAAGACCTTAGGCATCATTGGTTTAGGAAGAGTTGGCAGCATTGTGGCAGACCGCGCTAAGGGCGTTAAGATGCGGGTGATTGCCTATGACCCCTTTATAGGTCAAGAAGTAGCTGAAAAGATGGGAGTAGAATTGGTTCCATTAGAAGAACTTTATAGAAGAGCTGATTTTATAAGTGTTCACACACCACTAACTGCTGAGACCAAGTGGTTAGTGGACAGAAAGGCCTTTTCCCAGATGAAGGATGGAGTTATGATTATTAACTGTGCCCGTGGAGGGATTATCAAGGAAAAAGATCTATATGAGGCCATTATAAGTGGTAAGGTAGCAGGGGCGGCCTTAGATGTATTTGAGCAAGAGCCCCCAGGCAATAATCCTTTGCTTAATCTAGAAAATGTAATTTGCACTCCTCATCTGGGTGCTTCTACCAAGGAAGCCCAGACAAATGTGGCTGTGGCCATTACAGAACAGATTATAGATTACCTAACTAATGGCATTATCCGCAACGCAGTAAATGTGCCATGCATTAGTCAGGAACTATTATCTACCTTAGGGCCCTGTCTTACATTGGCAGAGAAAATGGGAGCCTTTCACGCACAGACTATTAAAGGCGCTATTAAAGAGGTTACCCTTGAATATGTTGGGGATGTAGCTCAATTTGAAACCCAGCCTATTACTATAGCTGCTTTAAAGGGGTTGTTATCGCCTATTTTGGGGCATACTGTAAATTTTGTAAATGCACCTTTGTTAGCTGCAACCCGAGGTATTCGGGTGACAGAGGTAAAGAGGGGAGTCCCTACGGATTTTACAAATGTCGTCGTATTTAAGATCAGTACTGAACAAGGCGAGGCTAAATCTATTACAGGCACTATTTTTGGAAAGAGACAACCAAGGATTGTGCGTCTGAATGGCTTTCGCTTAGAGGCTGTCCCAGAAGGACACATGTTGCTTATCCAGAATGTGGACGTACCTGGAGTAATTGGCAATATTGGTGGAATACTCGCTAAACATGGTATTAACATCGCCCGCATGCATGTGGGTCAGGATGAGACAACAGGACAGACTATGATCTTGCTTTCTATTAATACTCCTGTACCCAAAGAGATATTAGAAGAAATAAAGAAACTTCAACATGTGCTCTCTGCTCTACCTTTGGAATTATAAAAAACTATGAAGGAATTGGTGATTGTTAGCGGTAAAGGTGGAGCTTTGGCAGAATACTTATAGCTTTTTAAAGTCTTTACCATGAAGGAAAAACTAACTTTTGATTTCGAAGATTTGAAGTGGGCAAGAAAGATTTTGGATTTGCCTATGCAGGCTACACAACAGGAGATTAAAAAGGCATATTATCATAAGACTAGGGAGTGTCATCCAGATAGATGCAAGGACCCGGAAAAAGCCCATAAGATGATGGTAGAGATCAATCGTGCTTATGAGATTATTGTTAGTTACTGTTGCAATTACTATTATAGTTTTGACTTAAAGACGTTTAAAAAGATTATTGTCGGTTCACGCTTATGGTGGTTTGATCGGTTTGGTAAAGACCCTATTTGGAGTAATCAAGTAGATTAAAGAACTGGACTTTCTATAGAAGAAGTATTAAATATAATCCAAAATGGTCATTGGGGGGTTTTGGTATGCCAACTTATACTTATCGATGTCACCAGTGTGGTTATCTATTTGAGGTTTGGCAAAAGATTACAGATGGGCCTATTTCTACTTGCCCCAAGTGTGGTGGTTCTGTAAAGAAGATAATTACTGAAGGCCCGGGGTTTATCTTAAAAGGTAGTGGGTTTTATGCCACTGATTATAGAAATCCTAAAAAACCAGAAGGTGAGTGCTGTGGTAAAGCAAATCCTTGTGACCATCCTAAGAGATGCTGTGGAGAATAGATAAATCGTCGGGTCGTTGAATGGTTAAATCGTATAATAGTTAAATCATTTCAAGAGAAGCACCTAAGATGGATGGTTTTACTATTTCACGAATTAACCGAATTGACTAATCAATGAATTAACTATTTAACTAAATATGAAGTGTCCTTTTTGCGGTGCTTTAGACAATCGGGTAGTAGATTCTCGATTATCCAAAGATGGAGTAGCTATTCGCCGAAGGCGCCAGTGTCTTGCCTGTGGCCGCCGTTTTACTACCTATGAACACATAGAAGAAATGAGCTTAATGGTAATTAAAAAGGATGGACGGCGTGAACCGTTTAATCGTCAAAATATTTTAGAGGGTATAAAAAAGGCCTGCCAAAAGAGGCCTATAAGTATAAATAAAATTGAGGCATTTATTGATGAATTAGAACGTGGTTATCAAGAAAGTGGCTTAAAAGAGATACCTACTTCAGACATTGGGGAAAAGGTGGTAAGCAAACTGCATGAATGGGATAAGGTGGCATATGTGAGATTTGCCTCTGTATATAAAGACTTTAAGGATGTAACTGAGTTTATGCAAGAATTAAAAGGGTTACTTGCCCATAAAAAAGAAACAAATGGATAAGATATTTTATATGAAGCATGCCATAAAATTGGCCAAGAGGGCCATGGGAAGGACCTCACCCAATCCCTTGGTAGGGGCAGTGGTAGTCAAAGATGGGGAAATTATTTCCCAGGGCTATCACAGGCGGGCAGGTATGCCTCATGCGGAGATAGAGGCACTTAAGGCAGCCGGAGAAAACGCAAAAGGAGCAGATCTATATGTTAATCTAGAGCCTTGCAATCACTTTGGGCGCACTCCTCCTTGCACCCAGGCTATTATTGAAGCAGGTATAAGTAAGGTATTTATAGGAATGCCTGACCCAAACCCAAATGTAAAGGGAGGTGGCATTGAGTATTTAAGGGCACATGGGATTAAAGTAGAGGTAGGGATTCTGGAGGATGAATGCAGGAGGTTAAATGAGGTATTCATTAAATATGTAACTTCTGGTATGCCCTTTGTAATATTGAAATTAGCAGCCTCTCTGGATGGAAAGATTGCCCTGGCAAATGGTGGATCCAAGTGGATCACAAATGAGAAATCAAGAAAATTTGTGCATCGCTTGCGTAATAGGGTAGATGCGATATTAGTAGGTATAGGCACAATTTTAAAGGATGACCCAAGATTAACTGCACGTTTACCTCATGCCAAAGACCCCATAAGGATTGTATTGGATACCTATTTGCGCATTCCACTAAGTGCCAAGGTATTAAATTCTGATTTACCTGCTCAGACCATCATGATTACAGGGCCAGAAGTATCAAAGGACAAGATAAAAAAGATTAAAGAAAAAAGTGCATATGTTATGGAGATTGGACTTAAAAATGGTTTAATAGATTTAAAAGAATTATTATTGAAATTGGCAGAAAGGGGAATTACCTCAATCTTAGTAGAAGGCGGGGCATCTGTAGCAGCTTCATTCCTTAAAGAAAAATTGGTAGATAAATTTTATTTTTTCTATGCCCCTAAGATTATTGGTGGTCACTACAGCATACCTATGATTGGTGGAAAGGATATAAACTCTATGGATCAAGTAATATATTTAAAAGACATTAATATACGCCGCTTTGGCGAAGATCTCCTTCTTATGGGATACATTTACTAAAAATTAGACTTGGTGCCGAAGAGGGGATTTGAACCCCTACGGGGAAACTCCCCACCAGACCCTGAACCTGGCGCGTCTGCCTTTCCGCCACTTCGGCACTTGCAAAGCTCTTTAAATTTTTATAAATAAAATTGCTATTTGTCAATAGACATGAAGCTCATTAACTCCTTAGAAGATATAAAGAGGCCATTTCCTTATGCAGTAATTACTGTAGGCAACTTTGATGGGGTTCACCTCGGCCATCAAACTTTGCTCAAGCAAGTGAAGGAACGTGCTAAAGAAACATCCGGGACTTCCATAGTTTTTACCTTTGAGCCCCACCCCTTAAAAATTTTGAAAAAACAAAAAATTCCATTAATCACCCCATTTGAAAGGAAGATAGAGCTTATTGCACAGTTGGGAATAGATGTGATTATCTGCCCACCTTTTACAAGAGAATTTTCCAAAATTTCGGCTATGGAGTTTGTTAAAAATATCCTTATTGAAAAGATTGGAATGAAGGAGATAGTAGTAGGGCATGATTATGCCTTTGGACGTGGAAGGGAAGGAAATATTGAATTGCTCAAGGAGTTGGGGAATGAGTTAGATTTTAAAGTTCATATACTGGGCCCGGTTTTGGTAGATAATATGGTAGTAAGTAGCACAAGGATAAGGGAATTAATTATGGAAGGAGAATTAGAAAAGGTAAAAATTTTGTTAAATCGTTATTATCAAGTAAGCGGTGAGGTAATAGCTGGACATGACAGAGGTGGAAGGCTATTGGGTTTTCCCACAGCAAATTTAAGATTAGTAAATGAAGTATTCCCCAAAAATGGTGTTTATGCAGTAGAGGTTATATATAGTGATAAGATTTATAAAGGTGCAGCCAATATCGGATTTAAACCCACATTTGGAAATGATGCCCTTTCAGTAGAAACACATATTTTAGATTTTAACCATGATATCTATGCTAAAAAGATTAAACTAAATTTTGTTAAGCGCTTAAGGGGTGAGAAGAAATTCCCCAGTATAGAGGCATTAGCTACACAGATTAAAGAAGATATAAAAGAAGCACGTAAAATATTAAAATAAAATGATTGAAATACCTAGTAGTAGAAAGGATGACCTACATAACCTAGAATGTTTAGATAAGGCAGATTTGGTCTTATTTATGGCAGGCAATCAATTCATGGTCATGGAGGAGCTTGTTTCTGCCTTTAAATCGGACTATCCAGAAGTAAACTGTATATTTTATGAAACATTACCCCCTGGCCTTGAATTAAAACAAATTTTAGAAGGGGGTGCCATATTTCAAGGGAAAGAGATCACTGGAAGGCCAGATGTATATGCCTCAGTGAGTGAAGTAGCTATGAAGAGATTGGAAGAGTCAGGCCTTATTAAAAAAGGGGATTATTTCATCTATCTGCATAATCGGATAGTACTCATGGTGCCTAAAACAAACCCAGCAGGCGTTAAATCAATAGAGGACTTGGCAAGGGATGATGTGCGTATCTCTCAACCAAATCCACAGACAGAAGATATTACACAGTATATCATTTCTATGTACAAAGAAGCCGGCGGGGAAAAATTGATAAATAGGATTATGGAGCAAAAAAGGGCTGAAGGAACTACTATTTTTACCTTAGTCCATCATAGGGAGACCCCTCTTAGGCTGAGAAAGGGCACAGTGGATGTGGGGCCTGTCTGGGCTACAGAGGTAATTAATGCCCAAAGGCAAGGGATGGAAGTGGAGATGATTGAACCAGAAGAGAGATTAGACCAAAGAGAAAAGGTCAATTATTTTATCACCAGGCTTAAAGATGCACCAAATCCTGAAAATGCCTTAAAATTTTTAGATTTTATCAAATCAAAAAGGGCTCAAGAAATATATAAAAAATGTGGATTTATACCCCACTTCTTTTAATCAATTTATAAAATTACAACTCCAATAAGCGGAGTTGGATCTAGAGGCATTATTAGCAAATTTAAAGCCCTTGGTATAATGTGCTACGTGTGTGCGAAGTGGGAAGCACAACCAGACCAAGTTACATCTCAGCAATTATCCTATCAAAGTGTTCTACCGTTATCGCTGGAGATGTAGAAAATGAGATGCCTGTCAATTTCGTCAAACCGACAGATGCCTTTATTGCTTGCTCCGTACCAGCAAAATCCACAATAAAAACCAAATCGTATTCTCCTAGTAGGGCATACATTGAGCTTGTTTTACCACCAAACTTCTCGATAAGACTAATAACTTTCTTTGTACGTTCGGCACTAATTTCCTTCACAGCCTCCGATGAATATTTTCCAAAGATAAAAAATGTTGACATACTAACCTCCTTTTTTATTATTTATTACCTTCTTATGAAATCTAGCATAATAAGAGACAAAGTTCAATTGGAATTTTTATCTTCTTTTTTAAAGAGTACTGGCATATTCTCTCAATCCCTTTTTATACCAATGCTTTTAAGATTACTCCTGGGAGAGGCTCCTAGCTAATACCCCATTTGAAAACTACATTTGGATTACCTATCATCTGTTATTTAACATCTTCTTCCTTTACATGGACATTTGCTTGGCTAAGTGCTTCTTTAATCTTATCTTCATAATCTGAAATGGCCATCTCCCCATCTTGCGTAGATATTTCAATCTTTATATCTACTTGGTTAAACCTGTTTTTAAGATAGGTGACCATTCTTACAATGTCAGATAATTTACCAGACGGAACATCTAATTTAAGACTAATATTTTGGTACTTTTCTTTAGGGGGTGGCA
>CAZNJP010000021.1:0-2666 GCA_964573345.1 uncultured Syntrophobacter sp. | reverse complement strand
TTATCAAAATCTCGCCATCTACCAAGGCAGGGGAGAAATCAGCCTTGAAATGACGGCACGTTGGTTTCTCAGCCTCTATATCTCCAATTCCAAATAATCCTTGCCTAACACCTGCTTTTATAGAATCTTTAAGCACTTCATCTGAAACAATCCTAATCTCCCCAGGTGTCTTAAAGAAGGATTCAAGGATGTTTTTGGTTTCAACGAAGTTTTTATCTTTAAGATACCTTTCTTTAATGGTTAATGGTTCAAGCGTTGGAAGAACTTCACCTTCGTTTCTCAGTCTATCGTATATTTCCTTATCAATGCTAATGTCTGTCCCGTAAGTAAGGCGACCTAAGTCAATTTCTTTGAGGTCATCCTTTGCAGGGACAAAAACAATGCGATAAAGATCCCTGATATTCTCCTTGCTATCAGTTTCTGCGGTCTTTATATTTCCCTTTACCTCTTTTTTCTGTGCCTCTGTCAAGCGAAGTGTCTTATCTTTTTCTATTAGTTGCCAGGCAAGTTTCTTTTTCAAAAAGTCTTCAAAGCTTTTTCTTTCTGAATCCATCGGGCAGAGAAATAAAAAGGTGTTACAGTAAACCCTGGGACGTTCCCCATAATTTTCTAAAAACTCCTGGCACCTTTTCCTAAATTGATTTTCTTGCACAATTAGTTTTAGTTCCTTTGTATCTGGAATATCCTTAGACGCTTTAGGCCAAAGGAAAATGCCAAAATGTTCTTTTTTTAAATTTGCGCTTAAAAGATTTTTTTCTTGAACCCTGAGTTCTTCGTTCCCAATTCCTTCCATTTTAGTTAAGAGGATACGATTTAGATTTGGCTGGTTAGTAAAGAAAAACTTGCCATCTGACTGAAGATAAAAGAGGTTTTCCTTTAATTTAGATACGGCCTCTACCACTATGCTGCTTGGTACAGATAAGTCAACACTTGAGAGCTTAACTTCATTAATAGTTGCCCCTCGATCTACGCCACCAGAAAACGAATACATAAAAATTGAAGTTGCTGCCTTTGTGCCAAAGGAAAAGGATGAATAGGCACTCCCTAAAGCTTTATTCACCTTTTTAGCACCAGCATCAACTGATGTAATATCTTGGGCAACAATACCATCGTATTCCTGACCAATGTGTTTTATGAGCTCTCTTTTTATCTCATCGTTTGTTAAGTCAAAATCAGAAAGTCTAATGAAAGGATTTTTAGTATCTCTAAGGCAATAAACCACCAAAGAAAGAAGCCTTAAAACACCCCTTGTTCTTTGAAAAGTAGGAAAGCTACCCCATCTCTTGTAAAGAATATCTATAACCTCTGGCTGAAAAGGATAGCTTTTTATAAAGTTTTTGCGATAACTTGCTGGCTCTAAGCCTTCTGGAAGTATTCTCTCCTTTTCAGCATAATCCAAGAATGCCTCTATAACTTCCCTGGCCTCCTTTTCCTCAACACTTGAAAAAAGCCTTCTCCTAATTACCTGACATATCTCCTCTTCCTGAACTGGGGTATAGACCTTTTCCATTCTGCCTGTAATCTTTTGTAATTGCTGAAAGAGCCTTTCAGCCGCTTCATCATAATGTTCAAGCACACTCGAAGGAAGGGTCAAGATGAGAAGGGATTTATCAAGGGTCTTTATAGTGCCTGTAAGTTCCTGGATAAAGGCAAACACCTGGGAGGCCAAGGTTGAATCTCCCACCTTTATCCCAGAGGCCTTGGTTGTATATTGTAATACTTCATCCATAAGGATTAAAAGGGGCTGATGAGGTTCAAAAAGGGCTTTTAACTTTTCACGCCCAGGTGAAGTCCTACCCTTTAATTCCCTTATATTTTCTGTAATCTGCCTTTCCATTTCTTCCCAAATGGTTATATCCTTCGGGTCTAGGGCAGTGCCATCAATCACAACTACATTTGCCTTCCATTCTTTTGCTTTATGATAAAGGGCAATCAAAGCATGGGTCTTTCCACCACCAAATGGGGTTTGAAGCTGAATCACTGGGTCTCCACCTTCACCTTTTAACCTTTTTTCTGTCACAGAAAACATATTTTCTAATCCTTTGGTAATGTGTGTCTTTCTAAAAAATACCTCAGGGTCTTGATATTCATCAGGTGCCCTGCCTTTAAATACCTCCCATAGGTCGGCAGCAAACACATCCATGGTAAGCCTGCCTTTTAATATATCCCTATGAGGGATGGCTATGGTAGAAAAGGGTCTCATCCTATTTCTCCCTTTAATTACTCTTTATTTATATATGCCCCCGCTTTCGATAGTGAGAGTTAGGCCTTTCAGCTTCAGTCTGATTCTTTCTTTTGTTTTCTCATTTTGTTTCTCTAGAAATTTGACAGCACTTTTACTGAACTTAATTTTCATTTCTTTATCCAGTCAGTCATGTCCACAAATTCGCTTTCATTATAGTCTTTTGGTGATCCATAAAGTTCTTCTATATTTTTTTGTTCTTTTTTAGATACCTTGGGAAGCAATATCTCATAAAGACCAAGCCTTTCTTCCCTTAAGACTTCTCTTAGACTTTCCTTAAGCAGTTTCTTTAATTTTGCTTCCGTTATCATTAGCTTAAACCTCCTCTTTTAATTATAGCATCATTCAAACAACTTTTTTTGTTGAACCCCTTCTTTCATCTCACTTATTATCTTTTCCCTTCCAGAGAGGAAGCCATCTAGTA
>CAZNJP010000020.1:0-19036 GCA_964573345.1 uncultured Syntrophobacter sp. | reverse complement strand
AATATCTAAGTGCCTTAAAAGAAAGGCCTTTTTTAATAGGAGAAATTGCTCCACGCAAAGAAAATGGCCCACCTGTGGAAATAATATGATTTTCAAGCCGCAGGCTGCAGGCTTCATGCCTCAGGTTTTAGTTTTTTTGAATTTGTAGCTTGTAGCCTGCAGCTTGTAGGATTTGGGATTTAACAAAGTAGCAAATTACTAATTTATATGTACTATAGCAAAATAGAGCGAGGAACTGTATGATCTTAGTAAGTGCATGTTTAATAGGGATAAATTGCCGATATGACTATGGCAATGAGCTTTATCCAAAACTTTTAAATTTCTTGCGCCATAAGGCCTATCTGCCTATATGCCCTGAGCAATTAGGTGGCCTGTCCACACCTAGATGTCCAGCGGTGATTATGGGTGGAGATGGATTTGATGCATTAATGCTTAATGCAAGACTGATTAACGAAAAAGGAGAGGATGTTACCTTTAACTTTTTAAAGGGTGCAAAAAAGGCTTTAGAACTGGCCCAAGCATTTGATGTAAGTACCTGTTATTTAAAAGAGAAAAGTCCTTCATGTGGCGTAAGGTTGGTCTATTCTGACAAGGGTGTAATCTCAGGTTGTGGTGTAACAACTGCACTTTTATTAAAAAATGGTTATAAAGTAATAGGAGTAAATGGGGGTGAAACATGGCTTGGAAGTGTGAAATCTGTGGAAAGGGACCAAGGGTTGGAAATTCTGTAAGTCATGCCAATAACAGGACAAAGAGAAGGTGGCTACCCAACTTACAAAAAGTAAGGGTAAAAATTAATGGTCAGACAAAACGCATCTATGTATGCACCAAGTGTTTAAAAACAGGGCGGGTGGTAAAAGTCCCTAAAGGATAAGGCCTATACGCTGAACCTCTAAAACTGTATCAATCTTATAAATAGCGTCTATCACCTTCTGCAGATGCTCAGCACCGTTGACCTCTATCACAAATGAAAGGCTGGCCTTCTTCTCTAAATTGGTCCTAGTTGTTGCCTCTATGATATTAGCCTTTGCATGAGAAATGGCCCCGCTAATTTGGGAAAGAAGCCCTATTTTGTCCAAACACATCACTTGAATCTTCACAGGATGAGGCAATCTTTCGTTTTTGTCCCACTTTACCTCAATCAGTCTTTCTGGATCCAGTTTACAAATATTGGGACAATCTGCACGATGTACGGTCACTCCACGCCCCCTGGTAATATAACCTACAATCTTATCTCCAGGGATAGGCAGGCAACAGCGGCCCATATTAATCATCACATCATCTACCCCCTTTATCTTGATGCCAATGGGTTTCTCTCTCTTTATTGGGGCCTTAGGAATTTCCTCTGCTTCTTCTTTATGAGGTAAGATACGATTTATTACCTGTTTAGGAGAAAGCTTCCCATAGCCTATGGCCATTAAAAGATCGTCTATAGTTTTAAAGGAAAATTGTTTAGCTATTTCAGCAAATTCTGGGTTATTTGAGTATTCGTAGAAATTAAAACCGTATTTCTTAAAGGCCTTCTCACATAGTTCCTTCCCTAAGGAAAGTGCCTGATCGCACTCCTGAGTGCGAATATATCGCTTGATGCAACTTATGGCCTTTGGAGTGTGGACAAATTTTAACCAATCTTTACTAGGATGTTGCTTGGGTGATGTAATAACCTCTACTACATCTCCTGTATTTAATTTGTATCTCAGAGGAACAAGCTTCCCATCAACCTTGGCCCCCATACAGTGACTCCCCACTTCTGTATGAATGCTATAAGCAAAATCAATAGGGGTAGAGCCCACAGGCAATGCCTTTACATCACCTTTAGGGGTAAAGATATAGACATCTTTAGGAAATAGGTCTGTTTTCACTCCCTTAAGGAACTCTTTTGGATCCTTTAACTCTCTTTGCCACTCCAAAAGTTGTTTAAGCCAAACAAACCGCTGAATCTCCTTCTCGTCTGACTCCTCACCTTCTTTGTACCTCCAGTGTGCAGCAATGCCCTCTTCTGCTATGCGGTGCATATCTTCTGTCCTAATTTGAATCTCAATCCTCCCTCCATAAGGACCAATCAATTTAGTATGTAAGGATTGGTACATATTGGGTTTAGGCATAGCAATATAGTCCTTAAATTTCCTTGGCATGGGCTTCCATAGGGAATGAACCATGCCTAAGGTCTCATAACATTCCCTTACTGTTTTTGTGATAATGCGAAATGCTACTAGGTCATAAATTTGCTCTAAATCAATTTCTAGACGTTGCATCTTAAGATAGATACTATAAATACTCTTTATTCGCCCCTCTACCCTTCCTCTTAGGCCATGTTCTATGAGTTTTTTTTCTAACAGGCCCTTTATTTCCTCAATGTATTTTTTTTCTTCCTCTTTTCTTTTAGCGATTCCATGGGAAATGCGTTGATAGGCCTCTGGCTCTAGATAATACAGGGCCAAATCTTCTAATTGATTCTCTAACCAGCCAATACCTAACCTAGCTGCTAATGGGGCATAGATGTCTATTGTCTCCTGAGCAATATGTTTCTGTTTCTCAGGAGGAAGATAACCCAAAGTAATCATATTATGATAGCGATCTGCCAATTTAATTAGCACTACTCGAATATCTTGAGCCATAGCCAAAATCATCTTACGCATATTTTCTGCCTGTCTCTTTACAGGAGAAAAGGAAAGCTTACTCAATTTGGTAAGCCCATCTACAATGGTAGAAATTTCCTTACCAAATAATCTCTCAATTTCTTCTAAAGTGGCCTTTGTATCCTCTACTGTATCGTGTAGGAGTCCACAAGCAATGGTAATTATATCCAATTTCATTTTTGCCAAAATGGCAGCTACTTCTAAAGGGTGAGAAAGGTATGGTTCACCAGAAAGCCTGATTTGCCCTTTATGGACCTTGGCACAATAGATATAGGCCTTTTTGATTAAAGATAGGTCGGCATTTGGATTATACACCAAAATTCTATCTAATATATCTTCAATACGCACCATCTCTACTCAAGTTTTCTTATTGGCCTTTTTGGCATAGTGCTTCTAATGTTAATTCTAACTCATTTAAAGGAACAATCCTAGTCTTTCCTCCAGAGCGTAATCTCACCTCAACTTTGTTCTCCTTTAAGTATTTGCCCAAAGTAATGCGAATAGGTATACCAATAAGGTCTGCGTCCTTAAATTTTATCCCTGGACTCACTTCTCTGTCATCATAAAGCACTTCCCAATCCTTATCTTTTAGTGTTTGATAAATCCTTTCAGCGGTACTTGCAATTTCTGGCTTTTTTAAATCTATTGGCAAAAGGTGAATGGAAAATGGGGCCACAGAAAAGGGGAAAATGATACCATGTTCATCATGGTCTTGCTCAATAATAGCAGCCAAAGTGCGTCCTACCCCAATTCCATAGCAACCCATTACCATATATTGTTCTTTACCTTTTTCATCTAAATAAGTGGCCTTTAATGCCTGACTATACTTTGTACCCAATTTAAATACATGCCCTACCTCAATCCCCCTTTTAAATACAAGTTCCCCACCACACCTAGGACAAATATCCCCCTTTGTAACAAAACGAATATCGCCGAACATCGCTACTTCAAAATCACGGCCTAGATTTATATTTATAGAGTGATAATCTGTTTTATTCGCCCCGCTTATGAAATTTTTCATCCCTTTAATTGCATTATCTGCTACTATCTTTATATCTAATCCTACAGGCCCTGCAAATCCAACTGCTGCACCTGTGATCTCCCCTACAACAGTAGGTGGAGCCATAGTTAAACTCTCACAACCTAAAAGGCGGGTAAGCTTTGCTTCATTAATTTCATGGTCTCCCCTTACCAGAACTGCCATAGGCCTGCCATCTGAAAGATATAGAAGTGTCTTTACAATCTTTTCAGATTTTACATTTAAATAAGAAGTGACCTCATCTACTGTTTTATGTCCAGGTGTATAAACCTCCTCTATTGGCCTTTGTTTCTCTTTAGAAAATTTGATATCTTTTACCTCTGCCCTTTCTATGTTAGCTGCATAGGAACAATGTTTGCAATATACGATAGTATCTTCTCCCACATCTGATATTGCCATAAATTCGTGTGAAAAACTTCCACCAATGGCTCCTGTTTCTGCCTCAACTACCCTGAAAGTCAAACCACAACGGCTAAAGATCCTATCATATGCCTCATACATCAATTGGTAAGTCTTTTCTGCTCCTTGATCATCTACATCAAAACTATATCCATCCTTCATGATAAATTCTCTGGAACGTATAAACCCAAACCTTGGCCTAATTTCATCCCTAAACTTGGTTTGAATTTGATAAAGATTTATTGGTAAATCTCTATAAGAGCGCACTTCATACCTTACTAGATTTGTAATTACCTCTTCGTGCGTAGGCCCTAAACAATGGTCTCTATTATGTCTATCCTTTAAACGCAAAAGCTCCTTTCCATATTGGTGCCAGCGTCCTGACATTTGCCAAAGCTCCGCAGGTTGTACCATAGGCAAAAGTAATTCTTGTGCCCCTACCCTATTCATCTCTTCGCGGATGATATTTTCTACCTTCCTTAAGGCCATAAGTCCAAGTGGAAGATAAGAATAGATGCCTGAAGCCAACCTCCTAATCATCCCTGCCCTTAACATCAGCTTATGACTTATGATTTCAGCCTCTGCCGGGGCCTCTTTTAACGTTGGTATAAAAAATTTAGAAAATCGCATGGGCTATTTCCTTTTTTACTTCCTCTATCAATACCTTTGCCAATTGCCCCTCTTTTATCTTTTTTATCACCTTTCCCTTTTTAAACAAAATGCCGACCCCCTTCCCTCCTGCAATTCCTATATCTGCCTCCTTTGCCTCCCCTGGCCCATTCACTATACAGCCCATTACTGCCACTTTTAATGGTGCTTTTATTGTCTTAAGCCCATCTTCTATTTCCTCCACCAATTTTATCAAATTAATCTGGCACCTCCCACATGTAGGGCAGCTAATCAAATCAATGCCCATTTTACAAAGACCAAGACTACGCAGGATTTCATAGGCAATCTTTATTTCAATACTTGGATCCCCTGTCACTGAGACCCTAATAGTATCCCCTATTCCCTCTTGAAGTAATGTACCTAAGGCAATGGCTGATTTTACAGCACTCCTTAAGGGTGGGCCTGCCTCTGTTACCCCTAAATGAAATGGATAATCAACCTCTTTTGAAAGTAGGTGATAGGCAGAAATAGTATCTAAAACACTAGAGGATTTAAGTGAGATTTTGAAATTATAAAAATTTAACTTTTCTACAAAGTGGATGGCCTTTAAGGCACTTTCTACCATTGCCTCGGGCCTTGGGCCACCATATTTTTTTAAAAATACCTTTTCCAAAGAGCCACTATTTATACCAATACGTAAGGCGACATTATAATCCTTTGCCACTTCTACTATTGCCTTAATGCCTCTTTTACCAATATTTCCTGGATTGATCCTTGTGCCATCGGCTCCGGCTTTTATGGCATCAATTGCAAGCCTGTAGTCAAAATGGATATCTGCAATAAGGGGAATTTTTATTTCTTTTTTAATAACAGAGATGGCCTTGATAGCCGATTCATCAGGAATAGCTATCCTAACAATCTCACATCCTACATCTTCCAGACTTCTTATTTGATTTATTGTAGCCTCTATATCCTTAGGGTGGGTAGTAGTCATAGACTGCACTACTATAGGTGCATCTCCACCTATATTCACATTTCCTACACAAATTTGCCTCGTTTTTCTGCGACTAATCATAGATTTAGACTCTTTATAAAATAAAGAGATAGGTTTGTAAATAAAGGTCAAAATAGGAATTTTTTTGCTTTTTTTCTACCTTGACAAGATTTTATTAGAAATATATTGATTGAATCATAGTGATGCTAAATGATCTCTTGAGCTTGTTTTTCCGTGACCATCATCATTTAGATCATTGCAAGGCTCAACTGGAGATATGCCTAAGAACTGATTTATACACCTCTGCACTTCGTCAATAGTGGTTTTACCATCACCATTCCTGTCATCTGAAACCCATTTGTACATATAGAATGCATTCCCTTCACAAATCCAGCTTTCTGCTTTTGGGGAACCTTGCCAAATTATAAAATTTGCAACAGATTTTCGCGGATACCCCCTCCGGCCTGTAAGCCCTATGGGCTGGAAGGCAGAAAATATCTTTATATTCCTGAACCTGTCAGGAACAGGTTTAAAATCCTGATAATCTGCGTTTATCTGTGCAAATTTGTGGCTTAAGTTAAGTTTTGTTCATTTAGAATTTGGGCTTACTTTGACATTTGTCATTTTTTAATTATAAACAATCAAATTTTTAATCAATAAATAAAGTAAGAATTTTGAAAAAAATAATCAATCAAAGAGGGGCCCTTAAATTCATTATCCTTTTAGGGATTGTGAGCCTGTTTGGGGATATCACCTATGAAGGGGCAAGGAGTATCACTGGCCCATTTCTTTTTACTTTGGGGGCAAGTGCTACAGTAGTGGGTTTTGTAGCAGGTTTTGGTGAATTTATCGGCTATGGATTAAGGCTATTATCTGGCTACATCTCAGATAAGACAAGAGGATATTGGATCATGATGTTTGTGGGATATGGGCTCATCCTTTCTATCCCACTGCTTTCACTGGCTAACTATTGGGAAATTGCTGCCATCCTTATCGTCTTAGAGCGTATGGGAAAGGCCATTAGGTCCCCTGCCAGGGACACCATACTCTCACACGCCACTAAACAAATAGGTAGGGGTTTTGGATTTGGTATTCATGAGGCATTAGACCAAATAGGTGCCATTATCGGCCCACTCATATTTTCTTTTGTGTTTTATCTAAAAGGAGGATATAGAGAAGGTTTTTTTATCTTATGGATACCTGCCATTTTAACTCTGTTAGTTCTTATAATAGCTAGAAAAAAATACCCTTTGCCTACAAGACTTGAAACCTCTGCTATAAAAACAGACAATGGCAAACTCCCTAGGATCTTCTGGCTTTATACCCTTTTTACATTTTTGAGTGTGACAGGCTATGCAAATTTTCAGTTAATCTCTTATCATTTCAAGATAAAATCTGTAATTTCAAATACCCAAATTCCTATCTTCTATGCAGTGGCCATGGGTATAGATGCTGTAGTGGCCCTTATCATTGGCAAGGTATATGACAGGGTTGGGCTAATATCTTTAATCAGCATCCCTTTATTTACCATCTTAGTACCAATTCTCTCGTTTTCTTATGATTATAATTTTGCCTTAATAGGTATTATTATTTGGGGTGCTGTAATGGGGATGCAAGAGACCATTATGCGTGCAGCAATTGCTGACTTGACTCCAATTGCCCGCAGGGGTTTGGCCTATGGTATATTTAACACTATGTATGGAGTTTCCTGGTTTATGGGAAGTGCTTTAATGGGAATATTGTATGATTTTTCTGTTAAATATGTAATTATATTTGCCATCATAATGGAGTTAACCTCCATACCTATATTGATAAAGACAGTAAAGAACTTTAGTTAAAACTCCCTAGCGACGTATAATAACACTAATCGGTATATTCCTTATTTTTTGACTTATTAATCATTTTAAAATACCTTTTAAAACAAAATATACTAAGGCCAATAATGCCGGACCATACTAGGGCCAAAAATATCCAGCCAGAAAGATTCATGCCCTTTTCCTCCATACCAAATGGATTAACCAAATAGCTAATAAAAAGTAAAACAGGATTAGGCCTCGAGCCAAAAGCCTATATGGGCGGTCACAGGCAGAGACCCCTTTTAAAAGCAGGACATCTACCCCGTCTTGGAAGAGCCAAACTGAAAATATGATAATAAGGCAAGTAGGTGTTATATATTTAAGGATAAAGCGGTAAATGCCAGGCACTTTAAGCCATGCACCTTTGTGCATTTCAGAAAATCCTTTATCAATTCCATAAACCCAACCAAAAAGAATGACCTCTATGGTTCCCAATATAGGTAGACTCATTGTACCAATCCAAAAGTCCAACTCATCTAAAAAACCATATTTTAAAAAGAAGATGACCATCTGTATTGGTATAAATGAAAAAATACCCATTATTACAACAGCCCTTTTCCAGGGTATATTTAATTCATCTATAAGGAAGGCTATACATGGCTGAATAATGGATACCGATGAAGTAAGTCCAGCAAAGAAAAGTAAGGAAAACCAGAGGAATCCCCAAATCTGTCCTAATGGCAAATGGGTAAGCACTAGTGGGGTAGAAAGAAAGGCAAGGTCAAATGCCCCGCCTTTAGATATCTGGGCTATGCCAAAAAAGGCTACTGCAGCGGGTATAGCAATAGAAGCCCCAAAAATTACCTCTGCTGTCTCATTTAACGAGGTTACAGTGAGGCCAGATAGCACTATATCATCTCTTTCTCTCAGGTAGCTAGCATAGCACTGAATTGTGCCCAATCCCAAACTTAGGGTAAAAAAGATTTGTCCTGCAGCAGCTAACCAAGTACTTGCATTTTTTAGCTCAGAAAAATTGGGATTCCACAAAAAGCCTAGGCCTGCCAAGGAACTCCTATCTGGATAGGAGGGATTTGGAGTACCCAATGTTAAGGCCCTTATCATAAGTACAATGGCAATAAGAAAAAGTGCAGGCATTGCCCATCTAGAAAGCCTCTCTATACCTTTCCCTAAGCCATGGTATAAGATAATAAAATTGGTAAAAAATGTTATAAGAAAAAATGTATAGGCAGGCCATATAGAAGAGAACATTCCCTTTTCTATTCCTTGAAAACTCTTTAAAAAGTTACTCATACTTTGCAAATCATTTAGGCCAAAATAGGCCTTGGTAAGGGAGAAAAAGGCAAAGGCCAATGTCCAAGAGCAGACATAAAGGTAATAGATGCCCAAAATCAAAGGGATTACAAGACCAAACACACCTAGATATTTTGCTAAAGGGTGAGACCACAAGATTTGAAATATGCCTGGGGTAGTTCCATGTCCATGTTTTCCACCCAATCGCCCAATAGTCCACTCTACCCACATCATGGGGATGCCCATAATGATTAAAAACAAAAAGTAAGGTATCATGAAGGCGCCTCCACCGTGTTGGCTGGCCTGAACAGGAAATCGCAGCAGATTTCCCAAACCTACCGCCGCCCCGGCAGTAGCTAGAATCATACCGAATTTGGTGGCCCAGGCCTCCCTTGCAATAGGCATATAACTTACTATCCTGGCCACTTTCCCCTGTCAAGTTTTAAGCTATTGAATTCTAGGACCTCGTCAAAGTCAAAACTCAATGCCATTGACTTAAGAGATTAACATTTTAGTATTATTTGCTTGCAATTACAGGCAGAAGTGATATATTACATATATACTGAAACAAAATAATAACAATAAATTTTTCCAAAGGAGGCAAGAAATGTCAAAAGAAACCCAAAATTAGAGAGAAGTTGGCACGGAACTTGCTGAATTTGTACTAACTTAGTAAGACATCTTAAGAAAATTAGCTTTTCTGAAGATTTTTTATCCCGTCATAGACAAACCCCGCAAAATTTTATCCGAAAGAGATGTTTGCCTTTTCCATTCTGATATTTTTCCTGATGAATCGTAACATCTCAAAAAATTCTGGTAAAAATACTATCGCTTTGCCAATTGCAAAAAATAATGTTCTTGCCTATTTCTAAATATTGTGCTAAATAAATGGCTAAGATGGAAGAGATAGTTCAAATGGCAAAGGATGCAAAATCTGCATCAAATATAATGAAGACCGCGGGCACTAACAAGAAAAATAGTGCCTTAATGGAAATAGCAAAAGCATTAAAAGAAAATAAAAGTGAACTGCTTAATGAGAATACAAAGGATATAAGCTTTGCAAAGGAAAAGGGCTTGTCCCAGGCATTGATTGATAGGCTTACACTAAATGAGGCAAGGATTTCTGGTATGACAAATGGTATCTCTGAAGTTATATCACTCCCTGACCCAGTAGGCGCTATTGTAAGGATGTGGCAAAGACCCAATGGTCTAAAGGTAGGAAAGATGCGCATCCCATTAGGGGTGATTGCCATGGTCTATGAGGCACGCCCTGATGCCACTGTAGATGCAGCAGTATTATGTTTAAAATCAGGAAATAGTGTCATTTTAAGGGGTGGCTCTGAGGCCATAAACTCTAATCTCTATTTAGGAAAACTAATGCAAGGGGCATTAGTAAAGGCAGGGCTGCCTGAAAAGGTCATCCAAGTAGTCCCCACTACAGAAAGAGAGGTCATTTTACACTTGTTAAAATTAGAAAACTATATTGATTTAATCATCCCACGTGGCGGTGAGGGTCTTATTAGATTTGTTACAGAAAATGCAAGAATACCTGTTCTTAGACACTATAAAGGGGTTTGTCATACATATGTAGATGATAAGGCAGATTCAAAATTGGCAGAAGAAGTTTGTTTTAATGCCAAGGTTCAGCGCCCTGGTGTCTGCAATGCCATGGAGACTATGCTGGTTCATGAGAATATTGCCGAGGCATTTTTACCCTCTATGTTAAACCGATTTAAGAAGGCAGGGGTAGAAATTAGGGGTTGTCCTAAGACCTGCCAGATATTTCCTTCTGCTAAGCCTGCTACAGAAACAGATTGGCCCATGGAATATCTTGATTTAATTTTAGCTGTGAAGGTAGTAAAAGGTGTGGATGAGGCCATTTCCCATATTGCCAAATATGGTTCAAATCATACAGAGGCCATTGTGACTTCTGATTATCAAAATGCCTGGAAATTTTTAGAGAAGGTAGATGCCTCAGTAGTCTTGGTAAATACATCTACCAGGTTTAATGATGGAAACCAGTTAGGGCTAGGGGCAGAAATAGGAATCAGTACCTCCAAGCTACACGCCTATGGCCCTATGGGGCTAGAGGAATTAACAACTACTAAATTTATTGTTTTTGGACAAGGGCAAATTAGAGGTTAATAAAAGTAAAGGAGTGAAATTCGGTATCCTAGGCGGTACTTTTAATCCTATCCATGTAGGACATTTACGTGCTGCTGAAGAAGTATACCAGGGTTTTTTATTAGATAAAATCTTCTTTATTCCCTCAGGCATACCACCTCATCGGGCAGATGATTTACCCACTTTTTACCATCGTTATCAAATGGTAAAATTGGCCATTCAAGCAAACCCACACTTTGATGTATTAGACATGGAAGGGAAACGCCCTGGTAAATCTTATACAGTAGATACATTAAAAGAACTAAATAGCCTTTATCCTGAAGCAAAATTTTATTTTATATTAGGTTTAGATGCATTTTTAGAGATCGAGACCTGGAGGTTATATAAACAACTTTTTTCTTTGGCCCACTTTGTTATAATTTCTAGGCCTGGTTTTGATGAAACCCATGTAAGCGAAGTCTTAAGAAAAATTTTTAAGGATGTAGAATATAATAAAGATGAAGGTGTATTTTCTCTACCAGGTGCCTTAAAGGTCTTTTATCGCAAAATAACCCTATTAAACATCTCTGCTACACTTATCAGGAATCTTATAAAGAGAGGTCTTTCTATCCGTTATCTAGTCCCAACGTCTGTAGAGGAATATATTTATAAAAAGGGGGTTTATGGAAAATATGAAAGTGGTAGTCAGCTTGAAGGCGGCTACCAGTAAGAAGGCCTTAGACATTGTACTTTTAGACCTAAGGGGACTTTCTAACATCACTGATTATTTTCTTATCATTAGTGGGAATTCTGATCGCCATGTGCAGAGTATTGCAGAGGCTATTTTAAAAAATATGAAAAGTAATGGACATCGCCCTTTAGGAATAGAGGGACTCACTCAAGGAAAATGGGTTTTATTAGATTATGATGAATTGATAATCCATGTCTTTTATGAGCCCATCCGCAGATATTATGACCTTGAAAGTCTTTGGTCAGACGCCCCCAGGCTGCCCTTAGAGGAATAATTATTATTTTTCTTTAGACCCAAACTTCTCCTTTAATTTCTCTACCACAATCTCTGGTACTAATCCCTTTATATTTCCGCGATATTGGGCAGCTTCTTTGACAATGGTAGAGCTTAAAAATAGCCATCTAAAATCGGTCATAAGGAATACAGACTGAATATCTCGATTTAGGCGGCGGTTCATCAAAGCCAACTGCAACTCATAGTCAAAATCAGAAACGGCCCTAAGCCCCCTTAAGATTACCTTTGCGCTTTTACTAGCGGTATAGTCTACTAACAGCCCTTCAAATGCATCTACTTCCACCCTTTCATAATCCTTTATCTTTTCTCTAATACCCTTTCTTATCATCTCTAGACGCTCTTCTACTGTAAATAAAGGCCTTTTGTCACCGTTTACAGCGATAGCTACAATGAGCTTATCAAAGATCTCTAGTGCCCTTCTGATTAGACTTAGGTGCCCATTGGTAATAGGATCAAAGGAGCCCGCATAAACTGCAATCCTTTTTTCCATAACTAATTGTCCCCTAATTTTAAAAAGCTTATAGCAGTTTGACCATATTCTCGCCTTTTTTGAAGCATAAAAGGGTCTACTAAAAAATTTTGTTTAAAATGATGCTCAATTACCAAAATTGATTCCGTATTTACTATATTAGGTGTTTTTAATAGCAACTTCAATACCTTTTCTACCAGTCCCTTTTTATAAGGTGGATCTATAAATATTACATCAAATGGGCCCCATTTCTTTAAAAAATTAAGCCCTTTTGTTATATCCCTTTTAATGATTAGTGCTTGGGAGATAAATAAGGAAACTACATTTTTTTCAATACCTTTAATAGACTTAATGGAACTGTCTACAAATACTACTTTATCTGCACCACGACTTAAGGCCTCTATACCCAGACTTCCTGTTCCAGCAAATAGATCCAAGACACATTTTTTGTACCAATCTAAATTCAGTATATCAAAAATGGCCTCTTTCACTAAATCTGAAGTGGGCCTAATCTTTAAACCTTCAGGGACAAATAGCTTGTGCCCCTTATATTTTCCTGTAATAACCCTCATAGGTCACATCGTTAAATGGTTAGATTCATAGACTCGTTAAATTGTGAAATAGTCAAATTGTTAAATGATTTGACGAATTAACCATTCAACAAATTAACGAATTACGTTTAAGTTTTAAGGTAGCTTGATATCTTTTATTTTTAGTTTAATAAGCTGCATTTCCTGCCAATTTTCCTGGTAGGGCACAAATGCTATTTTAATATCTGGTGGCAAAGGATGGAAATGAACCAAATTAAAGCCAATGGCCCCAAACACAGTATCATTCTGGCTTACTAATAGTTTTAAATGCCTTTCATTCACTGTAGTTGATTGCTTGATTTTTATGGGTTTACTACAAAAGGTAGGTTCTGGATTGCCTAGACCATATGGTTCAAATAGGGTTAAATACTCTAGAAAATTGCGATTAATTTCTGCCAGGTCTACTTCTGTATCCACATAAAGTTTTGGGAGGTGATCTTTAAGGCCGTCCTTCACCAGTTCCTCAAACTGGTTAATAAATTTTTCTAAATTTTCAGGCATAATTTTTAAGCCAGCCGCTTGTTCATGCCCACCATAAGACTTAAGGTGTGAGGCGCAACTGCGCAAGGCCTGGTATAGATTAAAGCCATTTAAGCTGCGTCCTGAGCCCCTACCCTGTCCTTGCCAGAGGCTAATTAAAATAGTGGGTTGATTAAAGGCCTCGGTTAGCCTACCTGCCACAATGCCTATCACCCCTGGATGCCAATTTGAATGTGTCAGCACACAATGGCCTGTGTCCTTCACTAATTTATTTGCCTCTCGCCAGACCCTTTCTTCTATCTTTTGTCGCTCTTGATTCAACTGATTAAGCTGCTCTGCCAAGTTTTGAACCTCATGTGTATCTTTGCTAATTAAGAGCCTTAAGGCCAAGGTTGGTTCAGCTATTCTCCCTGCGGCATTAAGCCTGGGGGCTAGCCTAAAGGCCACATCCCAGGCGTTTAATTTATGATTAAGTCCACTGACTCCCTTTAATGCCTGGAGCCCAGGTCTTGTTGTTTCTTTTAATACCTCTAGCCCGGATTTTACCAAAATTCTGTTCTCATCTATTAAAGGTACAATGTCTGCAATTGTGCCCAAGGCTACCAAATCAAGATAAGCCTTTAAGTTAGGTATCTTCTTTCCTTCCCATATACCATTGTCTCTTAGATATTGCCTTAAGGCAATGATTAAATTAAAGCTTACCCCAACCCCTGCCAATTCTTTAAAGGGAAAACGGCAGCCAGGTTGTTTGGGGTCAATAATGGCATAGGCTGGAGGCAGATCAGGAAGCGCTTGGTGATGGTCTACTACAATCACATCTAACCCCAAATGCCTTGCCAAGGAAATTGCTTCATTATCACTAATCCCACAATCTGTGGTAATTATTAAGCTAAAACCTTGAGCAGCCATCTTTTTTACAGCCTCTATATTTAGGCCATAGCCTTCATGGATGCGATGTGGAATATAACAATCTACATGAGGAGTAAGCTGGCCTAAGAAGTGATGAATGAGGGCTGTGCCAGTTAATCCATCTACATCATAGTCACCATAGATTACAATTTTCTCCTGATTTGCTATGGCCTGGCCTATCCGAGAGACTGCCTTATCCATGTCCTTAAGTAAAAAGGGATTATGCAAATCTGAAAGCTTTGGGAAAAGGAAGTGATGAGCCTGAGCTGGTTCTTCTAAACCGCGATTGAGCAACAACTGCGCAATCAAAACAGGGATTTTTAGAGCATTGGCCAATTTTTTAGCACGATTAGCTTCTCTAGGTAAAACTTGCCAATTAATCTGCATTTTGGATAGTATATTCTTTGTTTAACCAATGTCAAGCATTTCTTGCATGAAAGTTTGTTGAGTTTACCCCGTTAGATAAAAGATTCGCCCTTTTAATCAGTCCCATCAAGTCTCTACTTCTGGAGAATTATGAGCTCTACCGTATTTACTATCTAACGGGGTTTACCCCGTTTGTTGGGTTTATCGGGTTAAAACCATGAAGGGTTAAATAGTTTAACTAATACAAAATCGATAAAGAAAGATTTGTGTTAGCTAAAATTTAAAAGTGCACCTTTCAAGAATTAAAAGTGCACATCTTTCAAGTCGGTATTTTTAATTTTCTGGACATCAATTAATTTTTCATTACAACACCAGAATCTAATTTCAGATATTCCATTTTTTAGTGGATAGATTCTTAAATTTACAGTTTCTCGAGGGTTAAGATGATTGACCCGCAATTGTAAATTATTAATTGATATTTTTCTAAATTTGTGATTCTATCAATTCTAAGACAAAAGATGTCTTTAACTACACCCATACTATTTTGACAAGATGCTCCACCTTTTTAAAATCAGGGTCACCTGTAACAATTATGACGTCGTGTTCAAGAGCAGAAGCTACAATAAAGCAATCTGCATATGAGATAGGGTATTCTGCTTTATATTCAGCAGCTTTAAAGATTAAACTATTAGGGACGGAAAGGATTGAAAAATCTAATCTTTCAATATGAGCTAATATTTCTAACTTCCTCTGGTCACCAAATTCTCTTTTTGTAATGTATATAATCTCACCAAGATTAATGGCATTAAGGTATTTTACTAGATTATTTTTCTTTATGTTTTCAAGGAGTTCTAAAACTTTTTCATATCCTTCCTCTTTTTGGAAGAACTTAAGCAATGCATGGCTATCAAAGATATAGCTTTTTTTCGATCTCACTTCAAAAAATCTCCACCTCTCTCTTTAAGTAATCGTTCAGAAAGAGAAGGTTTTGGAGGTAACGAACCACATGCTGCTTTGATGGAATCTTCCACAGGCGGGATGAGATAGATTATTCCACCATATTCAACAACCTGCATTTCCGAACCAGGCTTGATATTATATTTCTTTCTAATCTCTACAGGAATAACTATCTGTCCTTTAGATAGGGTTTTAACAGTAGCCATATTTGTTAAACCTCCTTTTTAAAAATTTTACCTTTTTTAGGAAAGTATAACTATATAGAATTATTTGTCAATATTTTGAAGAAAGAGAGAATTAGGAGAGGATTAGGGTCAAACTTAAATTTATTAAATTTAGACTTCCCATAACAGAAAAGGGAGAAACAAAAACATGTTTGCACCATAAAATTGCCTAACCAATCACTTCACCTGACCTGCATATAGCTGCGCTCCTGCAGGCAGGTGAGCTATCTTCTAATCTCTAGCAGTCTCTATTTATCTTCCTTAATCGAGTTTTATTCCTAATGACCTTTTTATCCTCTCGCTTAATAAAATGACATTTTCTATAACGGTTTGTGTAGAGACAGATGCAATCTTTCTGTTTTCCATAACAATCTTCCCTTGGATAATAACTGTGTCTACATCTGCTCCCTTCATTGCATAAACAATATGAGAATAGGGATTGTAAATGGGGAAAAGGTGAGGGTGATTTAAATCTATCAAGACAATATCTGCATCCTTACCTTTTTCTAAACAGCCTATTTTTTCTTCTAATCCCAAAACCCTTGCCCCATAAGTTGTAGCCATATTTAATACCTCTTCTGCAGGCATAACAGTAGGGTCCTTTCTCCATCCCTTGTGCACCTTGGCTGCGGTGTCCATTTCTTGAAACAAATCAAGATTATTATTACTGGCACAACTATCTGTACCCAGACCCACAATGATACCACCCTTAAGTAAATCAGGTACTGGAGAAAGCCCCGAACCTAACTTCATATTGCTTTTAGGATTATGGACTACCTTGGTGCCTGTGCCTTTTAAAATCTCAATTTCTTCTTTACTTACCCAATTTGCATGAACCAATACTGTATCCTCATCCAATATATTTAATTTATAAAGATAGGAAACAGGAGTTTCTCCATATTCATTTCTAATCTTTTCTAGCTCCCACTTTGTCTCTGCTGTATGGATAAAAAACAGTGTTTTATAATCCCTTGCCAGTTCCTTGGCCCCTTTTATGGTCTTGGTAGAGCAACTATAAGGTGCATGGACAAATATTGCAGGAAAAATAAGGGAACAATTCCTCCATGTCTTTAAAAAATCTTCTGCAACCCTCAAATTTTCACTTGGCTCTGGCACATCCGGTGTAGGAAAATCAATGATTCCCTGTGCCAATACTGCCCTTATGCCCAGTTCTAGACATGCCTTTGCCACAGCACCTTCATAAAAATATCCATCGGCAAAGCAGGTAGTGCCTGTCATTATCATCTCTATGCCCGAAAGTAGACTTCCCCAATAAACAAATTCCTCATTTACAAAATTCTTTTCTAAAGAAAATATGCGTTTAAGCCAATCATCCAAAGGTAAATCATCTACCAAACCCCTGAATATACTCATAGCAGCATGGGTATGGGAATTAATCAGTCCAGGCATAACCAATTTACCATTTGCATTAATAGATTTTTTTGCTTGCATTAATATGGCATCTCTGGGGTGCCCTCTTCCTAAATCTATGATTTTTCCTTCACCAATAGCCAAATATCCAGGATTTAAAAAGGGCATATAGGGACTGAGGGTTAGAATTTCCCCATTGTAAATCAAGATATCAATGCTCATTTCTAACTATTTCTCTTTGATGCTATGTCTTTTATTCCGAGTGGCCTTAGCATAATAGACTTAAATTAAACAAAAATGTGGGATTTTTCAATGATGAATTAGGCTTAAAGTATGGAAAAGGATTCAAAAACCACGGGCAGGCAGCCTTTGTTTTTAAATATAGAAGACGGCCAAAATTCACCTTGAATTTTAAATAGTTATTGTATATATTAAATGAAAAAGGGAAGAAACTATGGGTATTTGGGATTTAATAACTATTACAGGAACATCGGCCACGGTCCTTGGTGTGTTTCTTACTTTCTATGCATTAATTAATAATCGTATTCTTAGAAAAGAAAGTCAGGCTACAAGGGAGATGATAGAAAGGCAAGGTCAGGCTACAAGGGAGATGCTCGCTCGGGTAGATAGGGGGCAGCAAGAGGCAAGAAGAGAGATGGCTGAAGCCCTAAAGAGGATTGCAGAACTCATTGTAACTGAAGGAGAAAGGACGAAAGAAGCTGTTTCAAGTAGGTAGCCTATTATCTTATAATTATAACTAATTATTAATCCTAAAGGATTACCATCTCAAACGATAGCTGGAATAAAAAAAGGCCTGAGTGAGGAAGAAATCCTTAAAGATTTTGAAACTTGGAAGAAAAAACCTTAACTGCTCAGCGATTTAATGAATCAACAATTTAACCATTATACAACTTTTTCCCTCGTTCATTCTACAAAGTTTAACCAGTGTAAATACCTTTCTTCCCTTCCATGGACTATATCAAAATAGAGCCCTTGCAGCCTTTGAGTAATGGGCCCTGGTGGGTCTGTCCCAATCTGCCTGTCATCCACCTCTCGGATTGGTGTAATTTCTGCTGCTGTGCCACAAAGAAATGCCTCATCTGCTATGTATAGTTCATCTCTAGTAAACCTTTGTTCTGTAACTTGATAGCCCAAATCTTTTGCCAAGGTGATTATGCTATCTCTAGTAATCCCCTCTAATATGGAAAGAAGTGGGGGTGTTTTTAATTTGCCATTTTTTACAATAAAGATATTTTCTCCGGTGGCCTCACATACATAACCCTCTGTATCTAACATAATTGCCTCATCATAGCCTGCATTTATTGCCTCCATTTTTGCCAGGATAGAATTGACGTAATTTCCACAGGTCTTTGTCTTTGTCATCATCACATTTACATGATGCCTAGTAAAAGAAGATGTTTTTACCCTTATTCCTTTATTTAGTCCTTCTTCTCCTAAATAGGCCCCCCACTGCCAGGTAATAATGCTTACACGTACAGGATTATCTTGGGGATGAACCCCCATTGCCCCTTCACCAATAAATACAATGGGCCTTACATAGGCCTCCCCTTGCCCATTGGTCTTTAGGGTTTCAAAGATAGCACTAACAATCTCTTCTTTAGTAAAAGGTATTTTCATAAGCATTGCATGGGCAGAATTGAACAACCTGTCTATATGGTTCTTTAATCTGAATACCGCAGAGTGTCCATCTACACACTTGTAACAACGAATGCCC
>CAZNJP010000019.1:6088-19155 GCA_964573345.1 uncultured Syntrophobacter sp. | reverse complement strand
AATGTCAAGAAAAATTTTGGTACTCTCAAAATGCTGAAGAATAAAGCCCAAAGTGTTAAGTTTTACCTTGTTTAACAATTTTTTGTAATCGTTCACCGCAGAGTGCACAGAGGACGCAGAGAAAAATAAGGATTTAAAAAATGCTTTGCTTTTGTGCTCTGCGTTCTCTGCGGTAAACCCTCACACCAAAAAGTTTGGTGTGGGGGTAAATAGAAAAATGGTGAACGGTTACAATTTTTTGTGGTTTGGGTGCTAACAACTGACTATCTAACTACTACCCACTACTGTTTAGATACCTTCTTGGATTTCTTGAGCCAAGGGCACAAACTATGTCATAACTGATAGTACCAGCCTTTTTGGCGATTTCTTCAGCAGTAATGACCTCTTCCCCCTGTTTTCCCAGGACTACTACCTCTTCTTCTACATCAATATCAGGAATTTGGGTTATATCTATCATGGTAAGGTGCATGCATACAGTACCCAGAATCCTGGCACGTATTCCCCTTATTAAAACCTCTCCTTTATTAGAAAGGCTTCTATATAACCCATGGTCATAACCTATAGGTAAAACTGCCACCCTTGTCTCTTTATCAGTGACAAAGGTATGGCCATAACTGATGCCTGTTTTTGGAGGTAATTTTTTTTGGTAGATTATTCTTGTTTTAAAACTCATGGCCTGCTTGAGAGCAATTTTTTTATGCAATGCCTCAGTAGGATAAATGCCATAGATACTTAGACCTGGTCGGATTACTTGAAAATGGCTTTCTTTGTCCTGAAGTGCAGCAGCACTATTAGCGATGTGGCTATATTTGAGGTCTATGCCCAAATTTTTGGCCTCTTCAATAATTTTTTTAAATCTGCTTATCTGTTTTTGGGTAAATATAGGGTCTGTTTCTGCTACAGCTAAGTGAGATGTCAAACCCTTAAGGTCTAAACCAGGCAATTTTCTCAGGGTACTTAAAAAAGATATACCGTCCTTATAAAAGATGCCCAATCTCCCCATACCTGTATCAACCTTTACATAAATAGGTATATCTTTTTTATTTTCTTTGGCTGTATCTGACAAAGCCTCAGCCAATTCAATAGTGTAAATCACTGGGGTTAATTTATAAGAGGACACTATCTCTGTATCTTTAGGGGATATGCCCAATAAAATGATAATAGGGATAGAAATGCCTGCTTTCCTTAACTCTATACCTTCTTCTACATAGCTTACTGCCAAAAAATCTGCCCCTTCATCTATGAGTGTCTTAGATACAGGAATCATGCCATGGCCATAGGCATCGGCCTTAACCACAGGCATGATTTTGATCTTAGGGCCTACAAATTCCTTTATGGCCTTAAAATTATGTTTAATAGCAGATAAGTCTATCTCTACCCACCCTGGTAGCATGACTGGATCCTGGTTTTTAAATATGTATTTCTTATCACAGGTTTATTATTTTTTACCGATATAGCCACAGCCTTTGTCGTGCTCAGTAAAATAAATAGCTCTTTACTTCTAGTAATAGCTGTATAAAAAAGATTACGCTGAAGCATGATATAATGAGATATATGAAGCAGCATAATTACACACTTTACTTCTGAACCTTGGTATTTATGCACTGTGCAGGCATAGGCCAGAATGAGCTCATCCAATTCTGTTCTTTCATATTTTATAGGGCCCCATCCAAAATCCACATAAGTTGTTTCTTCTTCATTATCGATTTCTATTATTTTGCCCACATCTCCATTAAAAACCTCTTTGCTGTAATTGTTTTTTATTTGCATTACCTTATCGCCTAGTCTAAACATTCTGGTAATAAACAAAATTTCTGGCTTATCAGGCAAAGGAGGATTGATTAGTGTCTGAAGCTCTTTGTTAAGGTTGTCTGTTCCCAGGGTGCCCCTTTTCATAGGGGAAAGCACCTGTATTTCCTGATAAAGGTCAAAACCATGAATGTTAATAAGCTTTAGAATTCCGTTCTTTAGATGGTCAAGTGCTTTGTTTTCATCTTCCTCGGAAATAAATAAAAAATCTCCTCCTTTAGGGATGATATACATTCCCTGATTTACCCTGTGGGCATTTTTTACAATGGTGCTCCCTTCTGCCTGCCTAAAGACCTTTGTGAGCTTAGTTATCTCAACTAGATTAGAATCTATGACATCCCTTAACACAAGGCCTGGCCCAATGCTTGGCAGTTGATCCACATCCCCTACCAGGATGAGGTAGCATCCCTCTGGCACCGTCTTTAAAAAGTGATACATGAGTGGTAGGTCTATCATAGAGGCCTCATCCAAAATGATCATATGGGCATCTAATGGATTTTTTTCATTTTTCCTAAATTCATTTGTCTTGGGGTCATATTCAAGCAAACGATGAATGGTTTTGGCCTCTCTCCCTGTAACTTCTTCCATGCGCTTTGCTGCCTTTCCTGTAGGGGCAGCAAGAAGAACTTTAAACTCCTTAATTTGTGCTAATTTTAGGATAAATTTTATGGTTTGGGTCTTTCCTGTTCCAGGCCCACCAGTAATGATAGAAACTTTTCTAATAAGTGCAGAGATAACGCCATTTTTTTGTTCAATGGAAAGTCTAATTCCTGACTCTTTTTCTAGCTTAGAAATAATAAAATCAATTTTATCAGTGGAAATTTCCCCATTAGGTTTGCTTTTAGCCATGTATGCTATCCTTTTAGCTACTACTGTCTCCATTTTGTAAAATGCAGGAAGGTATAGCCTTTCTTCTTCAGCCACTAGATGACTGCCAACCATGTTTTGTAATATTTTACCTATTTTATTTATTGAAAGTCCTAGGGTTTGAGACGATTCAAAAAGCAACTGATGTCTATAAAGAAAGCAGTGCCCGTGTTCTATGGCCTGCTGAATAGTAAAAGTCAGACCAGCCCTAATCCGACGTGGGTCATCGAGGCTAAAACCTATATTTTTAGCAATGTTATCGGCCTTTTTAAATCCTATTCCCCTTATATCATAGATAAGCTGATAAGGGTCTTTATTGATTACCTCAATAGCACTTTCTTGATATGCCTTATAGATTTTCCATACATAGCCTAAAGGAATTTGGTATCTTGAAAGGAATGCAGCCAATCTCTGGATAGTTCTGGCCCTTTTCCAGGATTGCTTTATATCCTCAAGCTTTATAAGACCAATGCCTGAGACCTCAAGAAGTCTTTCAGGCGCTTCATCCATAATGGCTATGGTATCTTTCCCAAATGCATCTACTATCCTTTTTGCCAATACTGGGCCAATGCCCTTTACCAGACCCGAGGAGAGGAAGAAGTATATGGAATCGATGTCTGAAAGGGAGGGAATACAACTGTGAAAGCTAAACTGTTTTCCATATTTTGGATGTTTCCCCCACCGCCCCTTTAGGTTATATAAAACACCCTCTTTTAAAAGCCCTGGGTCATAATTTCCCACAGCAGTAAAATCTGAACCCTTAGATTTGAAGGAAAGGACACAAAAAAGGCTATCAGGATTTGCATATACAGTATAAAGAAACCTTCCTGTAATCTCTTGTTCTGCCATTTAGCCTATTTTTTATCAGATTTTCTCAATTTAAACACGGGCTTTAAAATTTTAAGAGGTAAAAAATCTTAAAATATCTACTTTTTTCCTCTCTTATGTATTGGAAGATTCCAGCTAATAGTGAAACCTTTTTGTAGTTTGGCCTTTTCTCAATGCCTAAAAGAAATGAAAAATGTCTTGATTCTAATTCCTCTGTCCTTTTATATCTATAAGTGCCCCATAATAGATTTGTGTATTCATAGCCCAATCCGCTCTCATGATAATAGATGCGAAGTAGTGGGGCAATATTTCTTTCAAATCCTTCGTGTTCTATAGGTAATATAGCTGGAAAATAGGATTTTACTTCTCCTGCCTGTGACCTATAATAAAAAATAGGCCAGAATTTAAACAATTTTAAAGTAAGCTCCCCTTCTTTATTATATCTTCTTTCATAGCGGTTAAAGAAAACATAATAATCAGTAACTATCTTTTCTTCTGTATTAGTGTCTAATTCATGCTTATATAGAGGATATAGGATATAAAAGCTCTTTATGTTTTTTGTCTTTTTATAACTATAAAATGGTAAGATGCGTAATTCCTTATGGTTAGGCCCTTTTGACTTACCAAAAATAGGCCAGGGGGCGTCCCAACTCCTGTAATCATCACGTCTATAAAAGTGAAAGAATGGCCAAAGAATTGTAAGGTCGCGGCTAGAAGGGCTCTTTTGAGAGATATAAAAAGGGAAAATGGAAAAATAGTGTTTTGGTTCAGAGGTGTCAAGGTCTGTATATTGATTAAAAATGATTGGCCAAAGATAATATCTTTTAGAAAATTCACCCTTTCTTTCATCTTTGCCATAAAAGGGAAAAAATTTTATGGCCTTTCTTCTGCCTCCAGTCCGATAGGTAAATAAGGGCCAAATAATACGATAGGTCTTTTCTTTATCTTTTCTTGAATAGGTGTATATAGGCCAGAGCACAAAAGTAATCTCATCCCTATTAAATTGCTCTCTGAACCTGCCATAAATGGGGAAAAAGCCTCCATATTTCTCACCTTGTTTTGTTTTCCCCCAAAAAAATGGAAATATCTCTGTGTAATTTTTCCCAGGTTTTTTAATAAAAAATGGAACGAAGTATCTCTTTTCACCATTCTTTTTTTCATATCTTATGATGGGGTAAAGAAAATGCCAGGAGGTCTTTCCTGGCGCCCTTTGATAAGATATAAGGGGCCTTATGGCCCACCCCTCTTTTTCTGGCGTGTGATAATAAGAAAAAAAAGGACCTAAGGCATCAACTTTTTTTGTTTCTTTACCTGATTGATAATTAAATAAAGGAGAGAGGTAAATATCTGCATATGTCCTAAGGGGAAACAACGAAACAAACAAAAAAATACACCCAAAAAAGAGGTCTCTTTTCAAAACTAAGCACCGATCCCAACAATTAGTTAAATCGCCAATTCAACTATTTAACAATTTGCGGGGTTTACCCCGTTAGAATGCCCCGTACTTCAGCACGGGGATGGTATCCAAAAATTATCTCCTTTTCACACGAGGTATAATACCCTGTGTGAAATTTCTAACTGGATTTACCTAGCAATGCCTACAGCAGTACCAATGGTACTCATAGGGGTCTGTTCTTTTACCACTTCTGAAGTCTTCTTTATGTCCCTTAGGACATCCTTCATATCGTTATAAAGGGTTTCGTCTTTGACCAGTTTCCCCAAAGTACCTTTGCCTTTTTGTATATCGCTTACTATCTCATTTATCTGGTCAATTGTATCCCTGGCCTCATTGTAAAAATCTTCATCATTTATCAATTTTCCCAAAGTGCCCTTTCCATCTTCTACCTTGACTAATATATTATCTAGGCGGTCTACTTCGTCTTTAAATTTGGAATAAAGGGCATCATCATTTATTAGCTTTCCTAATGTACCTTGGCCTTTATTTATTTTGTCTAAAATATCATCCATATTACAAGACACCTTTTTTAAGTGTTCTGTGGTCTGTTTTAAACTTTCTTTTTCTGATTCAAGATAATCATTTATATGGTCTAAAGTAAGGCTGGCATCGTTTATAACCTCATCTACATTGGATACAGAGGTAGTATTGGTAATTACTTTATGAGGTTTTGCGATTTCAGAGGACATACCCTGAATAATCTCTACAAATTTTGTTCCTACCATCCCATGGCCCCTAATCCTGGCCTCAGCATCCTTTGCAATCTTTACATGAGGCTTTATAATCATAACCACATCTGCCTTTCCATCCTTTGTAAGCAATATCTCCTTTACTCGCCCTATCCTCACACCTGCCATAGAGACTGAATTGTTTGCCTTAATACCTGAGGCATCATCAAAAATGGCATGAATCTCATATCCCTTCATGACCAACAATCTTTTGTATTTTGTTATCTTAATAGTCAGATAACCCAGGGCAATTAATCCTATAAGGACAAAGATACCTATTTTAAAAGGCAATCCTATATTTTTCATATCTTCCCTCCTTTTTTAAAATGGGGGTATTGCCAAAATTTCACCACAGATTCACCCTGTTAAATAGGGTTCCCCTAGGGAAATTTAACAGGGGAACCACAGAGCAATCATTAAATATCAATAACTTGTGGATCTTTTGATTGTCTCCTCTCTGTGCTCTCTAAATTTTTCCGTGTTCTCTGTGGTTTCATATTTTTATCTCTTTTTTCCATACTATTTTTGACAGTACCTTTAAAATGGCCAAAATATTAAATAGTTAAAGATGCAGGTAAAGACATAGTTATCTATCAATACAATTATAATGCAAATAACTACTGTTTCTGTAACCGCCCTTCCTACACCTTCTGCCCCCCCTTTTGTGTAAAACCCTTTATAACAGGCAATAATAGGGATAAGAAAGCCAAAGGTGACTGACCTAAGTATGCCCCTTAGAATATCAGAAAAATCTACAACTTCAATGGTATTAGACATATAGGCCCCAGGATTTATACCCAAAATCTTGGTTGAGGCCAAATAGCCTGCCAGAACACCACTTACATCACAAAATATAGTAAGTATTGGCATCATTACAATGCAGGCCAAAAAGCGGGACGTAACTAAATATTGGATGGGGTTTATAGCCATTACCTCTAAGGCATCTATCTGCTCAGTAACCCGCATAGTACCTAGTTCAGCGGCATAGGCTGCCCCTACTTTAGCAGAAACCACAAAGGCGGTGATCACCGGGGCAAGCTGGGCCACTACAGCCAACGCTACAGTAGAGCCTAACCACTCCTCTGCCCCAAATTTCATAAAACCTACATAACTCCCTAAGGCTACTACCATCCCTATAAATATACCTGTAATAATGACTGCAAAAAAGGACTTTATGCCTGCAAATTCCATCTGCTTAAATATAAGGCTGGCCCTAAAAGGAGGGGTGAATAAATAGCTAATGCTTTTAGCAAAAAATATAGTTATGGAGCCTAATTCCGTTATGAAGTTTTTAAGCATAGCCACATTTTAAAGAACTTTTTTCTATTTTTCAAGTTGCACTTGACTTATTAAATGATTTGGGATTATCTTTTTTGTTATGATTGAGATTATAGATTTATATAAGTCTTTTGGCAACCTTAAGGTACTAAAGGGTATTAATCTAAAAATAGAAAAAAGGGGAATTACTGCTATTATTGGCAAAAGCGGTGAAGGAAAAACAGTGCTTATCAAACACATTGTGGGTTTACTAAAGCCAGACAAGGGAAAAATTCTTATAGATGGTATAGATATAGCCAGGCTTAAACAAAAGGCCTTAGACAAGGTAAGACGCCGTTTTGGCATGCTCTTTCAAGAATCTGCCCTTTTTGACTCTATGACAGTAGAGGAAAATGTGGCCTTCCCTTTAAGGGAACATAGAAATTTAAAAGAAGAGGAAATAAAGACATTAGTAAAGAAAAAGTTAGAAATGGTAAGGCTTTTTGATATTGAAAAAAAGATGCCATCTGAACTTTCTGGTGGTATGAAAAAGAGAGTAGGTCTGGCAAGGGCCATTGCCTTAGAGCCTGAAATTATTATTTATGATGAACCTACTATAGGTCTTGACCCCATCACTGGTAGTGCTATTTATGAGCTTATCTCAGATATGCAGAGGCATTTAAAAGGTACTAGTATTGTTATTACTCATGATGTGCCTGCAGTCTTTCGCATTGTGGATAAAGTAGGTGTATTGAGTGATGGAAAAATCATTGCCTATGGTACACCGGAAGAGATTATCCATTCTGAAATTAAAGAAGTACAGGAATTTTTGGAGGAAAAATGAATACCAAACCTCGTGCTCCATTTGAACGGTTCTTGGGTATAGAGATTGAAGAAAAAGGGAACAGAAAGGCTGTTATTAAGATGCCTTACCAGAAAAGGCTGACAAACCCCATGGGCGCTATCCATGGAGGGGTGATTGCCTCTTTGGCAGATACTGCCATGGCTATTGCTGCAAAGTCTATTCTCCTCCCTGGCGTTAATTGCTATACAGCAAAATTTCAAATAAGGTATAAGTCTCAGGCAAAAACTGGGATAATTTGGGCCAAGGCAAAGGTAAAGGAAAATAGAAAAAGATTATTATATATGGAGGCTACTGTTACAAATGAATCAGAAGAGATCTTGGCCTTGGCTGATGCCGTATTTATAACCAAATCCTCCTGATTCATTAAATAGTTAAGTTTGAAAGGAAACGCTTAGCGATGAAGGCTTCACTATTTAATGAATTAATCAATTGACGTATTATGCTAAAAACTTAAAAATGGTGATAAGGATTATAATTAGCCCTGAAAGGCTTGTAACTAGCCAAGTAAGTTGAGTAAAACGCTTATTCATGTCTTCAAATCGTCCATTCATATGATGTACTAAATCCTCAAATCGTCCATTCATGTCCTCAAATCGTCCATTCATATGATGTACTAAATCCTCAAATCTCTTATTCACATCCTCAAATCTCTTATTCACATCCTCAAATCGTCTATCTATATGATGTATTACATCTTCAAATCTTTTACCAATGGCTAGAAATCTGTTATCAATTGCCTCAAATCTCTGGGTAAATAGCTCCCTTTGTGCCTTTAGTTCTTCTTCTATTTTGAGGAGCCTTTCTAAAAAAGGGATCTTCTCTAATTCCTTTTGCCTTTCTATAGTGAGGGCCTCAAGTTCCTCTTTTAAAAGCCTTTTAACAATAGGCCTTATAAGTTCTTCATTTATTGCTTCCATTCTTAATTACTTTAAATCTTTTGCAAAACTAAGTCAAATCAGATATAAAAAATTCTTTTTATCATCCCTCTCTTTGAAACTCGCTGAGTTTCTTCTCTATGGCCTCCATGAATTCTTCAAAGTCTTTATAACCATTTCTTGTTTCCCTAAGAACTCTTTGGTCGTCTACTTCCCAATACCGATGAATTAGAAAACTGCGAAATTTAAAGAAGAATGTAAGACGAGAAAGCAACTTAGGGTCTATTAATTTTGCCCTTTTAGTTTTTTCAACTAGCTCCAGGTAACTTTCAGAGGCTTCACCTTTTAGACGAGCCAGGAGGTGTTGGAGGATGTTGGCTATGGCTTCTGCTATTTCAATAAGAGAGTATTTCAATGCCTTAAGTAAATGCCGATTTTGAAGTAATTCCTGGTCTGAATATGTATTTAAAATAAAATGAATATCCTCTATGTTTTTACGAATAGTTAGGCAATATCTGTGAATTCTCTTTGTATCTATTTTAAGCATAAGCTGCCTCAATTAGACCTGATAATTCCCGGTAAAGGTTGGAAGTCTCTTCCACATATTCTGCATGAAATAATTCATCCTGACAGAAAATGAGCTCACCTTTAGTCAAAATCTCTATCCTGGCTGAAAGAGGGGCCTGATTAAAAGAGCGGATATCCAGTATTTCAGGTAAAAGGCCTGTCTTCTGGTAAAATGCCAGTTGCAGCTCAGTCTCTGTCTTTAGAATATCAGCATTTCGTATGTAAATGGCTACATCTATGTCTCGAGGCAGGATTACTTGTTTTCCCTCCAGAAATGACAGGGTAGAGCCATAAAGGTAAGCAAAAACTACGTCTTCTCGCAGCAATAAAACTTTCTCCAAAACCTTTAGGGCCTGTTCTATTTGTGTTTTGGTTAACTTCATTGATTAAAACTCAAAATACTATGTAATTCTTCGTTTGCTACTTTCGTTTCTGAATTATACCCTAATTTAGGTTTTTTGCAAAACTAAGAAGAAATAGAGGAATATCTGACTAGATTTTTATTTATCAACCTTTTTTATCCATATATATATTGGGTAAACAACAATAATGCCAATAATATCATCTACCACATAATGAAAGCCCAAAACAAGGCTACCCAAAATGGTAAGGAAAAGAAATAAAAAGGATACCCAGACAAGCCACTTATTACAAAATTCACGGGCCATCAAGATTAATAAAAGTGCATAGCCTACATGAAAACTAGGAAAGGCAGCAATGGGGGTAATGGCCTTTCCCTTTAATAGGGCAAATGCCTCTGCCCCTTTGGTTAAAAATAGACTTTGCTGTTGGAAACAGTGATTGTGATAATTCCAACTAAATAGCTTATCAGGTAGATAATTGAAATAATCCTTGGCAATATAGATAGGGGAAACCGCAGGAAGAAGGCAATGTAAAATCCCAAATATCATAAGACTTAAACCATATACCCCAAAGAGCCTCCTCTTAAATTTCTCATTTGAAGACATAAGCGCCAAAAGAAAAAGCCAATGGGCAAGACCCCAAACAGGGACATAAACAATGTCTAGAAACTTGTAGGCCCAAGTAGGCAATAAAGCAAAGATAGGGTGCACTAATGACCAAAATGACCCTTCCCACTCCCATAAAGGAATGTGATGATTGTAAAGACTGCCATAAAGCTTAAGGGTAAAATAGACCTGGATTATTAAAAAAAAGGGCATTACCCATTTAAACCAAGTGATAAATAGATTATTTTTCCATTTTTTTGGAATAACAGGCAAATTCTTGTGGAAAAATCGATTAAGCACATATTCAACAAAAATCAGAATCCCAAGGCCTATCAGTGATTCTCTAAACCAATGGCTTCTGAAGGCAAATTGAAATATATAGCACTTAAAATCCATATTTAGATAGCATTGACCTAAGAGGGTACCTTTGGCTATCTCTTGGAAGGCAAAAAACAAATTCAGAATTAAATATATATAAAAATAGCGTAGAATAGGTTCTTTAAGCCACCCGTTTAAGATAATGATTTTATGAGCAATGACTCTTTTGTATGAGTTTAAAACGTTTCCTTCATTTGGCAATCTTTAATCCGCCTTTGAAAATAATAAACCATAAGTTTTTATCTCAGATCTGTCAAGGATTTTTTCCAAATGATAACAGAACTACTATTAAATTAAATGGTATAGTCTTCACTGGAAGATAATGTTTAGGGATTATTTTAAAAATTTGTTTAATAAGAGAGTGTTGGATAGGATAGTTTTTGCAAAAGGGGCTAAAATCAGGTGAAAAGCATGCCTTAATTGCTTTAGTAAAATTGTTGGCACTGTATTCACAGTTTATCTTTGCAATTTCAAGGGTATATGGAAGATCATAAGTAATTAGATAATCTATCTTTTTTTGTTTAATGGCTTCCTCAATTTCTCTGAGCACCTCTGGAGCAAATAGCACCTTGCTTCTAAAAAGATAAGGAATGGCCCTCCTTCTTTTAGCCAAAAAATAAACACTAGGATTATGATATAAGAAGGCATATATGTTCTGATGTTCATGGCAATGAATTTTTATATATTTACTTACCTGCTGAGTAACGCCATATCTTCTTTCGTGGCTAAGATAGAAATCGCCTGTATAACAAACAGCAAAAATATAAAAGATAAAAGGCATTGCTAAAAGTGTATATCATGGTTTAATTTTTTTATTTCCCTTGACTCTCATCAAACTAGCTAGTATATAAACACCAAAATGCCTGAGAAGGATTTGCCTAAAATCAGTATTGTTATCCCTGCTTATAATGAAGCTGAAGCCATAGGCATAGTGCTTGATGATGTTAGAAAGGCAATGGAAGAGCTTAAAGCTCCCTATGAAATAATAGTGGTAGATGACGATTCCCAGGATAGCACAACAGAGATAGCTAAGGCTAAAGGGGCCAAACTAGTTACACACCATAGAAATCAAGGCTCTGGGGCGGCAAGAAGAAGTGGTATTTTGGCCGCCAAAGGTGATATTGTTGTCATGTTAGATGCCGATGGTACTTATGCTGCAAGTGACATTTCTGCTATACTTAAACCATTCCCAGAGGCAGACCAAGTAATTGGGGCAAGAAAGAAAGAAGCAGGAAGTTATCCTTTATTGAGAGGGCCTGCAAAGTGGCTCATTTGTAAACTTGCCTGTCTTCTCACCAGGCAAGAGATCCCTGATTTAAATTCTGGCCTTAGGGCTGTAAAGAGAGAAATAATGCTTAAGTTTTTACATCTTCTTCCAGAGGGATTTTCCTGTGTAAGTACCATGACACTGGCTTTTCTTATGAATGGATTTAATGTAGTGTTTGTACCATGTGAATACAGATCTAGAATAGGAAACTCAAAATTTCATCCCATAAAGGATACTTATAATTATTTAATTACTGTTGTTCGAATGGTTATGTACTTTGACCCCTTAAGGATACTTATGCCAATAAGCATTGTGATAGGTATTTTAGGATTTTTGAAGGGTATTTTTGATTTTTTCTATACAGGTACCTTACAAGAATCCGATATTATTCTTATGCTTTTTTCTATAAACTTAGCTGCCATTGGGGTATTAGGAGACCTGTTGGCTAGGAGGGAAAAGGCAAAAATTCTTAAAAAAGATGAATGACCAAAAATTAGAGCCTACCTATACCTCACTGGCACTTTCTCAGATACCACGCCTTTTAACTCTTTTAGACAGAAATCCTGCCTCACCCACCTATGGTTGTTTTGATAGACAATATTGGCTAGACAGAACTAGTGATTTTCCAAATGCTGTTTTTCAGATGGGGGTTTATCCTCTTTCCTTTTGTTATCATTATAAATTTGATAAAAATATCTTTTTTAAAAACCCTGTAGTAAAAGACTGGTGTATAGCAAGCCTGTCCTTTCTTTGCAATATTCAGCATAAAGATGGTTCTTTTGATGAGTTTTATCCTAATGAAAGAGGATGGGCTGGGCCAACGGCATTTGTTTTACATAGCACAATTAGGACCATTGAGACATTAGAGGAAGAGGTAATCAAAGAATTACTTCCTAAGCTTGGAAGTATGGTAAGAAAGGCAGCTTGGTATTTGGCCAAGCACCGAGAAATAGGAACCCTGGCCAATCATTATGCCATTGCCCTTTTGGCCCTATATAAGGCACAAAAGTGGTTAAAAGATAATAAGCTAAAACCTTATATTGAGGGATTATTTAATGAACTGTGCCAGCTATTTTGTCCTGAAGGTTGGTTTTTGGAATATGATGGAGTTGACCCAGGTTATCTTACTGCCACTATAAGCTTTCTTTCTCGGTTATGGCAAGAAGGATTTCAAAGGAATAAAATTTTTTCAATGCTCGTTA
>CAZNJP010000019.1:0-6078 GCA_964573345.1 uncultured Syntrophobacter sp. | reverse complement strand
TATTTCATTTTCCCAGATGGTTCATATGGGGGATGTATTGGCAGCAGAGGCACTCAGCAATTTTACCCTTATGGGTTTGAATTCTTTTCTTCTTATTTGCCAAAGGCTAGGGAAATGGCAATTTTTATGCGGAAGGCAACAGCAAATAACCAAGGGGGAGTCACACCTCAAATTATGGCAGATCGTTATTTTGGTCCTCAACTAATTGAATATTTTGATACAAGCCTTATTGCTCAATCATTTAAAGATAATCCTCAAAATTTGCCTCATATGCATAATGATCTTTATAAATATTTCCCTGAAGCAGGTATTGTAGTAAAAGCTACAAAAAAATATTATTTTGCTTGCAATTTAAATAAAGGAGGGACTTTTAGATTAGTTCAAAAAAGTAACAAAAAAAATTATACCGATGGAGGAATTGTTTGCGCACTCAAATCTAATGTTCTTTTAACTAATCAATGGATAGATAAAAACTATAAAATTGACATAAGGAAAGATTCCTTATTTATTGAAGGAAAGATGCACAAAATTAAAAATAGGATGTTTACTCCATTTAAGTATATTTTATTTAGAATTTTATGTTTATTTTTAGGAATAAATCCATTTTTAGCAAAAAAGGCAAAAGGCTTTATTAGAAAAGCTCTTATTTTAAGAGCACCTCTTTCTGGATTAAGATTTATTAAAAATATCGAATTAAAAAATGCTAAGATAAATATTAAAGATCAAATAATTTTAGAAAAAAAGGAAAAGATATCAAAAATCTTCGTTGGTGGAAATTTTAATGTTCGATATGTACCTCAATCTCGTTATTTTGAGCCCTTAGATTTACATTCTAAGCCTGTGTCTTTAGATAAAGAAAAGCTTAAACAGCTTTATTTAAAAAAGAGAGGCAAGATTAGCAGGTGCTTTCATTTTCAAGAAAATGATAAGTCTTTTACCCTCAAAGTGGAAGTTTAGGCTCTTTTTAAGCCTTTTCTTGACTGTAGTAGTATTTTATGCACTAGTGAAATTTGTTGGCTCTAAGGAATTAGTGGCTGTTTTCAATGTAATTAACTTAAAATATGCTTTGATGGCCCTATTTTTGTCGCTAATCTTCCCCTTTTTTGGTGCCTTACGCTGGCACTGGGTACTACGGGCCACGGGTCAAAGGATACCTATTTTAAATTGCCTATTCTTCAGTATGGGGGCTTGGCCCCTTAACACATTTTTACCTTCTAGGATAGGGGATTTTTTTAGGGTAAGCTTTATTGGTAAAGAGGCTTCCAAGACAAAGATATTTGGCAGCATTGTAGCTGAAAAGATATTGGATGTCACCTGTTTGGCGTTAATAGGTTTGCTTGGAGCTATAGCTATTAAAAACAGGACATTTGCTATAGCTTTTATGGGACTTTTAGTCTCAGTAGCCCTTTTAAATCAAGGACTGTGGCTTTTTGAAAAGCTTCTTAAGAAAAGCAGAGGCCCATTACTGGATAAGGCCAATTTGGCTATTCAAGGTACAAATATTTTATCTTCCTGTCCCAAATACACTGCAGTGGCTGCAACCTTTTCATTTATAAATTGGTTTCTTTTAATAACAGTGGAAGCATCACTGTTATTTAAGGCATTTGGTATAAATATTCCTTTAATAGAAATAGTTGCAAGATTTCCGCTTAGCCTGTTTGTAGGGATATTGCCAATTACATTAGCAGGAGTAGGAACAAGAGATGCGGCCATGATATTTTTCTTTAAGCCATTTGCACCAGCCTCGACCATCTTAGGTGTGGCTATCCTTTATTCTCTGTATACCTATTTTCTTTATGCTACTTTGGGCATTCCCTTTTTTTTCTATTTAGTAAATCGAGGTACCTATGAATTAAGAAAAAATAAAGATTAGTATAGTAATTCCAGCTCATAATGAAGAGGTTGCTATTGGAAGACACTACATATAAAATTTACATATAAAATTATAGTAGTAGATGATTGAGATAATAAGTCATAATCGTAACAAGGAATAGATTTTTTTAATAATAATTTTAATAATAATGAATAGTGAATGAGTTACATATGCAGTCAAAAGTGAAAATTTGTATAATCGGACCTTCCTACCCTTTTCGGGGAGGCATTTCACATCATACAACTTTACTATTTCGTGTTTTAAAGAAAAAATATACTGTTCGGTTTTTTGCATTTAAACGCCAGTATCCAAAATGGCTATTTCCAGGAAAAACGGATAAAGATATAAGTAATATTGCTTTAAAGGAAAGCGAAACTGAGAATATGTTGGATTCTTTAAACCCTTGGACATGGTTAAACGTAGCTTGGAAAATAAGACATGAGAATCCTAACCTAGTTATTTTTCCTTGGTGGAGTTCCTTTTGGATACCTCAATTTTGGACTATTGCAACCATAATTAAAATTTTTTCAAATATCAAAATTTTGTTCTTATGCCACAATGTAATTGAGCATGAATCAAATGGTTTCAGTAAAATGTGCACCAAGTGGGTTCTCAAAAAGGCTAACTTTTTCATTGTTCATTCAGAAGAAGAAAAAGGAAATCTTTTAAGAATGTTTCCTTATGCTAAAGTTAAGCAAAGTTTCCATCCTACATATGGCATTTTCAACTATAGAAACTTCGATTCTCAAGAGGAGCGAAGAAGGCTGGGTTTGAAGAGTAATGTTATTCTCTTTTTTGGATTTATAAGAAAATATAAGGGACTTAAATACTTAATTAAAGCCATGCCACAAATACTTAAAAATATCCATGTTACCTTATTGATTGTAGGAGAATTTTGGGATGACAAAGAAGAGTACTTAAAGCTGATCAGAAAGCTTAAAATTGAGAACTGGGTGAAAATTATTGATAAGTATGTGCCTAATGAGGAAATAGGCAGATATTTTAATGCAGCAGATTTAATAGTTCAGCCCTATATTTCAGCTACAGGCAGCGGTGTTATCCAACTAGCTTATGGATTTAATAAGCCGGTAATAGCAACAAAGGTTGGATGCTTATCTGAAGTTGTTCAAGAAGGAAAGACAGGCTACCTAGTTGAGTCTGCTTCGATTGAGCCTTTAGCAAAGGCCATAGTAAAGTTTTTCAGAGAGGACAAGACTAAAGATTTTTCTAAATATATCAAAAATGAAAATAAAAAATTTTCTTGGGATAGGATAGTAGAGGCAATTGAAGCACTCACTGGTATAAACAATTTATGAATGTCTTAATAACAGGTGCCACAGGATTTATCGGTAGCCATCTAGTCAAGGCACTAGTAGATGAGGGACATCACTGCCGGTGCTTGGTTAGAAAAACAAGCAACATTAATTACTTAATTAACTTAAATAGCGTGGAGTTATTCTATGGTGATATAACTAATAGAGATTCCTTGAAAGCTATAGGAGAAGGCATTGATATAGTTTACCATTTAGCAGCTGCAGGCCATGTATCAGCAATTTCAAATAAAGCTTATCAGCAATTCAGGAAGATAAATGTTGAAGGGACAAGAAATGTAATTGAAGCTTGCCTCAACTATTCAATCAAAAAATTTGTCCATTTTAGCAGCACGGCAGCTATGGGACTTATAAAAAGATCTATTGTAGATGAAAATACCCCTTGCCAACCAAAAACTCCTTATCAAAAGAGTAAAAGAGATAGTGAGTTGATTGCGTTAGATTATTGGAAAAGATTCAATTTTCCTGTAGTAGTTCTCCGCCCCTGTATGGTCTATGGTCCAAGTGGAAAGGGAGAGTTCCTAAAAATTTGTAAGCTAATTAAGAAGGGATGGTTTCCAAAAATAGGAAGAGGAAAGAATTTAACTCCTATAGTTTATGTTGAAGATGTGGTTCAGGCAGCAATTTCAGTAGGGAAAATAAGTAAGTGTGGGGAAGTTTATCTTATAGCCTCAGAAAATTCTTATGAACTCGACTATATCAGAAATTTAATATTGAAGAAACTGGAAGTAAATAAGCCTTATCCATATATCCCTATAAGTTTTGCTAAACTAGGTGCTTTAGGGATAGAAGTTTTTGCACGGATTTTCAATTTTGTTCCAATTGTTACTTATAAAAATATTGATTCTACAGTGACTGACAGGGTATTTAGCATCCTTAAAGCAAGGGAACAACTTGAATATAGGCCTAAATTTGGTTTAGAGCAAGGAATTGGTAAAACTATTAAATGGCTTAAAGAAAATGGTCTTATTTAAAGAATTTCTTTCCAAAGTAATAAATTATAAGCTAGCACGTAGAGGTTTGGTGAAGCCTGCTAATCCCGTAACCTTGACTTTCTCTGTTACTATTGCTTGTCAGTCACTCTGTAAGACATGTGGGATAGGGCGTATGTTTCAAAAAAATCCTAAATTAAGAGAAAAAGACCTAAAATTAGATGAAATAGAAAAAATATTTAAAAGTATAGGGCATATTTATTTTTTTAATATTAGTGGAGGGGAGCCTTATTTAAGGAAAGATTTACCTCAGATTGTAGAACTAGCCTGTAAATATCTTTCCCCAGGTGTCATTCACATCCCCACTAATGCTATTGCCTCTGAGCATATTAGAGATGCTACTGTTGGAATTTTAGAAATTATGAGGAGATATAATTCAAAAATTCCTCTTACAGTCAAACCTTCTATAGATGGGATAGGAGAAAAGCACGATGAAATCCGTGGTGTAAGGGGAAATTTTAAAAAATTGCTAAGAACTATTGAATTATTAAAAGAAATTCAAAAGAAATACAATAACTTCTATGTGGAGCTAGGTACTGTCGTCTCTAATTTTAATATTAATGATCTTTCTGAAATTGAGGATTTTGTTCATTCTTTGGGTGTAGAAAGCTATCGAAATGAAATAGCAGAGCAAAGAACAGAATTTTTTAATATAGGTGACCCTATTACTCCTGACGCTGATACCTATGAAAAGTTAATCAGGGAATTTTCAAGAAAGATAAAGAAAAATATTAATAGTAAAAGGCATCTCACAAGAATTACTGAATCCTTTAGATTAGTTTATTATAATTTAGTAGTAAAAATCTTAAGAAAAAGAAAGCAGGTTATTCCTTGTTATGCAGGTATCTCTAATGTCCATATAAATCATAATGGTGAAGTTTGGCCATGTTGTGTTTTAGGCTATGATAGGCCTATGGGACATTTAAGGGAATGTAATTATGATTTTCAAAAACTTTGGCATTCAGAAAAAGCCAACAGAGTTAGAAAGTACATAAAGGATGGTAACTGTGCCTGTCCACTTGCTAATCAAGCATATTCCAATATACTTTGCCACTTTCCTAGTTTGATTAAAGTATTTAAAAACATAATCTTTATGTAAAAAAAGGTAATCGTTCACCGCGGAGCTCACAAAGCTCGCAGAAGACCTATTATTCATCATCTTTGTGGTCTCTGTGTTCTCTGTGGTGAGCAGTTACAAAAAAAGTTAGAATGGCTATTTGCGATATCAGGATATTAAAAAATGGATTTAGAAGAAATCATTCAGAGAGTAGAATTAGGAAAAGGAAGATCTGGAATAGTCTTTCAAGGTAAAGATCATAGTGGAAAAGATATCGCAATAAAAGTTTTTACTGGTGGAGATTTACTAAGTAAATCAGTTAATTATTTCTTTACAGGCGCTCCAAGTGCGTATTGCTGGAATGAAGATGCAATATTAGCTGCCAATTATAGAAGAAATATTGTTGCAGAATTAGTTGATTATTGGTTTGAAGATAAGCTAAGAGTTGCTAAATCGTTCTGTGTTAAATGGAATAATAAACTTAAAGCATATGAACTCCAAACAGAACTAATTGATGGCAGACATGCAGCTTTACACCATCCTTTTTCCAAACAAAGAGAAAAAGAAGTGGGTGATTTAGTAAATAATATTATGAAACCACTTCAGAAATATTTGATTGAAGCTGGGTTTGATGGTTTAGTATGGCAAGCTGGCAAAGGAAATCCAGTAGCGTCAAATAACTTCTTGCTTGACAAAAATAAGTGGGTTTGGATAGATCTTGAATCTGGTGTACCAGCATTAGCCCCATTAAATCCAATTACTTTATTCTCTTTTTATCTACCAAAATCATGGAAACACAAATGTGCTTTATTTGACGATGTTGAT
>CAZNJP010000018.1:0-19206 GCA_964573345.1 uncultured Syntrophobacter sp. | reverse complement strand
GGCGGTTAGAAAGAATAACGATAGGCAGATAAGTAGAAAATCGCTCAGATTAGGTTCAGTACCTTGTAAAGACTTGGATTACTGAAGTGGAGGAAGAATTCTCTCTTAAAAAGGTCTCTGAAAACATAGAAAAAAAGTGATGAAAATAAGAAAAGAAAAGGGTTATTGAAAGCAGCAGTTTTATATAGTGACAAAATTAAGGAATATGACTTAGGTCATGTGCTTACTGGTGAGAGATTCGATAATTTTTTACACTTATTTGAGGAAAAATTAGGGAGCAACCCTAATCTTGAGCTAGTTGAACCAACCTATGCCACTTACGATGACTTAAGGCTAATTCATACTGACCAATATATTAAAAGAATCGAAAGGCTTGAAAATTGTGCTCCCTTTGATACCCCCCTTCTCCCGGCTTGGTTAGGACTGCAAAGCTGCTGGTTGGAGCAAGAAGGCTTGCCGGGGAGCTGGTTTATTCAAAGAGGTTTAATCAGGCATTTGTCATCGGAGGCGGTGTTCAGCATGCAAGAAGGGATCATGAAAAGGATTTGGAGTATTTAGCGATGTAGGGATATGTGCCGAGAATTTAATGTGCCATCATGGAGTAAGGCAGATCTTAATTATGGATACAGATACCCATGCAGGAGACGGTATTTACTCCATCTTTTCTTCAGAATTGATATTAATGGTAAATGGGAGTGACCCACACTTTACTGATAGAATAACCCAGATGGCCCTGACCCTCAAAGAAATCCACATGATCGGTGAGGTGGTAAGGAAGACTGCCGATGAGGTATGCCAGGGCAAGGTTGTAGATTTTCCAGGTTCAGTTACAGTTATAAGCTCGAGATAGTATCCATGGGCTGGCTGGCCTCTATCGCTGGTATAACTGGAATTGATTTTGAGATTAATGAACCTATCCCAATTCTTTATAAACTCAAAAGAGATCAGTGGTTGCCTGAAACCAAAAAGATAGCAAGGGCAGTACAGGAAAAACTTGCTCCGTTCTGGAAATGCTTTGCTTGAAAGTTTATGATTAATTAAGTGGCGGCTTTCTATTATAAATGCCTATAGCTTGTTCAAAATTATAAGCTACTTTAAGCAATGTCTTTTCTGAAAAGTAAGGGCCTATTAGTTGCATCCCAATAGGCAATCCATCCTTGCTAAAACCACAGGGCAAAGATATACTTGGGAGTCCTGCAAGATTTATAGGGTTGGTAAATATATCTGAGAGATACATCTTTAATGGATCATCTATTTTTTCACCAATTTTAAAGGCCGGGGTAGGAGAAACCGGTGTAACAATTGTATCACATATTTTGAATGCCTCTAAAAAATCCTGTTTTATTAATGTCCTCACCTGTGAGGCCTTTTTATAATAGGCCTCATAATAACCTGCAGATAATGCATAAGTGCCTAACATAATCCTCCTTTTTACCTCATCCCCAAATCCAGAAGACCTGCTTTTACAATACATATCTATTAGTTCTTTGGCATCCTCCCTTAATCCATATCTAACCCCGTCATATCTAGCCAAATTGGAGCTAGCCTCTGCTGGGGCAATGATATAGTAGGCAGTTACAGCATACTCTGTATGAGGAAGGGAAACATCTATTATCTCTGCACCTAAAGAGGCCATAATCTCTATAGCTTCTTTAACTGTTTCTGCCACCTGCTTGTCCATTCCCTCTATAAAATATTCCTTAGGCATTCCTACACGTATTCCTTTAATTTCTTCTTTTAAGCCACTGGTATAATCTTGCCTATCTATAGGGGCAGAAGTTGAATCAAAATGGTCATGCCCTGCAATAATAGAAAGCAAAATAGCTGCATCAGTGACATCTTTAGAAAGTGGGCCAATCTGATCCAAAGACGAGGCAAATGCTACCAGTCCAAAACGGGAGACTACTCCATAACTGGGTTTTAATCCAACTACCCCACAAAATGAGGCAGGTTGTCTGATAGAGCCCCCTGTATCTGAACCCAGGGCACAAATGCATTCATCAGCGGCCACTGCCACTGCAGAACCACCACTAGAACCCCCGGGCACACAATCTAGTTTCCAAGGGTTATGAGTAATGTGCATGGCAGAATTTTCTGTAGAAGAACCCATGGCAAACTCATCCATATTTGTCTTACCCAAGATGATGGCACCTGCCTGCTTTAATAATTTAATTACCGTAGCATCATAAGGAGGAATAAAATTTTCTAATATCTTAGAGGCGCATGTAGTCCTTATTCCTTCTGTGCAGATATTATCTTTAATGGCAAGTGGAATCCCAGTGATAGGTGTCATTTCCCTTTTAGCTATCATTTTTTCAGCTATCTCAGCTTGTTTTAATGCATTTTCCTTTGTTAATGTAATATAGGCCCTAAGCTTTTCCTCTATATTTTCTATGCGATTAAATACATCCTCTACAATCTCCTTGGGAGAAATCTCTTTTTTTAGTAATAGCTCATGCAACTGGTGAATAGTCATTTTTGACAGCATCTAGATCACCCGGGGCACAACAACCATGTCTTTATCCTTTTTTGGGGCATTGGCCAATGTCTTTTGCTTATTTAGAGAGGCCTTGATTTCATCCATTCTAAATACATTTGTAAGCTCCAAGGCATGATATGTGGGCTTTACCCTACTTGTGTCCAATTCATTTAATTTTTCCATATAAAGTAATATTTGATTTAACTGATGAGTAAAAAGTTCCATTTCTTTTTCAGAAAAGGAAAGCCTAGCCAATTTGGCCACATGCAATACTTCTGCCTTAGTAATCTTCAAGGTTACCTCCTATAAATTAATTAGGACGCATCCTGAAAATCTGTGTTTATCTGTGTCATTCTGTGTAAACCTGCCCGCCATCGCTACCCGCCCGCCTCGCAAGCGAGAGCGTTGCGGGCAGGCGCTCAGGCGTTAGCAGGCGGGTCTGTGGCTTAAATTAAATTTTTGTTCTTTCAAATATGCCAAAACTGCTTATGGAAATCTACGGCCCTGTTAATGGAATTTGATGGATTATAATTTTTATAAAAATCCTTTGGAGGGCTAAAATCTTCACCTAAAAGGACTCTTATTACAGCCTCAATAGAATGGGCTAGGCCTTCTAATGCATACCCGCCTTCTAATGTAAATATTAAACGATGGTTGCAAAGTTCTTCTGCAATATCCCTTAAAACTTGAGCCAAATAGGCAAATCCCTTAATTGTTAAATTCATATCACTTAATGGGTCATCTATATAAGGGTCAAATCCTGCAGAAACTAAGATAAGATCTGGCTTAAAATTATAGGCTATAGGCTTAAGTAAATGATTAAATATATATAAATAGTCTCTATCCCCATAGCCAGCAGGCAGAGGTACATTTACAGTATAACCTTTGCCTTCCCCCTCCCCTATTTCCTCCAAACGCCCGGTCATAGGATAGTGTGGGTACTGATGGGTGGAAAAATAAAGCACTTTAGATGAATGATAAAACGCATTTTGTGTGCCATTTCCATGGTGTACATCCCAATCCACAATTAATATCCTGCTTACCCACCCTTTCTTTAATACATAGGAGGCTCCTATGGCAATGTTATTGAATATGCAAAATCCCATGGCACGGTCTTTCTCTGCATGGTGTCCAGGCGGGCGGACCAAGGCAAATCCATTATCAATTTTATTTGAAAAGACTGCCTCCATAAGGCTTAATACCCCACCTACTGCCAGACAGGCCGTTTCATAAGATTTCTCTGAAGTCACAGTATCTGGGTCTAACATTACTGACCTACCAGTGGTATCTGCCATAGACTGGAGGTAATCCCTTGTGTGAATCAAATAGATTTCTTCCTCTTTTGCCAAATGAGGAGGGATTTCTTGATAAAGCTTAGAAACTTTACTCATTTCTAAATACTGATAAATGGCCTCAAGACGCTTAGGGCTCTCTATATGATATATACCAGGATTATGGTTTAGATAACGCCTGTCCTTGACAATTCCAGTTTTGGAATAAACCATTTTTTAAAATTACTGTCAAAAAGTCTTGCTACAAGGTACAGTTTCTGCTAAAAATGTCAAGATGTTTGGTATTGGAATGCAAGAACTCATTATTATTTTGGTAGTGGCCCTTATTGTGCTAGGGCCAAAAAGATTGCCAGAAATAGCCAGGGCATTAGGAAGAGGGATGGCAGAGTTTAGAAGGGCTACACAGGAGGTAAAGGAGAGTGTTGATCTAAAGGGAGAATTACGAAAGATTGAGAAGGAGATAGAAGAAGGTCCGGAGACCAAAGAAGAAAAGGAGACCAAAGAAGAAAAGGAACCCCCTAAGGCTGAGGAAAAAGATGAAAAATGAAAAAGTGCCCTTTACTACTCACCTTTCTGAGTTGCGACATTGTCTTATCATCTCATGTGCAGCTATTGGTATAGGCACTGTAATTTCTTTTGTCTTTTCTAAAAAAATCTTCTTCCTTCTAGCACGCCCCATAGTAAAAATTTTGCCAGAAGATCAGCCCATGATCTTTACTGCTTTGACAGAGGCATTTTTTACATATTTCAAGGTGGCCATTTTAAGTGGCCTTGTCTTAGCAAGCCCTATAGTTTTTCATCAAATTTGGAAGTTTGTAGCCCCTGGCCTTTATGAGAATGAAAGGCGCTATGTAATTCCATTTGTTGCCTGCGCTACATTATTTTTTATCTTGGGTGGCCTTTTTGCATACTTTGTGGTATTCCCTATTGGTTTCAAGTTCTTTTTGGGATTTTCTACTGAAAATTTAAAATTGCTACCCAGAATGAAGGAGTATTTTTCTTTTACACTTAAATTGCTCTTGGCATTTGGCCTTATCTTTGAAATGCCTGTTTTTAGCCTCTTTTTTTCAAAAATAGGGCTAATTAACAGTGAGATGTTGGCCTCCAAAAGGAGATATGCTCTTGTCTTGGTGTTTGTTGCAGCAGCTATCTTGACACCGCCTGATATAGGCACTCAATTGCTAATGGCTGGCCCGCTTATCGTTCTTTATGAAGTAAGCATCTGGGTAGCCAAAGTATTTGGACCTAAACCACAGCTCAAAGAAGCTAATGGGACGATGCACGATTCATGATACATGTTATCTTTAAATAGTTAATTCGTTGATTCGTCAAATAGTAAAACCGTCCATTGTTGAGCACTTCCTCTTGAATTTAACGATTTAACCAATTTTCGATTAACGATTATACATTTAACGTAACTGTTCACCACGGAGAGCGCCGAGACCCGCCTGCCATCGCTTTGCTCAGGCAATAGTGGGCAGGCTTCAGCCGAGGCGGACGGGCGAGAGCGATGGTGGGCAGGTCTGTGTAAATCTGTGGCTTAAATTAAGTCTTATTCAGGACGCCTTTTGGTAATAATCACAAAAAGAAGAGATTGGGCACTTTTTACAATCAGGCCTTCTGGCAGTACAGATAGTACGCCCATGCCAGGTCAATTGAAGGGAAAATTTTGTCCAATCACTTTTAGGGACAATATTCATCAAGTCAAATTCTATCTTTACCGCATCACTATTTTTTGTAAGCCCTAATTTCTGAGCTACTCTGCGCACATGGGTATCTACTACAATGCCTGGTATGCCAAATGCATTTCCTAATACCACATTTGCTGTTTTTCTTCCTATTCCTGGAAGGGTTGTAAGTTTTTCTAAATCTGCAGGCACCTCCCCATTATATTTTTCTACTAGTGCCTGACAGCAGGCCTTTATATGTTTTGCCTTGTTTTTATAAAAGCCTGTAGGTTTAATGTCCTCTTCTAGTATCTTTAAATCTGCCTTGGCAAAATCTTTGGCACTAGAATACTTTTTGAACAAATAAGGGGTAATCTTATTTACCCTCTCATCTGTGCACTGGGCAGAAAGTACAGTAGCAATCAGCAGCTCTAAGGGATTAGAATAATTTAATGCGACCCTAACATTTGGATAATGCTTATTTAATGCATCAATTATATCTTTTATTTTTTCCTGCATGGTTTTTATATAGACTAACAGCTTCCTTTAATCAAGGGGAAACAAATTGACCCGATTTAAAGGGGATTAAAAACCAGCTTGCGGCTCAAATAAGTTAGTGACATGAATTAAAAAGGGCTTGTTCAAATGCCTTGTTATTGTTATCTTAAAATCAGTAATTGAGATAGTTATTGAGGAAAGGAAACTATGAAAGTTTTGAGAATAAATGACAAGATGAAAAAAAGGAAATAGAAAAACGCCTTGAAGTATTAGGAAATATTAAAAAATAAATCAAGGGAGCTAAAATGAATAATTTTAGTGATTTAGTGCTGCTTGTGGGCACAAATCCTTTGCCCAATTATGTGGTAGCAAAGTATTTTCTTAAAAATAACAAAAATTTAAAAAAAATATGGCTTCTTCACTCTGAGACACGAGTTGATATAGGGCAAGAAGGTACTAAATGGCTTGCAGAAAATATTAAAGAAGTCCTAACAGAGGAATTTAACCAGAAAGGACTTAAATTTAATTATTGTTCCTTAAGCAATGTTAGTTCTGCAAAAGAGACTCGAAATAATATTAATGAAAAATTGATAAAAAACTTAAGCAATGAATCAAATGTGCATCTCAATTATACTGGTGGCACAAAGACAATGGCCGTCCACTCTCATCGGGTTTTAAGAGAAAATTTAAAAAATGTTTCCTTTTCATACCTGGATGTGAGGACATTTTCTTTAAAAGATGACGAAAAAGGGAATATTACTGAGGATTTAAGAGAGAAAATCAATATTTCACTGGAGAATTTAATGAAATTGCATGGCTATGAAAGGAATAAGAAGGCTTCAGCTAATTATTGGGATCATTGGAAACCCACACTAGAAACATTTAAACAGCTTATAGGTTGTGATAAATTACAGAATTACTTAAAATGGAAAAATGATGAATTAAGGCCAATATTTTACCGATTTGGCAAATTTTTGAGTTGGCAGGACTTTCAACGCTCTTATGGAAGTAGCTCTTTTAAAAATAGTCTAAATAATGATCTAAGGGCTCTATTATCAACAATACCAGGAGAAAATAAATTCTTTGACGAAAAATGGGAAATAAAGATTAATATTAATAATGAAAATGAATATAAAAGGCGTTGCAAAGAGACAATTGAAGGCTTTTTAGATGGTAAGTGGCTTGAAGGATATGTTTATATGATTTTAAAACAAAAGACAGAAAAGGAATTTTCACGGAGAAATATACCTATTGAAGCCAATTGGTATATTAAAAAAACAAAAGGCAAGAAGACATTTGAATTGGATGTTATCCTAATTAATGGCTACCAAGTTTGTGGCATTTCCTGCACAACCTCTAACTATGAATCCCGATGTAAAAGCAAGGGATTTGAGGTCTTACACAGGGTAAACCAGATTGGGGGAGAAGAGGCAAAGGCAATCTTAATTACCTGCTTACCAAAGGAGAAGACAGGAAAGGAAGGTGAAAAAATAAAGACGGTTGAAGAGATGGATAGTGATTTAAAGACCATTACTGGAAGCGATGATGAAAAATTGCTTGTTTTGGGAATTGATGATTTAAAGGAAGATAAAGTGTGGAAAAAGATAAAGGGATTTGTTTGGAAGGATTAAGGGGGATTTTATGAAGAAGACAGCAGTATTGATTGATACAGTATCTATTCAAAGGTATATATTTTCCAGTAATAGGCTAAAGGAAAATCTGGGTGCTTCGCACCTTGTTAAAGATATTTATGATAAACAACAGATAATGGTGGCATTTGAAGATACATTTGAGGAAGAGATTAAAGAAGATGAATTTGATGATTGGAGGGAACATCCAGAAGAAGTAAAGATAAGGAATGATAATGTTAGTTTTGAAGTAGGATATATTGGCGGTGGAAATGCATTACTGCTTTTTAAAGAAAAAGATAAAGCAAGGAAATTTGTTAAAAATTGGACAAAGAGATTGCTTATTGAGACACCTGGGTTACAAATAGCAGTAGCAATATCTGATTTTGACTTAGATAATTTTAAGCATGAGTTAAAAAGGCTATTTAGGCAGCTTACTAAAAACAAAAATAGGTTTTTTCCTAATACCACTTTATCTAAGTATGGTATTACCGCTGATTGCTCACTCTCTGGATTATCTTCAGACATCCATTACCACGATGTTGATATGGATAGATACATCTCTTCTGTATCCTATGCAAGGCTAAAGGCTGCAGAAACTACACAAACTGAAATAGAAATTATATATTCTGATATTTTAAAAAACAAATATGCCTTTACTACCCAAATAGACCACTTGGGGCAAATCACGGGGGAGAGTCACATTGCAATTGTTCATATAGATGGAAACCAAATGGGAAAAAGATTTATGTCTTGTGAAAATCTGCAGGCATTAAGAAAGCTTTCAAAATCTGTTGAGGAAACAACTGAGAATTCATTTAGAGAACTTATTAGCTATATAGTTAGCAATATGGCTTCCTTTATGAATAAATCCAGTGGCTTTAGAATAGCTAAAGAAGATGAGAAATATATTTTACCTATACGTCCCATTATTATTGGCGGGGATGATATTACATTTGTCTGTGATGGAAGGCTTGGTGTTCATTTTGCAGAAAAGTTTATTGAATTTTTTTCTAAAAAAGGTGTTAGTGATAAAAAACCACTCTCTGCTTGTGCAGGTGTCTCTATTATCAAAACAAAGTATCCATTTTATAGAGGATATTTATTGGCAGAAGAACTTTGTAATGAGGCCAAAAAAGATGCGAAAAAGGAAGAAGATTCCTCCTTCCTTGACTTTCATATTGCCTATGGAGGTTTCTCTGGCACATTATCAGAGATTCGAAAAGGGTACTATACAGTAAAAGAGGGAGGCTTACACTTTGGCCCCTATAGATTGTCAAATAATAAACCTGATGATGAGAAAAATATCATAAATTTGAAGAAAGGCATAAGGTATCTAAGGTATGATAAAACAAAATGGCCTCATTCAAAACTAAAAGAAATGCGTTCTATTTTAACATTGGGTAAGGAGATAACAAAGCGGTTTATAGAAGAAATGAGGGCAAGAGAGTTGGAACTACCAAATATTGAGGGAAGTACTGATTATAAAAATACTGGTTGGGAGAATTCCAAAACCCCTTATTTTGATATGATTGAACTGATGGAGATGTATCCTGAGCATTTTTTAAGCGAGGAGAAAGATGAAAGCATATAAGATAAAAATAAAAATAGAATCACCTACACTCTTGGGTTCAGGAGAAGGATGGGGCTCTATTATTGATACTGATATTGCCTTTGATAATTTTGGATTGCCATATTTTCCTGCAAAAAGGCTAAAGGGTCTCCTGCGGGAGAGTGCTCAAGAAGTTATTGAGATGTTTAAAGGGGCAGGGATAAATACTCCTTTAAATATTGATGATTTATTTGGTGAACCTGGTCAACAGGAAAGCACACCTGTATCCTTTTCTAACCTTTATCTGTCTGAATGTACAGAGATAAAGAATTGGTTAAGCTGGGCTTTAAATAAATATAACTATATTTTATCAAAGGAAGTGATAACAGAGGCGTTAGCAGAAATCAGGCAACAAACAGAAATAGATGAAAAAGGAATTGCTAAACCACACAGTTTGAGGACTATAAGGGTGTTAAGACCAGGATATAGCTTTGAGGGAAAGATAAAAATAGAGAATGAGGATGAAAAACTGGTTAACCTGCTTGCCCTTGCTTGTATGAATTTAAGGCACATAGGCACAAAGAGAAACAGGGGATTTGGAAAGGTATCATGTTTTCTCATGGATGGCGAAAACAAACTTGGTAGTCAGTATCTTGATAGCCTACAGGAGGCCAAATAATGCACAGGCTTAGATATAAAATAAAAACTGTTTCACCAGTATTGATTAGTAGTATAAGTGGAGATGTGAATATGATTGCCACTATGGATTATATCCCTGGAACCACAATCTTAGGGTTATTTGCAGCAAGATATATAAAGAAAAATAAATTAAATGATGCTCATATCGATAAACATTTTTATAACTGGTTTTTAAATGGCAGTTTAAAATTTTCTAATGCCTATTTAACAGTCTATCACGAAGAGAGAGAAATAGAGCTTTTACCCACACCGTTATCCATCCACAAAGAGAAAGCAGATGAAAACAATATCTTAAATTTGATAATGAATGAAACTGAAGAACTGACAATGCCTGTTGGTAAATACAGTTACGTATCAAGTGGTGATATTTTAATTGAATCACCAGAAAAAATAATAAACTTTCATCATTCAAGGGACAGATTAAAAGGTCATAGTGAGGAAGGGACTATCTTTAATTATGAATCTCTAATAGAAGAACAGGCCTTTTCTGGTTTTATCTTTGGCAAAAAAGAAGACTTAGGGCAATTTAAAGATATCTTTGGGGATAAAGTATTTGCCCATGTAGGTCGTTCAAAAAATACACAGTATGGAAAAGCAGAGATTGAATTGCTTAATATTGATGAGTTTAAGGTAGATGAGCTTGAAGATAATGAACTAACTGTTACCTTTATATCACCTGCTATCCTTTTAAATAAATTTGGTTATCCAGAAATATCAATAGATGTGCTTAAAGAATATTTAGCTAATTTTTTAAATCTAAATGAAGGGGATTTTGATATAGAAAGGCCATTTGCTAAGTCAGAAAGTGTGGAAAACTTTGTATCGGTTTGGAGGCTTAAGAAACCGCTAGATAAAGCATTTTCTGCTGGCTCCACCTTTAATATTAAGTTTAAAAATATATTATCAGATGAGCTAAAAGAGCGGTTAAAGGCCCTTCAAATAGAAGGTATTGGTGAAAGAAAAAATGAAGGCTTTGGGCAGATAAAAATCAACTGGGAATTGGAGGAAACATTTAATAAAAAGGAACCTAAAAAGCAAGAGATTGATAGGCCTCATGGGAATCCACCTCCAATTGTAAAAGAGATTTTTAGTATAGTGGCAAGAAAGAGTATTGAAGGGGAAGTAGAAAAAGAGGCATTTAATAGGGCCAAGGAATTTAACAAAAACAGGTTGTCTAACAGCCTTCTGGGAAGGCTAGAGTTAATATTAAAGGCATCAGCATCAGATAAAGATTTTAAAAATAAAATTGAAAAATTAAGAGAGATTGCAAAAGGCCAGTTAAAAAGGTGTCGAAATGAAAGGCTTACGTTATATGACGAGTTAATGTCTGAAAGTCCTGACCTTGAAAATATCTTTAATAATTTGATTAAAGGTTTAGACCAAATAGCAAATTTGGCTCAATTCAATTTTAGAAAAGATAAAGGATTTAAAAATGAACTCTATAGATTGTACTGGCTTACCTTTTTTAGAAGGATGAGAAACCTAAACAAAACGGAGGAAAGAGGATAATGGGTGAAGAAAAACTTACTGGTAAGTTAATATTGAAGGGAAGACTTAACTTAAAAACACCCCTTATAATAGGCAGTGGAGAAAGTGATGTTGCTGACATTGTAGTGCTTAAGGATTTAAAAGGGAAACCCTATATCCCTGCCACCTCTTTTGTAGGTCTCTTAAGGCACTATTTTGAGGAGGGGATTGATGATAATACTAAGAAAACCATCAATAAAAATAAACAGCTTGATTACTTCTGGGGGTCAACAGAGGCTGATGGTTACCAAAGTGCCTTGATGTGCAATGATTTAAAGACACAAGATGAACCAAAAATTAAGGTCAGGGATGGTGTGGCCATTGACCATAAAAAGGGGATAGCCAAAAAAAGAGCAAAGTTTGATTATGAAGTGGTAGAATCAGGCATTGGTTTTGATTTAAACATGGAGATAAGCATAAGGGAGGCCTATGATAAAGAAATCTTTAAAAGGATTTTAAAGACCATAGTTGATGCCTTAAAAGTTGGAGATATAAGAGTTGGTGCTATGGCCACCAAGGGCTTTGGAGAATGCAAATTAGAGGATATAAGGTGTTATGAATTTGACTTTTCTAAAAAAGAAGATGTCATTAGGTGGTTAAATGGAGAGCTTGGCAAGGGACAGGAATTATCAGTAGAGCCATTTCCAATTAAACCAAAGGAATTTCTCATTGATGCATGGTTTAAGATAAAAAGCTCATTAATAATAAAATCATATTCAGATGAGCTTGAGGCACCAGATGCAGTCCATATTAGCAGTAAAGATAATCCCATACTGCCAGGAACTTCTTTAAAGGGGGTAATAAGGGATAGGGCTATCCGCATTATCAATACATTGGAGAGAAATGGCGAAGAGGCTATAAAACCACTTTTTGGTTGGATAGATATAGATGAGGAAAAGAAGAATGAAAAATATAAAAGCCGTATTATAGTTAATGAAACTATTATTAATAATACAATAGAAGAGATTCAACGCAGGATAAAGATTGATAGGTTTACTGGTGGCACTATAAAGGGTGCCTTGTTTGACAGCACTCCTCTTTGGACAATGAATGGTGACAAGGCGGTGCATATTATAATGAAAATAAATAATTATGAAGACTGGGAAGCCGGTTTATTGCTGCTAATTTTAAAAGACTTGTGGAATGGAGATTTGCCTATTGGAGGAGAGAAAAATGTTGGGAGGGGTATCCTTAAGGGCTTAGAAGCTGCTATAAGAATAGGTAAAGATGAAGGAAAAATTAAACAAAATGATGATAAATTGGTCTTTGAGGGCATAGAGCCAAATAGGTTCGAAGAACTAGTTTCACAATTTGTTGAATATACTAATAACCAAAAGGAGAAACTTGATGCAGAGTAAAAACGGCCTAACATTAAAAGAAGCTATAAAGACTGATGTATTTTTTTATAAATTAAGCCTTAATAGTTTTGAGGATGTCCAAATCGAAATTAATAAAATTTTTAATAATAAAGGATATGTAGTTGCTTATCTTGATTATAAGGTGCTTATTGGTGAATTTAAGGATGATAAGCTTATTTTTCATAATAATGAAATCTTTGAATCAAAATACTTACAAAAAGTGAGGGTATTTAATGAAAATAAAGAATTATATCTCTGGAACATTTCTGAAAATCTGTTTAAGGGAAGGCTAAGGATAGATAATCAAGGAAAAGAGGAAGGTGTTATTGATGCAGAACAAATTTTATGGGGAACAACGGCAGAACCTTTAAATAGTGGCTGGAGCAGAATTTATGAGGAGAGGGGAACAGAATTGATTATACCTTTTGATAAACTTATTATCGACAATCATAAAAAAAGGATAAAGATAAAGGTCAGGTATTATATTGATTACAATGAACTTGGTCAGGCAGGCTATGTAGATAGCCGATTTGTGTCATTCATAAATGGAGATGGAAATATTTTAGGGGGTAAATAAATGGAAAAGGCAACTATATTTATAAAGAAAACAAAAAAGAATAAATTGATTGCTAGTGCGAGATTTGAAAATGGGAAGTCTATGAATTTGCCTCTAATATTTAAGATTGATGAATCTTTAAACAATAAACTATGTGAGGTTGAAAGGGTAAAAGGGCAAATTGTTAGAGTTTTAATTAATGGAAAGGAATTAGAAACAATTGATAAAACTGCATATACAAGATTAAGAGATTCAGCCAATGCCCCTTATAATTTTATTCCACTTAATAAAAGTGTAATTAAAGCAGAAGAAATTCCTGATTTTGATAAATATCATCCTGATAAATATACGGGCTATATAGATTGTGAATTAGAAACTATTACTCCAGTTTATATTCGGGGCACAATAAAAAAAGAGGCATATAAGCAAGGAGAGGAGAGCAAAAATATCTCTGATTTCTTTTCTCCTGGCCGAAAATTAAAGATACCAGGCAGTACTTTGAGGGGAATGCTTAGGACATTAGTTGAAATAGTAAGCTGGGGGAAGTTTGAATGTTTTGAGGATAAATTACTTCACTATAGAGGACTTGCTGATACAAGCAATCTAAGAAAAGAATATCAAAAAAATATGTCTTCTTATAATAAAGAAACAAAAATGAGTATTTACAAATTTAATGCAGGTTATTTAAAAAAGGAGGGATTCGACTACTTTATCATTCCAGCCAAGGTTGAAGATGGAAGACAATTTGAGCAACTAGAAAAAAGAAATAAAGATGAAGAATTTGTCATTGAAAAACAGGATAATGGAAAATATTTAGTTGTTTCAGGTAAAATGGAAAATATAAAAGACCCTGAAAAGAGTAAGAAACATGACTGGTTGATAAACGAGCCTGATGATAATAATAAAATACCCGTTCCAGAAGCAGATATAGAGGCTTACAAAAAAGACGAAAATAGAAAAATAGAAGGCAAATTTGACCCATTAAAAAGAGCAGATAAAGGAACAGATGCTCCTTGCTTTTATGTAGAATGGTTTGATAAAGAAGGTAAAAAACGGATTTCCTTTGGTCACACGGGTTTTTTCCGCCTTGCCTACAAAAAAACGATTGGTGAGCATATTCCTGATGAATTGAAGAATCAGGATATTACTGATATTTCTGAAGCTATTTTTGGCAAAGAGTCCCAATTTGCTACACGGATATTTTTTGAAGATGCAGAACTATTGCCAGGGCAAATGAATGTTTTGATGGAAGAAGCTGTTCCAAAAATATTGGCATCGCCAAAACCCACTACCTTTCAGCACTACCTAGAGCAAGATACTGATGATATAAGAGGTTTGAACCACTATAATACCGATGCAAATATTAGGGGTTATAAGCTTTATTGGCACAAAGATGATTCTAAATTTTGGGAGGTCGAAAATTTATCCTTTTCTAATAAAAAACAATTTAAAGACTTTATGAAAGAACATAACATAGAGTATAGTGGCTATACCTACATAAATGATGAAGGAAATAAAATCATTATAAAAAAGAAATTCTCAGAAATCGAAGAGGATACCCTTAAAGACGTATTAAAGGAGTTTATTCAAAAAAATCCTAAATCCCAATATACAGCCATTAAGCCCATAAGGCCAAATATAAAATTCAAATTTCACATACGCTTTGAGAATCTCTCTGAAGTTGAACTAGGTGCCTTACTTTTTGCATTGGACTTACCAGAAAATCATTATCACAAATTGGGGATGGGAAAGCCTTTGGGTTTGGGCTCTATAAAGATCACACCTATGTGTTTTATATCAAATAGAAGTCAAAGATATAAAACGCTTTTTCATAATAACAATTGGAATCTATCAGAATCTAACCAAGATATTGCTATGTTTAAGAAAAAATTTGAGCAACATATCCTTAATAAAATTAGCCATGAAGAAAGGGGCAGTACAAATAATAATTTATGGGAAACAGAAAGATTAAAAAAACTAAAGATTATGCTTGATTTTGAGAATACAAAAAAAACAAACTGGCTAACCAAGACAGACTATATGGATTTGGGCGAATTTAGAAAAAGACTTGTTTTACCACCTCCAGAAGGTGTTATAGGAAAATAATTCACACTTATTAGCCCAAAGAAACTAAGGTTTCTCCTTGAGCAATTATCAATAGGCAGTCATGCAGACCCTTTTTGAAAAACTATCCCAGCAATCAACTCTTTATGATGCATGGCGAAAGATAAAGGCAAAGAAGGCAGCAGGTGGGATTGACCGTGTTTCTGTTGAGGAATTTGATAGGCACTTGAATAAAAATATTGATGAGCTTACCTCTGAGTTAAAACAAAATCGCTATGTGCCTGTGCCCTTCAGGCAGGTAACAATTCCAAAATTTACTGACTTAAAGGAGAAAAGGGGGCTTTCTTTGCCTGCCATAAGGGACAAGATTGTCCAGCAGGGAGTTTTAGAATTAATAGAGCCAAAATTTGAAAGTGATTTTTTAGATTGTAGCTATGCCTATCGTAAAGGAAAAGGGCCCCAAAAGGCAATAAAAAGGCTTGAGCATTATCTAAGATATTCAGACGTTCAGTGGGCAATAAGGTGTGATATAGATGACTTCTTTGATACTATCAACCATGACTTGCTTATTGAAGAGGTATCTAAAAAGGCCTCTGATAAAAAGATACTAAACCTTATTAAACTTTGGCTAAAGGCTGGCCTTTTGGATCCAAGAGGTGAGTTTTATGAGACAACAGAAGGCATTGCCCAAGGTGCTATTATTTCACCACTTTTGGCCAATATCTATTTACATCGCTTTGATGTCTTTATGACCCAAAAGAAATACAATTATATTAGATATAGTGATGATTTTATTGTGCTTACAGGCACAAAGAAACAGGCATACATGGCATTTGATGATGTGCTTTACTTTATAAGGGATGTCCTTAGGCTAAAGCTCAATGAAAACCCTTATCCATTCAAACATGTAGATGCAGGTTTTACCTTCCTGGGCATATATTTTCGGGGTGGAATAAGGCGGATCGCCAATGGGAAAATGGGGAAAATTTTTAATAAGATAAATTGGTATACAGATAAATACAAAAAATGGGCAAAAGATGAGTTTTTCAATAAGATAAGAGAATCAGTGGAAGGTATAAGGAGCTACTATTCTTTTATCAATCCAAGGAAGCAGTTTTTAGAAATTGAGGTACATCTTCAAAAAAGGCTTAGTTTTCTTATTGCTGAGCTTCTAAAGAGGCAGGAAATAAAGGATAAAAAAGAGGCTTTATCTGTTATTTCAACCATTCCTCTGCTTAATCCTCATAACGAAAAGGAAATTAAAGAATGGCAGGAAGAAATTGTTTCAAAGACCATCTCAATTTGTGAACATATTTCCCCAAAAGAGGAAAAACCAAAACAGCCACCCCAAATTAGTCGCTTGGCCTCAGCCCAAAAACAAAGATTTATAAAACAATATGCAACAGAGTCGCAAATCATTGTGTCTACTCCAGGTGTATTTATTGGAAAAGTCAGTGAAAGATTGGTATTAAGACAACAACGCAAGAACCTCGTGGAGCTTCCTTTCTTTAAAGTAAAGGACATCCTTGTTGCCTCAAGGGGAATTTCGGTTTCAAGCGACCTTATACATTCCTGTGTTAAAAACAAAATCCCGATAAATTTTTTAAATCCTTATGGATTTCCATATGCAGTGGTAGAAGCCCCTCTTTTCAGTATGGGCAATATTTCTGTACTTCAAATAAAGGCGTATGAAACAGAAAAGGCACTTGAATTGGCAAAAAGGTTTGTGGAGGGAAAGATTAGAAATCAGATAAATTTATTAAAGTTTTATGCTCGCTCAAGAAAAATAGAAGGAGATTTATTTTTTGAAAATCTAAATCCTGCAATCTCTAAAATGCAAGATTATTTAAAAGAGCTTGATTCTATGACGACATCTCAAGAGGACAAATATGCCATATTAAGAGACAGACTTTTCTCTTCCGAAGGAAGGGCCTCAAACGAATATTGGAGATTAATGCGTTTATTGCTTTCATCTGAACTGGGCTTTAATGGACGAAGAAGACATGGGGCAACAGATTTGGTAAATTCTATGTTAAATTACGGATATGGCATACTTTATCAAAGGAGCTGGAAGGCACTTATTCTTGCAAGGTTGAACCCACACATAAGTTTCCTTCATGCCTTTCAAAGAAATAAGCCCACACTGGTATATGACTTTATTGAAGAGTTCAGGCAGCCTGTAGTGGATAGGGCTATTTTTAGCATGCTGGCTAGAGGCAAAAGGGGGATAGACCTTAAGCTAGATGAAAAGGGTATGTTATCAAGGGAAACAAAGAATAAGACCATTACTGGGGTTATTAAAAGGCTCTCAAGCTTGGTAACTTTTAGGGGAGACAAAATAAAACTTGAAGATGTTATTACCCTTCAGGCAAAAAACCTGGTGAGACACCTTGAAGGGAAACAAAAATATAAACCATTTTTGGCTCGCTATTAGTTTGACTTTTTTAATACAATATGATAAAGAGCAGTTAGGCTTGCTCTTTGACAACTGAATATGGTATCTTCAAACTTTTTTGATTTTCCCAGAAGTGGCAAAAAGGGTTGGTGTAGTGGCCAGTTTTTGCAAAAAATGGCAAAATAGGGGTTCTGCCATTTTGTTTGAAGATGGGCAATTTTTTAAGGGAAGTATGAGTATCTTCAAAATTGGCTGATTTTGCCAGAAAAAAGTTATCAAAAATAGGGCAATTATAAAACCCATTTTGGCAAAAGTTTGAAGAAGGTCAAGGGTTGACCTGAAGAAGGGGCATCTTCAAACTTTTTAAAATTGAGAAAGTGCAGGAATATTCAGCATTTAGTCAGATTTACACCACAAAATATTGCAAAGTCGGCCCTTCAAAAATGACTATCTTCAAACTTTTTGTAAGTATTAAAAAGGGTGATAGTTAAGGCAAGAAAGAAAAGGGCATTTTAAAGAACAATTCCCAAAGAGCCACCGCTCCATCATATAATTAGTAAGAAACATTGACCCGACTTAGAGAGGATTGAGACTTAACGAAAATGGGGAAAACATCTCCAAGCAAGTTCAAGTAAGAAACATTGACCCGACTTAGAGAGGATTGAGACTAAAAACCCAGTTATTAAATGATAAAACGCAAAACTATAGTAAGAAACATTGACCCGACTTAGAGAGGATTGAGACAATTTTCGGTGGTTCAACTATGGCCTCATCTGGATAATCCCCTTTCCTTTGTAAGAAACATTGACCCGACTTAGAGAGGATTGAGACAATTTTCGGTGGAAGTCCAAAATTTGTCAACTTTTCGCTTCTAATGTAAGAAACATTGACCCGACTTAGAGGGGATTGAGACAGGAAACATGACACACTGAGACAGTATGAAATGACGGAACTGTAAGAAACATTGACCCGACTTAGAGGGGATTGAGACAGAGATACATCATCTATTTCAAGAAATCTCATACTTTCATGTAAGAAACATTGACCCGATTTAGAGGGGATTGAGACAACTGTAAACCAAGGTCCTACACGGAAGTCCAATGTACGGTAAGAAACATTGACCCGACTTAGAGGGGATTGAGACGACAAGAATTATTGTGGCTACTTCTCCTATTACCATCCTGTAAGAAACATTGACCCGACTTAGAGGGGATTGAGACAAGTTTCTAGAACAACAGAATTAGTTAAACTATTAAAAGTAAGAAACATTGACCCGACTTAGAGGGGATTGAGACACCGCCACGAGCAGAGTTACTTGATGACGACATTAAACTTGTGTAAGAAACATTGACCCGACTTAGAGGGGATTGAGACAAAAAAATTCCTATCATTGTCATTATCCACTTTTTCAGTAAGAAACATTGACCCGACTTAGAGGGGATTGAGACTTAATGTATTTTAGGATAATACTCTTTAAACCAAGTAAGAAAC
>CAZNJP010000017.1:2250-20394 GCA_964573345.1 uncultured Syntrophobacter sp. | reverse complement strand
GGCCTACTTTAATCCTCTCTAACTGGGTTTCCTTATAGTTTGCCTCTATCCAGATATCGCTTAAAGGGACCATGGCCAAAAGCGGTATTCCAGGCTTCACCCTATGACCTACTTCTACAGACCTCTTTGTGATATAACCAGTTACTGGTGCCTTGATGACGGTATATTTTATATCCAGCATAGCCTCATTTACCCGTGCCTGTTTGTCTTCTACTTGGGCTTTGATTATATCTATCATTATTTTTGCCTGGTTTAATTTTTCTTTAGCCACATCAAGGTTGGCCTTTGTTACCTTATAATGTGTAAGGGCATAGTCATATTTTTCCTTTGCAATGACAGCCCTTTTAAATAAGGCCTCTGCCCTATTTAGGTCTATTTTTGCTTGTTCAAACTGTGCTTTGGCCAATGCCAAATTTGCCTGAGCTGCTTTAAAATTTACCTTTGCCTCTTTTAATTTCCTTTTAGCCAGAGAAAGGGAGGCCCTTGCCTGTGAAAGTTTTACCTCATACCTTTCAGGGTCAATAGTTAAAAGTACTTCTCCTTCTTTTACCAATTGATTGTCATCTATTAAAAGTTTGAGCACTGTTCCTTCTATTCGGGGGCTAACCCAATGGATGTGCCCACGCACATATGCATTGTCTGTGGTAATATGAGTCTTCTTGTATTGTAAATAGAAAAGCACTGCACCTAAGGAGATTAAAATAAAGATAAAAACAAGGATAGAGATCTTAAGTGTCTTCATCTTTTATTATATCCATAATGGGCAAATCTTCTGGCAGCTACTTTTAAAATAGTATCTTTTAGTCCCATTTTGACTTTTGACCAAAATCGTTTTTTAGTCATATAACACAATTTTAAAGAATGTCAATATTTTGCATGTTACGATACAGACTACAGGCTTTATGCTTCAAGCCACAGCTCTATCTTTGAATTTGTAGCCTGTAGCTTGGAGCAATCTCTATTAATCTCTATTAATCTTTCCCTTAATCGAGTCTCCTTTCACCAACGCCTGTTTAATGTCCGCAATAGTCTTACATTGAGTGGTGATAATCTCAATGCCTGCATCAGAAAGGACATAAAATGGCCCACGTCCTTCTAACCGCTGTCTGCTTACTACTATATCCACACCGTTTTCAATCAACCATTCACCTACTTTTATACCCTTCCCCTTCTCTTCTTTAGCATATGGATTAGGCATAATCTTTTCTTCCAGGATATAATTATCTTTTCTTAATTTAATAAAATAAAAGTAAGGAGCATCGCCAAAGTGCTCTGAGACAGCGATCTGGTCTGCGTCCAATGGAGCACTATAAACCAAGCTATCTTTGGATATAGGTTCATAGTGGATCAAGATATGGTCTACGTGAGGGATTTCTTGCTTGATCCTTTGCTCAATCTGCTCACTAATCAAATGGGCCTTTTTAAAATCGTGCACTTTAAGGGTGGTCACTAGTTCAATAAACTTATATCTTCCAGAACTTCTTCCCCAAATAGTCTTTACCTCTGCCACACGGGGCTCAGACAAAACAATGCCCTTCACTTTATCTAAAGTGGCAAAATCTACAGAGGCATCTAAAAGCACCTTGATACTATCCACAAAGATCTCTAAGCCAGCTTTACCAATAAGAACAGCTACCAGTAACGCTACAACCCTATCCAAACCAATTCCAAAGGTTTCCCCTATTAGTCCCATCAAAATGGCCAATGATGATAACATATCTGTCTTAACGTGCTGGGCATCGGCTATAATGCTAGGAGAATCTATTTCCTGCCCCTTTTTATATTCATATCTAGAAAATAGATATGTAATAACTATGGTTAGACATACACCTATTATAGCTGTGGGTATCTGGCGGAGATAACTCATACCTCCTTTGGTAAAAACATGTTTGACAATCTCAAAGCCTGCGCCAAAGATTAAGAAAGCTACCAATAAAGAAATGAGGTTTTCCACTTTATATAAACCATAAGGGAAGGTGGAAGAGCGCCGTTTAGAAATCTTAATACCTATAAAAATAGTACTAGAAGCCACAACATCAGAAAGAGAGTGAATAGCATCGGCTACTAAGGCCAAACTACCTGAAACCTTTGCCAAACCATATTTGAGACTTACTAAGAACAGATTGATCAGAACAGAAGCCAAGGCCAATTTTTCACTGGTTTCCATGTTTTGAATATAACATACCAAGAACCTGCTTTCCACTAAATGTTGTTTCCTTATCGATACTGAACTTATTAGAAGCCAATTGCATGTGTCATTGCGGTGAGCCATAGCCCCGAGAAAGGCGAAGGGGCAGCGAAGCAATCTCATGTTCTCTTGATGTTTAGGAAACTCTCTATATAAAATTTGCCACAGACCCGGCTACTAACGCCTGAACGCCTGCCCGCAACGCTCTCGCTTGCGAGGCGGGCGGGTAGCGATGGCGGGCAGGTTTTCGCGAATACCATTTTTCATAGTAAGCACTGAGCAGTACGCAGTAGGCACTAGCTGCTTACTTCTTACTGCCTACTTCAATCCTAAATAATCTGTGTATCCTGAACCCTGGCCTGGCGCCAGGCCAGGCTTGTTTCAGGATGTGGCTTAAATTTTATAGATTTTCCTATACATAAATAAAAATGACAAATGTCAAAGCCCCCCATAGAAGTAGGCAAAGCCACTTCACGGGGCAGGCAAATGTCAAATCAAGCCTAAAGTCCAAATGACAAACACAGTTTTAAACATCCATAGCCTATTTAGGCATCAAGTAATGCATACTGAGGCAATTGTTGTCATACTGAAGCAACTATTTCTGGACATAAATATGCAGTAGAAATATTTTAGAGGAGGTAATTATGTTATTTGAATATACTCAGGAAGCTTTAAAAAAGGCAGAATAATAAAAAATTAAATGACGGAACTTGGTTTGCTGAAATTGCAGGTTTTGAGGGAGTTTGGGCTAATGGACATACAGTAGAGGAATGTAGAATTGAGCTTTTGGAAGTCTTAGATGAATGGTTGATCTTAAAACTTAGAGATAATGATCCCATTCCAGAGGTCGAAGGAGTTGATTTAAAGATAAAGGAAGTGGCGGTTGCCTAAATGCCTTTTAATATTTCGAGGAGAGAATTGGTTAGAAAATTCAAATCTCTTGGATATTTAGGACCTCTCTACTGTAGAAAATATCAATTCATGATAAAAGGAAAAAAGAAGATTAGAATCCCAAATCCTCATGGAACCGGGGACATCAATATAAGTCTGGTCAAAGAGATACTCAGGCAAGCATGTATAAGTAATGAAGAATGGGATAAAGCTTAGTTAAAAGGGATAAGGGGATTAAATGTGCGATGTGGAGATGTAACCCTCTCTGTTTCTTTACTACTAAAACCTCAACTTTATCACCTTCTATTTCATCTTCAGCCACTACACTTGTATGTTCCTTTCCTTTAATATCAGCAATGGTCACAATTCTTTCATTTGTTAGGAACCTTTGTCTAACCTTACATAAGACAAACTACTCATTTCTAGCCTCCCTAAGATTTAGGGATTAAATATCGTGCATTAGAATATATGTCAAGAAAAAAATTATAATCCAGGTCTTGATTGGATCTCTATTTCTAAAATCTTTTTATTATTTTATGGATGCAATAAAGTTGTTATTGGCGGATGGGCCAATTAAAAAATTGGGGTGGAATTAGCTAATATAAAATGATAGAATAAATGTCAAGAGATTTTTGATTGGAGGCATAGGGAATTGAAGTGCCGAAGGTTTGTGCCGATAGCAGACAGACACTTTTTTGTTACAAAGGAACTTAAAGGTGAAAGGACAGTTACCAGGGTAAAGGTATTAGAAGGCGATGACAGAATTGCAGAGATTGCAAGGATGCTAGGGGGTGGTAAGGCAGCAGAGGAGCATGCAAGGGAGATGGTTAAAATTGGGAGATTCGTTAACTATCTTACTTTATTAGAAAAATCAAAATGGTTTTAGACAAATTTGGTTTCTTATTTTTTGATGACCAACTGAGTTTTCACGGCTTTTTAATAAAGCCAGTAGATAACTATAAAGAGCTAGCAAAAGAGGTGGAAGAATATGTTAATCAGGATGGTTTTATATATCCACCCATGTCCCACAAGGTCAAACTGGAAGCTATTTCTGGCAGAGTGGTTGAAGAGATTACAAAAACCTACAGGCCTGCGGTTTTTTATCAGTTACCCGCTTCACATGAGATAATCTTAAAAAATTCAAAAAACAAAAATATCACGAGAGAGGGTTTGCTAGGACTTATCTTACATAGCCTAGCTTATATGTTTGGCACAAGGTTACAGTTTTATGATTGGTGGTTTGACAGTAGAATCCCTGTCAAAGTAACAACCCATAACATCAACTTTTTTGATAAAAATGACCTAGAGCACTTTTTAGATCACACTTTAAACAAATGGAAATCATGGGATTCTAAAAACCAAAAATTATTTATTACCATACTTTACATGCTATCAAAGTCTGCCTGCTATGAATGGGATTGGGAAAGGTTCGTCATAGAATATATGATAGTAGATGCCTGTTTTAGGTTAAGCCAAAATCTAGGTCTTTTACAATTGAGCGAAAAGATACCCCATAGCGAAAGAATAAAAAAGCTTTGTGAAACCTTTGATATACCTCACGATGAAACGTATATTAATGATATTGTTAAGATTCGTAAGAATTTATTTCACGAAATAACTTGGGGTAATGGACTTCCTGGAAGCGCTGGTAGCTCTAAAACTTACAAGATGGGAGATGATCTACACAGATTGAATCAAAGGCTCATACTGAAAATGCTCGACTACAAAACGAATTATATCCATACAGGCTGGAGGAGTATTAGCCAGCTCAAATTTAAAAGCTGATTTATACATATAATCCGCCATATATGTTGAAGCCTTAAGTTACATTAAATTACAATGAGGTGAAGGAGTTTATCATGGAAAATTATCAATTGACGGTTGAATTGAAGGATAAGAGGGCTATAGAGATAGTAGAAAATCTGCCCATACGTGAGCGTGATAAGACCATTGAAAAATATATGTAAGTTGCAGCTCAAGGATGAAGGGTACTGATTATTGTTTAGTGCCCAATTTCGTCTTTGAGCGATATATTTTTAAATTCTGCTGGAGCTAAAATAGCCAATTGATTAATAATTCTTTGGCGACATTCTAAAGCTGTATCAAAGCAAAAGGTAAATTCCTCATCCAATATTGCCTCAGGTGATTTATGGGGGAATATGAGCTTCAAAAGCCCGGCGGTTGTCTTTCTTATAGCATCTTGATTTCTACCAGTCATTTTGCCAAATCTGACTTTAGCATTAACAATTGTTTGGTAGTTCCTTCTTCTAAGCCTTGTAAAGATTTCAGCCAGATAATCGGTGACAAATCCATAACCCCGTGCATAATTTTCTGGCCTTATCTTAGGTAGTTCCCATCCAGGAAGAAAAGCGTGAATACGATCAAGGAAAGCACTATCATTACTTAATTCCAGCGGTAAAGGTTCAAATAAATGAAAGTAACGGTCTACTGGCTTCTTTTTCTCTAAATTGGTATCAATATTCCCAGCAATGACTATGCTAGCCTGTGCAGAAAATTCTAAAGGTCCCCTAGAAAATTTTCCTGTTTGCATGTAATCTTTCAATATACTTATAGTAGCATCTGGATCGTCAAATCGGGTATTAGCAATTTCATCAAAAAATACAACGTCCTTTTGACCCAAGATTCCCAGTTTTTTGGTAGCTTGATTATAAAAAAGAGTGGCAGGTGTTGCCCTTCCTCCTGAAATGACAAATGAGCGGCTCGAGGTGTTTCTGTAAGTATAAGTCTTGCCAGTCTCTCTAGGCCCCAATTCTACTAAGTTATAGTTAGCCTCAACAAAGGGGACTAGCCTTAACAGCATTAACATCTTTTCCCGATCGGAAAGATTTTGTGGATGGAAGCCAATGCTTTGAATCAATAAATCAATCCATTCCTCATCAGTAAAATACTGACGTTTCTCTATATAATCTTTAAGATCTAGCCGGGTTATCTGAAATGGGTCGAATTCTCTTATATAAAAAGGATAAATCCGTCCCTTAAGTTCATAATGGGCATCGTACTCTACTACCATAGTCCCCCAAGCCCCTCCAGAAAGTAAGACATCTCCATATTCCTTGAGGACCCTTCTTGAAAGCCGGACAAAGTTGTCTCCAAGAGCAGGTACTTCAGCCCAATAGTGATCCCTGCTAGCATCAAGCCGAGCTTGGAGTTGTCCCAGAAGTGTATATTCACCTTTTTCCTTTATCCGACTCTTTATGAGTTCCTTAGCGCTGCTTTCTGCATAGTGTTCATTCAATATGCGATCAATCTTTTGCTGTCCAACAACTGGATTCTTTGGATCTACATATCTAGCAACCAAATACTCCATCACATATCTTGGGAATTCCTTATATGCTTCATTCCAGCGAGTTAGTGGTTTCAATACTACTCGATCCTTCAAATATTTCTGGGTCTTTTCATCAAAATTCATTTGTATCCCCAACTACTCAAATCCTGTCCAATCTCTCCAATGCCTTAGTATCCATTTTTACCAAATCTTTCCGTTTGATCACATTAATCTCAAGTCTTTTGGTCTCATTTATTTCTTTTCCAGTATGATCTTTATATGTCAAATACAAAAATAATCTTCTTATATTTTCGTGAGCCATGAATCTCATTTTATGTTCAATGCTCTCTTTTGGTTTCAATATTTTCTCAATTTTTTCTTCCCTTGAATCAAGTTTCATCAAAAGATTAAATCTGCCCTCTCGGTTTCCCGTATTTTCTATGCCAATCTTAATGATGGCCCACTCATTCTCGTTAATCTTAATAGGTTCTGCGGGTAAGACCAATTTGATTTTAATTATAGGCTGCATTGATTTCTTTAAGGCTACCCCTGGGACTAACATTTCCTCCAAGGAAATGCCTCCATGACTATACCGATGAAATCGCTCTCTTTCTCTACTAAACCATTTTCTTCCCTTAGCTACGGTAAAATAATTAGCTCTGTCATAGTCAATTCTTAACCCCTCTGAGAAATCCAGGTTTCTCAGATGCCGATGTGAAATCAAGTTTTGGTTGCTACTTTCTACTTTAACGCCTTCCCCTTTCTCAAGTTCTATGAAGCCATGGTCGCTGGTAATTATAATAAAATCTTCTTCTTTAATCCGACCCTCTAAATCGGGCAATATCCCTCTTTCAAGTTTTCCTTTAATAGTTTGGTTAAGTTCCCAAACGTCATCACGAAAACTATGTATCAAATCATCGCTTAAATTGTAAATAAGGACATTATAAGGTTTGAGCTCAAAATCCAATTTCCTTTGCCCATAGTCAGTTTCACTCCTTACCACTATCCGTAGTTTCTTCTTTCCTTCTTCCTTAGAAAGCCCAAAAAGTCTTGAGGCTAATATATTGTGATCACTTGTCGGCCTGTCATCGTATGCCTTCCAAAATGGAGGAAGACGTCCAGCCAAAAGGGAAATCCGAGAAATATCGGTAACCGATGGGAGGGCTGATAAATAAACCTTTTCCTCTAGTATCTCAAATTCAGATGAAATTATAGGCCTTACTATCTCATTCCAAGTATCTAATCTCATGCCATCAAATATCAAGATCCAAAGGCGCCTGTTATCTGTTGGAAAAAGCCTTTTCCTCAAAACCATATCTCTTATGATTTGAGTAATAATTCTGGGGTGAGAAAAATAGGCCTTCACCTCTGCTTCAATCAGGTCTGCCAGATTGAGATCAAGCTTTTCTAAAAATATAAGAGAAGTTTTCTTTAGGTTTCCTAATTTTGAAAAAATCCTTTCTTTTAAATTGGGATCATCAACTACCTTTAAGTGATGGGCTGCTTTGGCCAAAGCTAGGGAAAGTCTATACACCCGACTCTCTATATACCAATCTATTAACTCTGCTATGTCACTTTTACACTTAAAAGGAAGACTAATAGTCCTAGATATAAACGCCAATTCTTTCAGCAGATAAAGTGTTTCTTTAGCGGCATAAGCATACCTGTTGGTTAGTTCCCCATTTTGTATGATAGGATGGTTAGATAAGTTATCGGCCCAATTAATAAAAGACTTATCAAACTTGTCTTCTTTACCTAACATGTTTAAAAGCTGCACTACCAACCTAAAGGTCAACAGTGGAGAATAGGCATTCATTATGGCCTTAAACAGGATATCTTTTGACTCTATCTGTAAAACCTTTATAAGCTCATCAACATCTCCTTCCCCTAATTCATCCTCAGCTGCCTTGTGGAATCTTTTTAAAAGGAGCTTATCAGATTTAATTTTGAGATAGATTTCTTGTATCTTTGCTTCTATGGCCTCCCAATCAATAATGAAAAAGACAAGACTCCTAAGCAGAGGCACAGGATTTTTTATCCCATTTTGAAAAAGGACGTGATAGCAATAAAAAAGGGTAGCGATTTCTTTTGGTTTTTCTAAGATTAGGGAACGGATTGAGCTTAAATCTGCCTTACTTTCTAAGACAATTTCCTTAAGCAGCCCTATATCTTTATCAGATAGCCCCTTAAACCAGGCTGTTTTGAGGTATTGTGAAAGCAAGATTAGGGGATCCAGGTCATCAAAGATTATATCTTCTATCTTCAAATTTTGATTTCGAAGTTGTAAGACAATGGCCTTAACATGGTTTTTGTTAAGGGGTATAGGAGGTGTAATAATTTTTCTTAGCTCTGTATACGCCTTATAAAAATTATCTAAATTATTTACAACCTCCTTTTCATAGTTAAACACATTTTCAGGCCAAGTTTCAGATGGAATAATGGTTTTAAGTATTCCTTCAGTGCTAAAATCTAATATTTTATCCGCTTTTTCTAATATGTCTGGAATATAACTTAAATCGATAATATTACTTTTAGGGTCTTTGGTTACCCACAAAATAAAAGAAAGATCAGGAGGTATTTTTGAAAATTCTTGCCGGAAGGATAAATCATTTCCAAAATAGTGGTAAACCTTCCATGATTTTCCCATTAGGTCGTTATATTGCTCTTTCAAGTTGAGATTGCTATTAGGGTCAAGAACCACTAAGCAAGAAGCAGCAGAAAGCCCCATTACTGTATCTTCAAAATATTCAAATATATCCCGTGGAATTTTATTTTTCATAATCTATTTTTACATGCCTCAGCAATCTTTTTAGTTCTCCGATAGAGATCTTCAGAAACTGCATCTGGGGATACTCTATGGAAAAGTTCGGCTCCTTCCCAATACATCTCAAAGAGATAACAATAATCTATCCATTGGCAAATCTTTTCTTCTGAGGGAACTGAAGCTGAGGTTCCATTTAAAAAGCTCTTAATTTCAACTACAAGCCTTTTGATAATTTTAAGGTAATGCCGGTCTGGAAGTTCGGTTTTCTTTGCATAATATTCAGCATATTTCTTCCTAGTTCCCTCAAGATCCAGCTCAAATAGATTTAGCCCTTGCTCTGTAGCCCATTTCTGTAAAAATTCTGGAGCAGCCTTGCTTGGATGCGGCAGATTGAGTGCCTTAATTCTCTTAGGAGATGGCCTTATTCTTATGGGTTTGAAGTTTGACGGGCTATATGAGTGCTTTTCTTCTTCATATCGTCTTTTGCCTTTCTCTGTTATCTTCCAGATACCTCTCTGTGACCTATCTATTTCTCCTTTCTGGACTAATCTCCATCTCACCCAGGCAACATTGTGTTTCCAGATTATAGTTCTACCATCTGGTCTTGTTTTCCAATCCCCAGGTAAAAGTTTTACTTTCTTTTGTAAGTACTCATAAACCTGCTGCGGAGTAGCGCTACCACCTAGTTCTATAAGCGTTTCCAAAATGGGGATTTCAAAAGCCTTCTGAGAAGTTCGTAAATCTTCATTCATTTTTAGTCCTCTATTTTTATTTTCCTAATACGGTAGTGGTGCCTTTCTATTACCGAAATACAGTTTCTTAATCGACTTATATCTACTTTTAAGAAGAAGTCTTTCAAGACAGGATGCAAGATTTCAATAGTCTGAGGGTGTACTCTAAGAAGGATCAATCCTGGTAAATCCTTACGAATTTTGTACATCCTTGAAAAATCACTATTATAAGTAATAAAAATAAAACCCTGTTTTTTGGCAAATTCATAAATTTTTTCATCACTGGCCCCACTCAATCCTTTGTCTCTCATATCGTGAGCGTCTAAACCAAGAGTTTTCAAAAACTGGGTGGTTTTTGGGGATAGATTCTGATCCAATAGAAATTTCAATGAGCCTCTCCCAAAACCACCTTTTCCTCTTGAATTGTTTCAATTGCATATTCGATAGCGGCCTTAATATCTTCTGCACTTAAATCAGGATAGTAATCCAGGATTTGAGAGACCGAATAACCACCTCCTAAAAGACTCAGTATGTTAGTGACCATGATTCTTGTGCCTTCAATAATGGGTTTCCCATGGCATATATTTGGGTCTATAACTATTCGGCCCTTATCTGTCATTGTCTCCTCCTTTCATTTACTCTGCCTTTATCCGGCAAACCTCGGCAATCTTTTTAGTTTTTGCATAGATATCCTCTGATACCATATCCGCCCTAATCCCAGGGAATAACCTGGCACCTTCGCTATAAAGCCCATTTTTGTAACAAAACTCAATCCAATCACAGACTTCTCTATCATCTGGCATTCTATCCAGCTTTCCATCAAGGAATCTTTTGATTAACCTTGTCTTATAACGAATAGTTACATCCTGCATCTGCTCCTGCTCTTGATGGGTAGGTAGCCTCACTTTTCCCTGTTCAACGATGAAGTTTTCTTTGATTAGTTCATCAAAATTCCTTTCTAGGGGGTTGTTGATCTTACGCAAATAATATTCCCTTAGCTCACTATATGGCACCCTCCCATATTTTTTCAAAAATTCCTGGAGTCTTAAAATAACCTCTTTTTCTGGATGTTCAGGTGTCTCTTTTCGGAATAGAGGCAAATTTTCTCCCCTTTTAGGCTCTGTTTTGCTCCTTTTTATGAGGCTTCCCGGAGCATACCACTCATTTCCTACCTTCCTAAAGAAATTTTTTAGTATCTCATCAAGATTGAACTTCTGTATCTTAACAGAGGTAAATAGCCTTTTTATTACCTGGTCATAGATATAGTCACGGGTCTTGCCAGGATGCTTGGTAAGGAAGTCCTGGATGACTTTGATCACCTCATATTCAATGTCTTCTGCCTTGGGTACTTCCTTAGTTTCACCGCGTTTTGGCTTTTTAAAGTTAATGACAAGGAATCGTTGCTGGGCCTTATCGGAATCAAGCTGTGATTTGGTCTTTCTTGCTGAGGCAACATGTAATATGTCTCCCTCATTAAGGAAACCAGCTTGCTGGGAAATATGCTGAATAGTTCTATACATAGATGGATCTGCATAGCTATAAACCATAGTAATCCATCTATCTGGTTTTAGAACCCTAAAAGCTTCCTTCATCGCATTCAGCATCATTTCTTGATACTCTTGCCTCCCTTTTTCTTGATATTCATTTTCAACAATTTCTTCGTTTATGTTGGTATATTCGCCAAGCCATGCTTCCCACATTAGGTTTAATTCACTATAGTTGATGTTGCCACCATATGGTGGATCGTAAAACAAATAATCGATTGTCTCGTTGGGTACATTTTTAAGACCTGTTGCAGATTGTTTGCTTAAACTAATTATAGAGGTCGATTTCAAAAACGGTATCTCAAAATTACTTTTACATTTATTTTCGAAATATTCTAAAACATTTACATCTTGAATTAATGACGGAATGTAGAGAGTGCCCATTCTAATTGCAGGACCTATATGATGACCTTGTTTTGGCGATTTTTTCCATCTTGACATCATACTCATAAGAAACATTGAAGCAGTGAGATTAAAAACAAGTTTATTTCTAGCATTTTGATCAGACGTGCGATTTATACCCTCCCACAAAATCGAAAGCGCAATCAGGTTCCTCCTTGAAAACATCTGATAGGGATGGGTAATGCCACGCTTTAAAGGTTGCCTAGTGTTATAACCCATTGGGAATTTCACATCCTTTGGATACCAATATGGTGGCTCCTTTGGTGGGATCTCATTTAACCCTCTCTCTTCCAATAACTGATTTAAAACCTTCTCCCCTAAGGGACTGATAAATCTCTTTCCACCCTCGATCTCAATGTATTGCTTCCAATCATGTTCATCTAATGGTTTTGCCTTGGCTTCTCCCTTTATTTTACACCTTTTGCAATTTACCCTTATCTCTATAGGCTCTATTCGTACAAACTCTGCCCTGGCCTTTGAAAATTCATATCCACAGTTTCTGCATCGAATCTTCCTGAATTTTTCTCCCTTTCTCATTCGTTCCCACCTTCCATCTCCTGCATACAAAACCTCATTTGAGCACCTGGGGCACTTGAAGACATCAGAAAGAATAGTATTGGCAATCTGGGCATCTTCATATCCGCAATTATGGCATCTTGTCTTATAAAGTGGCCTTATCTCGGTCTCTACTTTTTCCATCAATTTGAAATAGGCATCTTTTAGGATAAGAGGATTAATTGGGGTTGTGTAATTTTTGGCAATATGGATGCAGGCAGGGGATATATCACAAAGGATGGCGTGCCTTCCACACATCATGGCAGCTACCCCGGTCATGCCTGTCCCACAAAATGCATCTAAGACTATGTCCCCTGGCTTTGTATAGTGCTCAATGAACTCCTTGACCACATAAGGGTCTTGTTTTGTCCAGTACATGTGCATATTGTATATCTTTGAGGACTTTGAGGCATTGTCAAAGTTCTTTTGAAAAGGCCCTACATTATAATCATCTGTTTCAGGGTCATAAGGCTTGCCGTATTTTTTGATAAATTCAGCTAAGTCATCCATATTTAAGCCCTATCTCAAACTTATCTTTATTTTCTTTTTGCCATACTTCTTCTTGGCTTCAGTGAATGCCTTCTTTAACTCCTCTTTGAAGGCATTGGTTACTTCTTCCACCATCTCCTCTTCAATCAAGCCATATCTTCTATTCAAGCTTTCTAAGATAGGATAGGACTCAGTTCTAATATTTTCCTTCCTTAGTATCTCATTTATAAAGGCAATCAATGAATCATCAAGAATGGTAGCAAATTTGCTTAAATCACTAATAGCAACCACCTTTACCAGTTGTTCCAGTTTATCATCTCCATATTGTTTAATAATCTGTTTAGTCAGTGCCTGGGTCAACCTTTTGCTTTTTATATCAAGAAGCTTATCAATGTCCTTAATGAGAGACAAAACTGATTCCTCAGGAGGCTTAGTGCCAAGCCTTAATTTGCAGCTCTGGCAGATAGGATATACTGAAACATCAATGGGGTCTTTAGTAGGGCACAACCTGATTTCATCAAATAGCTTTTGGTATTCCTTTTTTAGGTCAGGCCCTTTTGGGAATGTAATCTCTGTAATTTTATCAAGTTTATAGACAGCTTCCAATTTTCCTTGGGCATCTTTAAGCAGCTCTCTTAATTCTCCAAGCCTTTTATGATAGTCTCTATGATGTTTTTGATAAGAAATTTGGTACCTTTGGCAAAATTTTTCAAATTGACCCTTTATGCTCCCAAAAAGGGAAGGATTTTTAGAAAGAGTCGCTAAACTCAGTTGCTTTTCAATAAGATTTTTCTCCATATCTAAACTATCCTCAGCAGGCAGATAGGCATCTGCTAAATACCTCTTTAGATTTAAAAGCTCTGTGCTTTGATTAAAAAGCTCAGATAGCCTTTGGTAATTGAGAAAATCTGATTTTAATGTTTCGACTTCTCCATATTGGCCTTGATATATATCATAAAATTCTTGATAGTTATTGAAATTAAATAGCTTTTCAATATTCTTCAAGCTAGTTATGGATACTTCATCTATGTCTTCATCAAAGGTTCCACATAGGATTTTAAGGCCTTCCTTTATTTTAGGAATTCTTCCTCTTATTTCCTGGGCTGCTTGGACAAGATGACCTTCCTGTTCCTTAATGTCATCAGGCCTAGTTACCATTTTAAGATTTGGATTAATGATACGGGCAACTGGAAGCACTTGATCCCAGGGCACTTCGCTACTAAGGGATAAAGTATCAAAATTATCTTCCAATCTTGGCCTCCAATCAATATCCCCAATATTAAAGGCCGTAATCCGATTCCCTGGGATGGAGAGCTTATTCATAGGTTTTAAGCCTATTTCGCAAGGAGGTGTTCTATGGCAAATAAAGGCAAGTAGTTCTAATGTAATAATCTCCTTCGTTAATCCATACGTACCTTGAAGGTCACGGTAAAGCTTCCAGGCTGGTATTTCTTTTTCACTTTCGATCTTGCCCTTTAGGAATTCAAAAACCTTATTGGCCTCTGGGTTAAATTCAATCGGGTTATCAACCTTGGCCAGGGCTAGTCCAATGGCAAAGTTCTCGCAGGCACTGCGGGCAGCGGATGTGCTACTCTTTTTAAATAGACCTTCAAATACCTGTTTGGCCTCTCTTGGTGTAAATTTCCTTTTAAATAATGATATGTTAATAAGGGATTGAGTATAGGCACTGGTCAACAGGTCTTTGACTACTTGTTCCAAGATTTTTTCTATATTAGGGAGCGGAAAGACCTTCTTTGGGTCAATGCCTATGTCTTTTTTTGTATAAATTTTTCCTTCTTTATAAGATGGCAATTGACGGCTGATAAGATTATTGATTACATCCCTCTTTTTTGTTTTGAGCCATTCCCTTGTTTCTTCTGCCTCAGCACCATTTTGGTAGGCATAGTCCTCTTCCATCTTAAGGACGGTAAGGAAATCCCAAGCAGTCTCAAAGGCCGCATTTGTAAGTTCAGCCGGGATACATACTGCTATGCGGTCATCTAATAGATTGATGTTATCAGGACTGATATTTCTGGTAAGAAAAATGACCCTAAAGTGGATGTCATCGAGTTTTTCTCCCCATTCGTCTCGCCAGCCCTCAGCCAAGATCACCTGTCCTGGATATTCCAATTTTTTATAAATGACCGATGTGTTTTTGGGAACACCAAAGGCGAGATCCCTAAATAGGCCTTCACCTATCCCTTCTGTATCCTGAAGCGAGAGCATCAGGCCTTCTTCCCACTTTTTCCTGATTCTATGTTCATCTTTTATCTTTCTCTTGATAGTACCAAAGGTTTGGGCTGGTCTTATTTCTTTGGCTGCGATTTTAAATATGGCCCCTTTCTCCTTGGTATAGTAAACTTGTGGCAGGTCCCTGATAGTATTTAATACTCTCAATACATTATCCTCACCGCTTACAATGTCTGAAGTAGTAAGTGTTACCTCAGTTAGGTCTGAAACAGACATTGCCCTTGGGGTTTCTAGATAGGCAGTGTACCACAGGAATAAAGTTTGTATTATCCTTTTGGCTATTTCCCTATCATCTTTGTCTAAATCATAGTCATCCAAGCCGCTGATGGCATTTTGATAGGAATTGTAAGCATCTCGATAAAATTCGGTATTCATGGCGTCCAAAAAGTCCGGAGACTGCATGAGGTCGCTTGCCATAATAAGGGAATTTCGTGAAAGGATATCCTGATGGCCAATTACATCGTATATGACGCTTATGCCTAATCTTGCTGTGGGGAGCTCCCTTGCCGTAATCCTTCTTATAATCTCAAAAGCCCTAGGCTGAAAAGGAAAGGCAGCATAGAAATACTCTTTAGAGACATTTTTTAGAAACCTAAAATCTTTATAATAAAATTGATAATATTCCTCGATTTCTGGCTCCTTCTCAGGTACTATCACTCTTACCCTATCAGCTACAATCACATCATAGTCCCTTTCATCTCTAAGCAAGATTACATTGTTAAACCGATCTCCCTCCTCGCCTCTCAGTTTTGCTGGTGCCTCCTTTTGAGAGGCGACTATGGTATAAACTTTCAATCCTTGATCCTTGGGCAAGATCCAGGAAAGGGTCTCTAAAACCTCTTCATCATAAGCATAGGCAGGTGAATCTATGGGATGCCTTCTTTGCCACGCCTCAAACTCATCTATAACAAAAAGAAGGCCATCATAGCCACAATCTTTAATTTGAAAATAAACATGGCTAATTCTATCTTTAGTAGAAGTAGAGACTTCGGGTTGGATATTGTTAAGTTTGCAATATCCACGAATAAGGCGAGCTGTTTCGCCTCTTTCCAGCCTAGAAATGTCCTTTCCACTTTGGTGTTTTATAAAATTGTCTATAAGGCCCTTTAGAGAGGGTTCCCTCTTTTCATACCAGTCAATAAACTCATCATCTAAGGTTACTTTAACCTTATTTTGCAAGTTAGCCTTTTCAATAGCTTCTTCCAAAACTTCTTCTATGACCTTTAATAGATTGTCTTCTCCCTCAGGTTGGGCCATCCCCTTAAGGGTCAAAACAATAGGAAATAATTTTAAGCCTTCTAAACGATGCCTTAGACTCTTTATTTCTTCATCCCTTACCAAATCCCAGAGGTCTTTGGAGGTATCACATAGTAGGCAGGTTATAGCTGCCAAAAAATGGGTCTTTCCTGCACCATATTCTGCCTGGGCCCAATATCCGCCGCCCATACCAGAGGCCACTTTGTGAATGATCTCTTCTGCATAGGCCTTTATATTCGGGGTAAAGTGGTAGGTCTTAACGGTTAATTTAGGGTTTCTGATTGCCCGTACTAAGGATATAGTACCTTCGGGTTTCTCAGGAACCTGCTTAATCAATTGACCAATGGGAGCACGGATCATACTTCTTCCTGAATAATATTATCCCTATGCTCTTGAGGTAAGGTATCAACCAAGTATTTCAAACAAGCATTTGGGGTATACGCTATAAACCCAGGAAGTTCTTGTTGAAACTTGTGTTTTTCCACATGAAAAATAACCATTGTTTTGTCACTGAAATAGATTTCATAAAATGGGATCAGTGGCACTCTGTATCTTGCCATTAAATAGCTATTGAGAACCACCAGTATTTGTTGTGAATTAAGGTTTAAAGTAAGGTCTTCCAATGTTTTAAAAATAGCCTGTTTTATATACCTTCGGATACCTTCTTCTGTGGTTTTATCGGTGGGTAGAATGATTTTTATCAGATCCATAGTGTGAACTAAATGATTTGGTAAAAAGGCAAAGAGGCCCTCTTTGCTTCCGTACCATATAAACAGTTTTCTGCCAGGGGTGGAGTGGTCTTGAAAAAGAAGCACAATCTCTTTAAATCTAGATTTATTCATAATTTCATTTTTCTATCCAAAAATTCCTTTAATGTAAACTTGGTTGTAATTTGTTCTAATTGGTCAGCAATAATATATTTGGAGATAAGCCCTTTTGCATCAGCCTCCCTAAGGATTTTTTTGACATCTTCTATTTTTCTTATACCGAGTAACTTCCAGAAATTATGGGCCAATATATTTTTCACACTTACGGTCTGGGGCCTTTGGGCAAACAGATAATGAATGAGGATAAGTATGGCAGTTTTGGGTAAAGAAAGGGCCTGAACAATAGCATTTTGCCTGGTGTTTTTTTCAATAAAGCCCAAATCCCTTATAGCACATCTAAGGAAGTTTTTGGGGTCTTTTTTAACAACTCCATATTCCTTCCTCAGGTAATCTTCAAAATATGGAGCATCAACCACGGCACCAGGTGTCAGGGGGAGTATGTATTCCAAGACAAAGTTTGCCACTATCTTCTCTCTGTCTAAATATAAATATCTCATAATATCTTTGAGAATACAATCATCGTGATAAGCCTTCCAGACCAAGGCTGGGAGTGTGTCAAGAGACCTATCTGGGAAAAACCAGTAAAGGATAGAGCTGGTGTAGCGCTTACGCACATACTGTGAGTTCTGGGGAAGGTTTTGTTTTATGTGACTTCTGAAATTTTGAAAGTGGGTAAACCGAATACTTTCTTTTATTGCCCAAATACTCTCTTCCCACAAAAGCCTTTGGAAAATCAATGGATGTTCTTGTTGCTCTTTGCCCACCTTAACTTCTGCCCTCATATTCTCTTTAGCAGTTTTCCTTGCTGTATTGTTCCTTATGTTTTGGTTATAACCATAATTTTTTAGCAATTTTTTGACAATAAGTAAACAACAAAATTCATATTTTAAGATGAGCAAAATTGGGCACCACAATTTGAAAATAATTCAGGCCCACAGAGGTGAAGGCAGCATCTAAAAC
>CAZNJP010000017.1:0-2240 GCA_964573345.1 uncultured Syntrophobacter sp. | reverse complement strand
TCTAAAACCATCAAAACAACACTGTCTCCCCACCTTTTTGTTTCAAGGCAGCGCTTGCAATAGTCCTTAACCTCTGGAACTTTTTGCATGTATTCATCAACTATTTCCTTAAGCATTAAATCCCTTCTTTTTTGTTGGCTTATTATAAGCCCTTAACCTAGATATAATAAAGGCGTGTTTAATATCCCAGCTGGTGCATTTTTATAAGATTCTGATGATGAAAAAGCACTCTTTCCAGCCAAGTTGGTCTTGTAACTATTCGTCTGTTTAGCCTTTGTAAATGTTTGACAAGCCCAAATACAATTACAATAGAGCTTAGACGTTTTATTGATCTTACTAATTTCAGCTTTCTTCCTAACCATTATTAATTCAATAAATTGGACTGCTTGACTAGTAACCTCAATTGCAATATTATAAAAATGATATTAAAGAAATTTTTTGCTTGACCGATTATATCAATAATGATATAGTAAATTGTGTGGAGGTTGAGTACTTTAAGACTAAAAAGGGTAGCTCTCCCGTTGAAAAGTTCATAAAACGCCAAGATGTAGAGGTTCAAGCAGAAATCCAAGCAGAAATTGACCGATTTAAGTCGTTAGGATACGAATTTTTATGGAATTTTCCTAAACGTGGCGGTAAAATCAAAGATATGATGGAATTAAAAATCAAGTCTCAACGTAAACACTATCGATTTCTTTTTATCTTTGTAGGGGAAAAAATTCTGTTTCTCCCTGGATTCATAAAAAAGACCCGGAAAATCAATCCAAGGGATGTTAAATTAGCGGAGCAAAGAAAAAAAGAATACTTAACAAGGAGGTGAGGTTAAGATGAGGCAAGATTTTAAAACATCACAAGATCAAAAATATGCCAGGGTTTATAAAGAAAGGCAGCAAAAACTTAGATTAGCCCTTACCATTCGGAAATTACGAATGGAAAAAGGATGGAGTCAAACCGATCTTGCTAATGCCGTTGGTACCAAGCAATCTGCTATTGCAAGACTTGAAAATGCCGAATATCCTGGCAGACCAAACATATCAACACTTGAAAAAATAGCTAACGCCCTAAATGTGGATTTGGAAATCAATCTGGCTGGTGAGAGAGAGGTTCACATCAACGGTGAAATTTTCAGAGATATAAGTATAGCCGATATTCCTGAAAAGGAAAGGAATATCTTTATAGAAGAAGCAAAAAAAGAAAAAAGGGGGCTGAAAGAATACATTATTTCCGAATTATTGAAAATTATTAAAAGAGGGGAAGAAGATGCAAGACTAAAGAAAATCGTTAAGGAAGCATTGGAAGAACGAGAAAGGGAAAAATATAGGAAACTTATGACGTTCGTAAGAACAATAAAGGGAGTTGCGGCATCACAAACTGACCTTAGTACTGGAATAATCGGAACATTTGAGCGATGGGAAAAGCAACAATATGGAATTGGTCAATATTGGCATCAAATTAGGAGGTAAATATCATGAAACTATCTGCTAAAAATAAAAAGATTTTAACTGACGAATTTAAGTTTGTTGTCGAAAGGATGGAAGAAGAGAAAGCTCCTGCTAAAAAACTTTACTATTTTAGTGCCGTTCACGGTGTATTACCTAGGGTCTTTAATGTTGAGTTTAACCCTGAGCTTGTGCTCATGCACCTGGTTTTAAGTGCGACACATAGTACTCTCAATGACAGGCTTATGTCAATTAAAAGGGGAGAAGAAGAAGTTATAGAAATACCAGAAGCGGTTTTTGAACAACTTACAAAGGCAACCCGTGAACTATTGCTGAGATTGGAACAGAGTCGTACTACATATGAAGTCCTTCAAAAATTTGCAAATATAGCATATATGACAACGGGGAATGGATACTATCTTTATCAGAAAGGGGTACTTCGGTTAAATCAAGAAGAATCCCAATAAACTTAAGAAAACATCCCTCCACATGCCCATTTTGTGTTTTCTAGCCCACTGGTAAGTAGAGTAAAGGCTTGCTGCATGCTTTGTATTTGGAGAGATTATTAAAAGCTTGGCTTTCCCATAAAGGAGTAAAAACTTATTTAAAAAATACCTTCTAACCCGCCTGCTAACGCCTGAGTCTGCCCGGCACCTGCCCGCAACGCTCTCGCCCGTCCGCCTCGGCTGAAGCCTCGCAATGCCGGGCGGGCTTGCGAGGCGGGCAGGTGGCGGGCAGGCCTGAACGGTGAACTCTGAACCTGTGAACACTTACGAAATAAATTTATGTCTATGGCTCCTC
>CAZNJP010000016.1:14384-20620 GCA_964573345.1 uncultured Syntrophobacter sp. | reverse complement strand
GCTTGCGAGACGGGCGGGGGTTCACCGAAATCTAAACCGTCCTACGAGCAAGCTAAAGAAAAGAAAAGTAACCCCGAACCTGTGAACGCTTATCTTAATTCCTTTATTACCTCCTCTCCAGGATAAACACGGGCGTCAGGCAATATCCTTTGAATAAGTCCGCATAGCACCTTTTTTGGACCTACTTCAACAAACCTCTCAATCCCTTGGTTATACATATTTTTTACCTCTTCACACCATAGTACCGGAGAACAAAGCTGTTGCCACATTAATGCCCTTATTTTTTTAGGTTTATTTTCTACATTTGCAGTGATATTAAAAAATATCGGGATATGAGGGGGCCTAAATTCAATTTCCCTTATAAAATTAGAAAATGCCCTTTGTGCTTCCTCCATTAATGAGCTATGCCATGCCCCAGTTACATTTAATGGAATACCTATTCCACCTATACTACCTATCCTCTTCCTAATCTCCCCTAGTTCTTCTAACTGCCCACTAATTACTATCTGCTGTGGTGAATTATAATTAGCCAATTCTGCTGAATAATTTTTTAATATTTCTTTTACCTTCTCTATATCTAGTTTTACAATGGCCAACATCCCTCCAGGGTATTTCTGGGACGCCTCATGCATTAGCCTTGCCCTTTGCTTTACTGTTTTAAAAGTATCCTCTAAGGACAAAACATCAGCAGCATAAAGGGCAGGGAATTCACCTAAGCTATGGCCTGCCAAGGCGTCTGGCCTAATGCCTTTACGCCTTAACCAAGTAAGCATAGATATCTCTACAGCAGCTAAAGCAGGCTGGAGGTTTATTGTCTCGCTGAGAGTCTCTATGGGCCCTTCAAAACATAATTTTTCCATGTCAAGGCCACAGATGTCACTGGCTACAGCAAAGATGTCCCTTACTTCATGCGATTTCTCCCATAAGTCCTCACCCATACCTACGTACTGTGAACCTTGTCCTGGGAAAATAAAGGCGGTTTCCATTTTATGCTGTTTATAGAATTTTTCGGACATTGTCAATTTTTGGGGTTGACAATTTTGGGAAAAAGTTTTATATAAAAAATTACCTACCTTGAGGTCTGAAATAAAGGATTGAACTAGGGGTATTCAGAAGTTTTTTTTAATAAAAATTAAATTTTGATGTTTTTCAATTCATGAATATAATTAAGGTCTTATCCTTTCAAGTTTAACAAGCCTATTAAAAAATTAAGAGGTGTCGTTTATGAATTTGACTGCACTTAAAGCTATGGGAATTGGTGATTTACTTACATTGGCCAAGAAACTCAATATAGAAGGTGCCAACAATATGATAAAACAGGAGCTTATTTTCTCCTTACTCCAAGCCCAGTCTGAGAAGACTGGAGTAATCTATGGAGAAGGAGTATTAGAGATTTTACCGGATGGATTTGGGTTTTTAAGATCCCCCTATAACAATTACCTCCCTGGTCCAGATGATATTTATGTCTCTCCATCTCAGATTAGAAGGTTTAATTTGAGAACAGGAGATACAGTCTCTGGAGAAATCAGACCACCCAAAGAGGCTGAGAAATACTTTGCCCTATTAAAGGTAGAAAATATCAATTATGGGCCTCCTGAAAGGGCAAAGGAAGTAGCACTCTTTGACCACCTTACCCCGCTTTTTCCAAATGAAAAGACCAAATTAGAATATGACCCTAAAAACTATTCCACACGGATTATGGATCTACTTACCCCTATTGGAAAAGGACAAAGGGGACTGATTGTGGCTTCCCCCCGAACAGGCAAAACTATGCTCCTTAAAGATATTGCCCATGCAATCTGCGCTAACCATCCTGAGATATACCTTATTATACTCCTTATTGATGAACGACCAGAGGAGGTCACAGATTGGATACGCTCTGTAGACGCAGAGGTAATTAGCTCTACCTTTGATGAACCCCCCCATCGTCACATCCAAGTTGCCGAAATAGTTATGGAAAGGGCCAAAAGATTAGTAGAATATAAAAAAGATGTAACAATCTTATTAGACAGCCTTACCCGTCTAGCAAGGGCCTCTAATGCTGTTATGCCTGTCAGCGGTAGGGTATTATCTGGAGGTATTGATGCCAATGCCTTACATCGTCCTAAGCATTTTTTTGGAGCAGCAAGAAACATAGAAGAAGGTGGTAGTTTGACTATAGTGGCTACTGCCCTGATTGAGACTGGGAGCCGTATGGATGAAGTTATTTTCGAAGAATTTAAGGGAACTGGCAATATGGAAATAAATTTGGATCGCCGTATTAGTGATAAAAGGATATTCCCAGCCATTGATATTAATAAATCTGGGACAAGAAAAGAGGAATTACTTACAGACCCCCATTATTTACCTAGGATCTGGCTTTTAAGAAAGCTTCTATCTCCTTTAAATCCCGTAGATGCCATGGAATTTTTATTGGATAAAATTAAGGCCACTGAAACAAATGAAGAATTCCTAAACTCTATGAACCAATAAGCCAGTTAATCAGTTGTTCAGTTAATCAGTTACTGACAGACTGACCACTGAGTAACTAAAATTTGGAGGGTTGCATGAAAAAGGACATTCATCCCAAATATTACCGCACCAAGATTAGATGCGCCTGTGGATTTGAGTTAGAAGTAGGATCCACGCAAAAGGACCTCAAGGTAGAGATCTGTGCTAAGTGCCATCCATTTTTTACTGGCAAGAAAAAATTTATTGATACCGCAGGACGAATAGAAAGATTTAAGGAAAAGTATGGAATTAGTGAAGAGTCAGAGTAATATCTGGCAAAAATTAGAAGATATAAAAAACAGATATGTAGAGTTGGAAGCTGCTTTGGCCAATCCTACAGTGTTATCAAACCCTGAAAAATACCAAAAATATGCCAAGGAACACGCAGAGTTATCCAAAATTGTTCAACTATACCAAAAATATAGCAATTTAGAAAAAGAATTGCTCCAAAATAGAGAACTTTTGCAAGATAAAGATGAAGAAATTAAACTTTTAGCAAAGGCAGAGATAGCGGAAATTGAAAAGAAAATAGAACAATTAGAAAAGAGTTTAAAAATCCTTTTTTTACCTAAAGACCCAAATGATGAAAGAAATGTAGTCTTAGAAATAAGGGCTGGCACAGGGGGGGAAGAGGCAGCCCTATTTGTAACAGATCTTTTTAAGATATATAGCAAATATGCTGAAAACAAAGGATGGAATCTAGAATTACTCAGTTCGCACTTCACAGGCATGGGGGGTCTTAAAGAAGTCATTATCCTTATTGAGGGTAAAGGTACTTACAGTCGTCTTAAATACGAAAGTGGGGTGCACCGCGTACAAAGGGTCCCAATTACAGAAGCGCAAGGACGTATTCATACTTCGGCTGTTACAGTAGCCATCTTACCTGAGGCAGAAGATGTAGATATAGATATTAACCCAAAGGACTTAAAGATAGATGTATTTCGGGCCTCTGGACCAGGGGGACAGCATGTAAATGTAACTGATTCTGCTGTTAGAATTACCCATATCCCTACAGGTATTGTGGCTCAGTGTCAGGATGAACGCTCTCAGCATAAAAATAAGGCTAAGGCTATGAAGATTTTGAGATCCCGCCTTTTAGACATGAAACAAAGGCAGCAGGAACAAAAGATTGCAGAACAAAGAAAGATCCAAGTGGGTACCGGGGATAGAAGTGAACGTATTCGTACCTATAATTTCCCTCAAAATAGGGTAACAGACCATCGCATTGACCTTACCCTTTACCAATTAGAAGAAATATTGGCAGGAAATTTAGATAAAATTATAGATCCCCTGATTATCCACTTCCAAACAGAGGCTACTAAAGAGATTAGTAAAAACTAATAGAGACTTTTAGCCAATTCGTCAATTTGTCAAATAGTCAAACAATCTCATGATTGGACGATTTTACAAATCAACGATTTAACAATTTTATTTTATAAATTTCCAGGTATGCATGAATCTTGGGATATTCAGCGTCTGCTAAAATGGAGCACTGATTATCTTATAAAAAAGGACATAAATGCCCCACGATTGACTTCTGAGTTGCTCTTAGCCCGTGTTTTAAACTATTCTCGTCTTGAGCTTTATTTACACTATGACCAACCTCTGACAAAAAAGGAGTTAACTGCTTTTAAAGCCCTTTTAAAAAGGCGTTTAGTGCATGAGCCCTTGGCGTATATATTGGGAGAGAAGATATTTTGGTCACTTGGATTCCAAGTCACTCCTGCCACCCTTATTCCCCGTCCTGAAACAGAGAAATTAGTAGAAATAGCCATAAAGATTATAAAGAAAAACCCTGCCCTTCACCCTTACATCTTAGATTGGGGCACAGGGTGTGGGGCAATCGCCATTTGTTTAGCTAAAGAACTACCCTATGCCCATATAATGGCTACAGATATCTCTAAGGAGGCACTAGAATGTGCCAAACAAAATATAAGACAGCACAAAGTAAGTGTAAATTTAGTAAAAAGTAAGGATTTGACATGCTTTAAAAAAGGGTATTTTCACTTCATAGTCAGCAACCCCCCCTATGTAAAAACATCCATCTTAAATACATTGGACCCAGAGATAAAAGACTATGAACCAAGATGTGCCTTGGATGGAGGCCCTGATGGCCTTAAATACATCAGCTATCTGATAAGCCACTGTCCAAGATATCTAAGGAAAGATGGTTGGCTTATTATGGAAATCGGTTATGACCAAAAAGAAGACATAGAAAGACTAAAGTTTTTAAATACCTATGACCCTCCCTGTTTTTTTAAAGATTATAGTGGATATATCAGGGTAGTGGCGCTAAAAAATAATAGAAGTCAGAAGTCAGAAGTCAGAAGTCAGAAATGAGTTTCATCTCTACCCCTTTGCTCTGCTCAGGGCTTTGGCTCAGAATGGCGCTGGAATTGTGGTTCTTCGATTACCCTCTACATACCCAGCAAGCCATCCCTCCCAAAATGGGAATAATCCAAAACCATTTTGTTTATCCCCCCCTTGTAGATTAACCCTTGAGAGTTATAATTGTTAATTGCTTAATCTAACGGATGAAGAAGGGCAAAACAAAGAAAAGACCAATAAGACCAAAAATAATAACTAAAGCAATCACTTCCATTTTAGAACCTCCTCAATCTGGGCCGAAATATATTTCATTTAATTATGGATACCACAATCCTTGAAAAATTTCCATGCACATTTTACCCAAAATTGTCATAATGTTAAATGGCGATTATTGCAGCTTTTACTAAACAGTGTGGAATATTAAGCACTTTCCTCTACATTGTTTCTTCTATTCCCTCCGGCTTCTCATCGGTAACAACCAGCTCATCAATTTTCTACTCATAATCCGATTACTGCTGAGCTATGACATAAATAAGCACTTCCCTTGCTTTGCCCCTTTTCTTCTGATAAAAATAAATTGTTTACCCTGTTAGGTAGTAAATACGGTAAGACTTACAATTTCCTAAAGTATAGATACTTGATAGAATTTAAATTAAAAATCCAAAATCCTTTATCTAACAGGGTGAAGTATACAAAGGAGATAATCTTGGAATTCTTCCTCCAAGCTTAGCCTGATTATATGCTGATGCAGAGTTGACAATTAAGAAATTTAATAATACTATGTATTACCACACGGAGCAAGATATTGCGGATTTCAGGATTCGAATGGGATGCTGGAAATGCTATACATCTAGCGTTAGGGCATGGTATTGAGATAGACGAAGCCGAGGAAGTATTTGCGGTTAAACCTTTATTTCGAAAGACCAAGAAAGGTCATTATATATGCATGGGATCAACATTAGGCGGTCGGTATTTAACTTTAGTTTTTGAGTTAAAAAGCAAGCAAATTGCTCGGGTAATAACTGGGTGGGATATGACCAATGCTGAGAGAAAATATTATCGTAAAAGAATTAGGAGGTAACTTTGATGAAGTCTGATATCCATTCAAAAGAATATAAAGAGGTACAATACTACGACCAACACGGTGTCCTTGATGAAATTATAGACAAACCTGTAGAAATGAGCCTGGACACCGAGCTTCGAGATGACATCTTACACGGAAGAAGAAAAAGAAAACTTAAGAACATCTCAATTAAAATAGATCCAATTCACATCCAAGCAATTAGAAAGATTGCTACTATGAAGTCCATTCCATATCAAACACTTATCCGACATTGGTTGTCTGAAGAAATTAAGAAAGAGCTTCATATTGCACAAAGTAAGAAAAGTCGGAGGCAAGAGGGTTAACCACTGGCCAG
>CAZNJP010000016.1:11348-14284 GCA_964573345.1 uncultured Syntrophobacter sp. | reverse complement strand
GCATTGCCCATGTTAGTGGCAAGTCTTTTAACCTCTGATTGGAATTCCTATTATAATGTACCTAAATTAAGGGATATTATAACTATAAAAAGGTTATTAGAAAGCTTAGGAGTTGAATTCGAAGCTTGTCCCGAGCAAAGCAAGGGAACTCGACAAGGTGAATGCCTAAAGGCAAATGCAGCAAACTTAAAAAGCTATATAGCTCCCTATGATTTGGTGCGCACTATGCGGGCATCTATTCTGGCATTGGGCCCCTTGGTAGCCAGATTGGGGAGGGCCCGGGTATCTTTACCTGGAGGGTGCGCTATTGGAGCTAGGCCCATAGACTTACACCTAAAGGGCCTTGTCCAGATGGGGGCAGAAATTTGGCTTGATCAAGGCTATATTGAGGCAAGGGCAAGGTTTCTAAAAGGAGCAGACATCTATTTAGACATCCCTACAGTAACCGGTACAGAGAATTTAATGATGGCTGCCACCTTGGCCAAAGGGGTTACAGTAATCAAAAATGCAGCCCGTGAACCAGAAATAGAGGCCTTAGCCCAGATGCTAAATAAATGTGGTGCAAGGGTTGAAGGAGTAGGTACAAACACCATCTCTATTGAAGGAAAGCCTGGGCTTTCAGGGACAAAATGTACTGTCATCCCTGACCGCATTGAGGCAGGCACCTATATGGTTGCGGCTGGGATTACTGGAGGTGAAATTGTTATAAAAAATTGTGGTTTAAACTATATGCAGGCAGTGGTTGACAAATTAAGGGAAACAGGCATGGGGATTGAAGAAAAAGGAAGTCAAGTGATAGTAAAGGCCGGTACATCCATTCACAGTATAGATGTAACTACACTCCCCTACCCAGGCTTCCCTACAGACATGCAGGCCCAATTTATGGCCCTTATGTGTTTGGGCAATGGAGTTAGTGTAATCACTGAACGTATCTTTGAAAATAGATTTATGCATATCTTAGAGCTAAAGAGGATGGGGGCAAATATAAAGATTGATGGCAACAGTGCAATAGTATCTGGTGTCCAAAGCCTAAAAGGTGCCCCTGTAATGGCATCAGACCTAAGGGCCAGTGCCTCTTTGGTCTTGGCAGGTCTGGCTGCAAAGGGTGCTACAGAGGTCTATAGGGTCTATCACCTGGATAGGGGATATGAACGTATAGAGGTAAAGCTTAAGGCATTAGGTGCCGAAATTGAACGGGTCCCTGTTTAAATTCTCTCCCCTTATTTTCTTTTTTCCTCCTTTCTTTTTGGGTCTGCTTTCAGGCGGAAAATGGCCTCAAGGATTTTATCTATTTTTGGTAAGCGCTGCAATATTCTTTATATTCAACTGTCTAACATATAATAAATACCGAGTTTTTTTAATCTCATTTAGTGGTTTTTTGTTCTTTTGCAGCGCTACACTTATGGCCTCATACCTTAATTTACCTAATAAAATTGCCCCATACCTTGATAAGAAGGTTGTCCTCACAGGCACTGTTGTCCAGCCACCTATATATTACCCTCAAAAGGCAAGATTAATCTTGGGGAAATTACACATATTAGTTAACCAGCAATATGTCTCTATTAAGGGCAAGGTCCTAATGGATGTTTATCAAACTAGAAAAGCCCCGTTGAGTAAAGAAGCTCACTCTACGGGGCAAGTATATCCATTGGGCACTAAGATAAAGGCCATAGGGACTCTAAAAAGGATAAAGGGATTTTTAAATCCAGGCTGTTTCAATTATGCACTATTTTGGCAGGCAAAAGGGGTATGGGGGAAATTAAGCACCAATGAAAATAGGCTATCTATTATAGATTATAATGACCTCTCTATATGGTCAAGGATTTTAGAAGGTATAAGGAATAGGATACACGTTTTTCTCAACAAAAACCTCTCCTCTGAGGTAAAGGCAGTTTATGCTGCCCTCCTTTTAGGAGAAAAACAAGGTCTTTCTGAAAGATTAAGGGATGATTTTTCCAAATCAGGGGTAAGTCACCTTTTGGCCATTTCTGGACTGCATCTGGGCATGGTAATGATGTTAATTTACGCCACTGCCTGGTTCCTATTTTCCCGTTCAGAATATCTTTTGTTAAAATTTAATTTGAAAAAGATCATTGTAATTTTAAGCCTTATCCCAACATTTATTTATGCTGCCTTAACCCATTTTTCTCCTGCCACTAGCAGGGCATTTATTATGTTGGTCTTGCTTTGGTGGGTATTATTTAGTGGACGTAGAAAAGATAGCTGGCTGTTTTTGGCAGCGGCGGCATGGCTGCTTTTGATCCTCTACCCCCCTATATTATATAATCTATCCTTTCAATTCTCTTTTTTGGCATTGGCTTCACTAATCTATCTTACCCCAAGGCTTCCAGGTGCAAAAAGGACCTTTTACTTTTCTCCTAAAAATTGGTATCAAAAAATCTTTAAATGGCTCACATTCAGCCTCTATGCCACACTAGCTGCATGGTTGGGCACCCTACCTCTTGTAGTTCATTATTTTTGCCGTCTTTCTCTAATTGCCCCTTTAACCAATATTTTTGCCATCCCTGCAATAGCATTCTTTATCTTACCTCTAGGGCTCCTTTCAGTCTTCACCTTGTTTGTTCTCCCTGCAATTTCTAATATATTTATAAATTTTGGGGCATGGGGACTTTCTAAACTTTTGGCATTTATTCATTTTATGGGCAATTTGTCCAAGGCAAGCCTCTGGGTCATCTCACCGGGCTGGTTTGAGATTGCCCTCATTTATGTACTTATCTTCTGTGTTATTAATCTTAAAATAAAGGTATTTAGATATGCATTTTTTGCCATATTGCCCATTTTAATGGTAGAGATGGCTTATCTTCCTGTTTCTCATATGCTTTCTTCCAGGCTTGAGATAAGCTTTTTAGATGCAGGAAAGGGAAACGCCATACTTGTACAGTTCTCACATGGTTTAAATATGGTGATCAATGGAG
>CAZNJP010000016.1:3729-11248 GCA_964573345.1 uncultured Syntrophobacter sp. | reverse complement strand
GGGAGCTCATCCAATTTTGATATAGGGAAAAGGGTGATTGCGCCTTTCCTTTCTAGACAAAAGATTACCTCTTTAGATTACCTTGTATTGACCTCTCTTAATTATTCAAATGGACTCTCTTTTCTGGTAAATCACTTTAGGCCAAAGGTATTTTGGTCGGGTGGAAAAATAACAGATAGAAAGCTTATGGATGCTTTAGATAAAAGAGGCATCTTACCTAAGGCCCTACCCCTATATCAAAAAATTAATGGGGTGATTATAGAATCTCCTGGTTCTCAAATATTAAGATTTACCTATGGTAAATTCAGCCTTCTATTATCTCCAGACGTTACAGAAGTGAAAAAGGGCATTGACTTAAGGAGCACAGTGCTCTTGGCACCTCATTCTTATGATCATTCTTTTATTAAATCAGTAAATCCAAAATATGTAATCCTCTCTGGTCGTGTCAGACCCAAGGTGTTGGCATGTTACCGTAAGTATGGTTGTGAGGTCTATTCCACAGATAGGCAAGGCATGATTAAGGTAATCACTGATGGAAATAGGCTTTGGATTAATCCTTTTTTAAAATCACTGAAGTTGACAAAACAAGTGCATTAAGCTATTAAAATTTTATTTCAGGATAAAATATCAAAAATGGGCCTACGTATTTACAATACCTTAACCGGTAAAAAAGAAGAGTTCATCCCCTTGGTATCTGGGAAGGTAAATATTTATGTGTGTGGAATCACTGCTTATGATTATTGTCACATGGGGCATGCCCGCTCTATGGTCATATTTGATGTAATAGTGAGATATTTGCGTTATTTAGGATACAAAGTGACTTATGTGAGAAATTTTACTGATATAGATGATAAGATTATCAACAGGGCAAATGCAGAGGGGAAAGATCCTAAAGAGATTGCCCAATATTTCACCAAGGCCTTCTATGAAGACATGGATAGCCTTGGAGTAGGATCTGCAGATATAGAGCCCAAGGCCACAGAACACATACCAGACATGATTGCTTTAATTGAAAAGATTTTGGCAAAGGGTTATGCCTATGAAGTCAATGGAAATGTCTATTTTTCTGTAAAAAAATTTAAGGATTATGGAAGGCTTTCTAAAAGAAGCTTGGAAGACATGATGGCTGGGGCAAGGGTAGAGATTGACCCAAAAAAACAACACCCCTTGGATTTTGCCCTCTGGAAAAGGGCCAAGCCAGGTGAACCATTTTGGGAAAGTCCTTGGGGAAGAGGACGACCTGGATGGCATATTGAATGTTCAGCCATGAGTATGAAATATTTAGGAAAAACATTTGATATTCATGGAGGCGGTCAGGATTTGATTTTTCCTCATCATGAAAATGAAAGGGCCCAATCAGAAGCAGCTACAGAAAAACCATTTGTTAATTATTGGATCCATCATGGTTTTTTAACTATTAATCAAGAAAAAATGTCTAAATCTCTAAAGAACTTTTTTACCATTCGGGAAGTTGTAGCAAAATTCCACCCAGAGGCCATTCGTCTATTTTTTTTGAATCACCATTATCAAAGCCCTATAGACTTTTCAGATGATAGGATGAAACAAGCAACAAGGGCATTAGAAAAATTATACCTTACCTTAGACAGGGCCCAACAGAGACTCTCCACATTCAAAAAATCAAAATCCAGCAAAGCAATAAACCCCGATCCACTTTATCAAAAATTAATTGAAATTGGAGAGGCATTCAAGACAGCGATGGATGATGACTTTAACACTGCTAAGGCACTTGGCTGCCTATTTGAGGCTGTAAGAGAAATTAACATCTATTTAGATAAAGATGGAAAAGAGGAGGCAGTACTTTTTGAAGCCATTAAGAAAGTGAAGATTTTAGGAGATATTTTGGGTATATTGAAATTAGAGCCTAAATCTTTCTTAACACAAGGAATAAGTATTTCAGTAGAAAAAATCGAAAGTTTGATTGCTGAAAGAGAAGTAGCACGCAAAAGAAAAGAGTTTAAAAAGGCAGATTCTATCAGAAATAAGCTATCAAAAGCAGGTATTATCTTAGAAGACACATCTTATGGTACTAAATGGAGAAAAAAAACTAGGGTTATGTCAAAAAACTCTTGACACATCTTTGAATTTTTGCAATAACTGATAAATCCTAATAATCCTAATAAAGGAGGTGAGATAGGTGAATAAAACAGAATTAATCAGTAAAGTGGCGGAAGAAGCTGGCTTAAAAAAGGTAGAAGCTACTAAGGCTGTAACTACTATGTTTGAGGTCCTCAGAAATACATTGAAGATGCGAGAAAAAGTGGCAATTACAGGGTTTGGAACATTCAGAGTAGTAGAGAGGGCGGCTAGAGAAGGTAGAAATCCCCAAACAGGCAAGCCCATCAAGATACCAGCCACAAATGTAGTGCGTTTCAAGCCAGCAAAGGATCTGAAGTATCTATAATAACCTTAAAAGGCCGTTATTCTGAAAATAACGGCCTTTCTTTTTTTTATTGCCTTTACCATAAACATACGTTATAAATGTTCCATGGGATTTTTAAGGGAATCTTGTGGTATTTTTGGTGTCTATGGGCACCCTCAGGCATCTAAACTCACCTATTTAGGTCTTTATGCCTTGCAACACCGTGGGCAAGAAAGTGCAGGAATTGTAAGTTCTGATGGTCATAAGCTCTATGAATACATAAATATGGGCTTGGTTTCAGAGGTATTTGATGAACAATGCCTAAATAAACTTATAGGGAACCTGGCTATTGGACATGTCCGTTATTCTACAACTGGGGACTCTAGTTTGCGCAATGCCCAACCATTCCTTGTACATCACTTGGGTAAGGGTTTTGCCATTGCCCATAATGGAAATCTAATTAATGCCTATGCCTTACGCCATGTCTTAGAAGAAAATGGGTCCATCTTCCAATCCACTATGGATAGTGAAACTATTATGCATCTTTGGTTAAAATACCTTCATCATGGGCTAGAAGAGGCCTTGCTTAGGGCATTAACCCAGGTAAAAGGAGCATATTCTTTAGTCTTAATGGCAGAAGATACCTTAATCGCGGCTCGCGACCCATTTGGTTTTCGCCCCCTTTGTTTGGGTAAAAAAGGAGATAGTCTCTTTATATCCTCTGAAACATGCGCTTTAGATTTGGTAGAGGCAGAGTATATAAGGGATATAGAACCAGGAGAGATTTTATTTATTAACAAGCATGGCCTAAAATCTGTTAAAATGCCTACAAATCAATATGCTCATTGTATCTTTGAACTCATCTACTTTGCACGTCCAGATAGTTATATATTTGGTAAAAATGTTTATCTATTCAGAAAGGCCCAAGGGCATCAACTGGCCAAAGAGGCTCATATAGATGGGGATTTTGTAATGCCCCTGCCTGATTCAGGCAACTATGTTGCCTTGGGATATGCTGAAGCCACAAAAATACCCTTTGAAATGGGTATGATTAGAAATCATTATGTAGGAAGAACATTTATCCAACCATCTTCTAGTATGAGAGGGCTTTCTGCACGAATAAAACTAAACCCTGTTAAGGCCTTACTCAAAGGAAAGCGGCTCATAATATTAGAGGATTCCATTGTTCGAGGAACAACCTCCCGTACACGTATCAAGGCCTTGCGGGAGATTGGGATAAAAGAAATTCATTTTTTGGTAAGCTGCCCGCCGCACCGTTTTCCGTGCTTCTATGGAATTGATTTCCCCTCCCCAGGGGAGCTAATTGCTACCTCCAAGAGCATAGAAGAAATTAGACAGTTTTTAGGATTGGATAGCTTACATTACCTAAGTTTAGATGGACTTTTGTCTACTGGCATTGACCCTGATAAATTTTGCCTAGCTTGCTTTACTGGAGATTACCCAATAATGCCAGAAAGACCCTTTTCTAAAGGCTGGCTTAAAAATGAATTCTAGAAAAACCATAAGATTGGCTAAGGAAGTACTACAGATTGAGGCAGAGGGGGTATTGGCCCTGATGGATAAACTGGGGCCCTATTTCCATCAGGCAGTAAGGTTTATATACCAAGCAAAGGGGAGAGCAATTGTCACTGGGATTGGTAAATCAGGTATTATTGGAAGAAAGATTGCGGCTACCCTCAATAGTACAGGCACTCCTGCCCTATTTTTACATCCAGTAGAGGCCATGCACGGGGATTTAGGTATGGTAACACAGGAAGATGTGGTATTAGTAATCTCTAACAGTGGTGAAACTGAAGAAATAATTGCCCTAATCCCAAGTTTTAAAAAATTGGGTATCCCTATTATTGCCTTTACAGGCAATCTAGATTCCACTTTGGCCAGGCATAGTGATATAATAATCGATACAGGGGTAAAACGGGAGGCATGCCCCTTGGGCCTGGTCCCAACAGCCAGCACTACCGCTGCCCTGGCTATGGGAGATGCATTATCAGTAGCCTTATTAGAAAAAAGGCGATTTAGTACTCAAGAGTTTAAGCGCTATCATCCTGGAGGGAGTCTGGGAAAGCGGCTTTCCCCTAAATTAAAAGATTTAATGGTGCCTATAAAAGATTTAATAACAATAAAAAAAGAACAGCATGTTAAGGATATTCTAGATAAATTGGCTAAGTCCCAAAGTCTGTGGGTGTTAAATCGACACAGGAAGCTTTCAGGCGTCATTACGGATATAGAAAAGAGGAAATTGTTTTTGATGCCTTCTGGTAAATGGTCTGAGACAAAGGTAGAGACCATTATGACCAAAGCACCCTCAATTGAATTAGGCCAATCTATGGTAGATGCATTAAAGATAATAAGGCGTACTGGTAGAAATGAGTTAGCTATAATAGATGGAAAACAACGTTTTTGTGGAGCCATCTTTTTACATAACCTTTTAAATAAATATTTGGAGGAATAGCACCTTGCCTAAAGGTTTGATCTGCCCTATATTGATCCCTCTCAAAAAAAATGGGCAGTTAGATGAACTAAATTTTAAAAAAATTTGGGATTATGTAATACCATGGGTGGCTGGCATCTCTATTGGCAGTAGCTTTTCTAAAAATGACCTTGATTTTACAAAGAAAAAAGAGGTCTTTGAATTGATTTCAAATCTCTGGGATAAAAAAACGCCCATCTTTTTGGACATTACTTGTAAAGATGAGGATTTAACCCTGGAACTAGCAAAGTTTGTGGCCTCTTTATTCCCTAAAAGGGATTCTGCGTTTTTAGAATTACTGCCCCTCCTGTATAGAGGAAATCGTGGCCTACCCCAGCACTTAGAAGAGATTTACCAGCTTACAGGTATACCCATTGTAATAGTCAACCACCCTAAAAAGCTCTCAAAACAAAAGGGGCTTTTTAAACACAAAAATATCCGTACTGCTATTTTTAAAAGGATTTGCCAAAAAGATTATATCTATGCCATGGTATTTCAGGGAAATTTAAAGAGATTTTTTAATTATCAAAGGGCGCTGCGTGGGAGAGAGGTTTTATTTTATGAAGGGGATGAGGCAACATTTTTAAAGCAGCCCACAACAGGTGGAGTAGTAGCCATCACAGCCAATCTGGCACCAAGGTGGTGGCAAAAGACGGTTACTACTATGCTTAGCTTAAAAAAAGGTGAATATATAGATACAAATACCTTATTAGTGCATGATTATAAGCTAAGGGTCTTATATGACTTATGTGCCCTTAAACCTGATTTGATTTACTGGGGGTTAAAAGAACTTAAGATTTTAGATGGGTTGCAAGAGTCCATTCCTTCAGATGTTCCAAGGCAGTTTAGAAAGCTAGTAGAGGAGATAGAGGTAGAATGGTAGAATTTATCACAGATGTAGATACAAAAATTACCAGCTTAGGGAAAATTAAGTAGATACAATGAACGGATTTAAAATATCTGAAAATTCTCTTGATCTATTATTGCACCTAATCCATAAGAATAAAATAGACATCTATGATATACCTATTGGTTTAATTACAGAACAGTACTTAGAATATTTAAAATTTATGAAGTCCATTAATATAGACTTTCCTAATGAATTTTTTATTATGGCAGCTAAATTAATCCATGTTAGGTCTCGCACACTTTATGCCAATTTAGAAAAAGTACAAGACCCTAAAGAAAAAATTACCCATCTTTTAGTAGATTATGTAAAGACAAAAGATATGTCTTACATGCTGGAAAATAGAGAAGTCTACCATAATGCATTTGAGACCATGGAAAGAGATTTTGTCCTTCCTTCGTTCTTTGACCTATTAGATGCCTTTAAGGAGATTATAGAAAAAAGGAAATTTAAATCCTGGAAATTAACATCTTTGCTTGATAAACGTGAGGAAGTTATAGAATTTCTCAAAGGAGGCAATGAATTCCTATTTAATGATTTATTCAATGTAAATACACTTGAAGAAGTAGTTGCCATTTTTTTTGCCCTATTAAATTCAATGCATCAAGGGATTGTCTTTGTCCATCAATCACTACCTGAAAAATCCATCAGACTTAAATTAGTTACTCAGTGAGTCAGTTATTCAGTTGTATTTTCTGAGAAATTGAGAAACTGACCTACTGACAAACTCAATACAATGAAGGAACGTTTGCAAAAAATCCTTTCTCGGACAGGGATTAGCTCAAGGCGGAAGGCAGAGCGGATGATACTTAAGGGGAGGATAAGAGTAAATGGTAAAATAGTAAATAGATTAGGTGAAAAGGCAGATCCCAAAATTCAAAAGATTGAAATAGATGGAAAACCCTTATCTATTCCACCACCTATCTATCTTATGCTTTATAAACCAAGAAACTGTTTAACTACACTTTATGACCCAAAGGGTAGGCCAAAGGTCTCTGACTTATTAAAGGGTGTCCCAACAAGGGTCTTTCCTGTAGGGCGTTTGGATTTTGATGCAGAGGGCCTTTTACTTCTGACAAATGATGGAGATTGGGCAAATGCCCTAATACACCCCAGGTATAAGGTGCCTAAGACATATCTAGTGAAGGTAAAAGGTATTCCTTCAGAAGATGTGCTTTATGAACTGTCTTATGGTATAAGGCTTGAAGGTGGAGTTGTTGCTAAGGCAAAAGTAGAGGTAATCCGCATATTAAAAAGGAATACCTGGCTCAAAATGATTATCAGACAAGGGCTTTATCGTCAAATCAAACGCATGTGTTTGGCTATAGGACATCCAGTGTTAAGGATAAAGCGCATTGCTATAGGAAATATCTCATTAGGAAATCTAAAACCAGGTGAATACCAATATCTCAAAGAAGAAGAGACAAAGAGAATCGTTAACTCGAAAAATCGTTAAAATCAAGAGAATGCGCTCAACCATGAATGGTTTTACTATTTGACAAATCAACCAATTAACGAATTAACGAATTACTTATTTAACCAAAATACGTGAATCCAAATGGGGAAATAAATGAAGATAAATAGAGACTTTTGACATTTGGGCTTTATCAGGATATACTTTATAGGGATGAGAAAAGATGGCGTATATGGTCCTACTACACAAGACATTTGAAAGAAAGAAAAAGAAAAGAGAGTAATTAAGAAAAAGAATATTAGCTGATGTAAAGGCAGTTCTTGAAAA
>CAZNJP010000016.1:0-3629 GCA_964573345.1 uncultured Syntrophobacter sp. | reverse complement strand
ATTAAAAGAGTCAATTAGATGGAAGAATCTTTAAAGATATTTTTTTCTGATTTGAACTTTCAATGGCAGGAAATATTAGAAATATACAATAAAATAGAAGACAAATTCAAAAGCTTAGAATCAAACCCAGATAATGAAACAGAATGGTATATCAAATTAGACCCCCAAAGAGGTGAACTAGACCTTTCAGGTCTCAGGAAGCGGGAGTTCACCGAGTATTAAATATAACAATGCCAGATTTATCTATAGAGAACGTAAAAGATGCATTATTATCCTTAGGAGATAAGCTTAAGGAAGCAGACGCAATAGGCATTTGTGGTTCTCTGGCCCGTGGTGATTTCAATGAAAAAAGCGATATAGATATATTCGTAATAGTTAAGGAAGGCACCTCAGACATGGATAGAACGTGGTGGGATAGGATAAATGATGCGCTTAAGGAATTTCGGCGGGATATAACAGTGCTGGTCTACCCAATTAATGGATTAATAAAGGTAATTAACTGGTATGTCTTGAGGCTGGCATCTGAAGGCATTTTTGTCTATGACCAGGGGCATGTGAAAGACCTTTTCGGTAAGATAATTAGAGCTGCAAAAAGAGCGGGATTGGTAGAAAAAGAAATCAATGGCCGTAAAGTATGGTCAGCAAAGAATTTGAAACTTGGTGAAGAACTTATTGTAGAGGTAAAAGACTGAATGAAGAATTACTCTGAATCTGAAAGATGGATGAAGGATGCAAAAGATTGCCTTCAACATATGAGAGACTGCTTTAAAAGTAAATACTGGCGTGGAATTATACAAAATGCTCAACTTGCTATAGAGCTTTCTATAAAGGCGTTAATTGCACTTTTTGAGGAGCCAGATTGGACTCATAATCCAAGTAAACAATTAATAAGGCTTATTAATGACAGAAAAGATGAGATAAGGAAAAGGTTTAACCAAAATATGATTGATGCCTTAATGAAGACTGCAGGGGATGCAGAGATAGCTGCACCGTGGCATGGTTGGTCAGTCTATGGAAAGGCAAAAGAAAATGGCACCGGGTGGATCCCAGCAGTAGATTTATGTACTGCAGATGTAGCTGAGGATTTAATGCGCCGTACAGAAAGAACTATCGTCACAGTAGAAAAATTTCTCAAACTGGCTATGCCATCAAATGAATCCCAACAAACAACAGACTAAGTATTAAATACAATAATTATCCCAGATTATGCAATTCACTCAACTCTGGGGCTCCGCAAACCCGAAGCCCAAAGGGTTTCTCTTTGGGGTTTTTATTTTCCTTGCGGCTTTGCCGCAAGAGGAGCACTTTTCAAGTGGGGCATACCAGATACTTACTGAATCATATGTGACAAAATAAGCGTCGCCTAAAATGTAAAATAAGTTATTTATCGAGGTACAACCTCAATATGCTATTTAATAAATTAAACTATGGACACCTAAAATAGCTCAAAAGTGTAAGCTAAATCTTTGATCCAATTTCTTTAAGAATAACTCCTATTTTTTTGCTGTAATGTCTTTCTTTTCTGGTTTGACATACATGGTAAGCAAAATAACAGTATTTTCTTCTAGATAATAAATAAGTCTATAGCCACTTCTTTTGCCTTTAGCTATATCTGTACTTTTTATTCTTGCTTTATAAATCTTACCACTACACCCAGGGATGGCATTAGCTCTTGTTTTCCCTTTTAAGAAATCTTCTTTAAAATTGTCTAAATCTTCAACTAGGTGCGGATATTTCTTTAAAAGGTGCTTGATTTGTCTTTCAAAGGTGGGAGTGGGTAAAAAGTTATAACTCAATCTGTTTCAATTGCTCTTTAAATTTTTCCCAACTTCTCAATTTTAGCTTACCTTCTTTCCAAAGTTTTAGCTCTAATAAGGATTGCTTTAGGGAAGACTTAGAATCTTCCAATAACTCCAGGTCCTTTTTAGCAGAAAGAAAGTCTACAAAATCATTTACTTGCTCAAGTAAATCAGGTGAAAGTTGATTTATTTTTTGGATAAGTAAACTAGAAAGCGATTTGGCCATCTTACCCCTTTCTTTTTATCATTACTATCATAGTTATTATATTATAAAATTTATCTAAGGTAAAGCCCCCATAAGCGCTAACTTAAGCATAAATAAAATCTAATAAGGTGGTTCGGATGGTTCTATTACTTTTTATGAGGTGTACAATATCGAATATCGAACACGGAATAATGAATGTCGAAGGAAAATAGAACATTTGATTTTGAGGGACGTTTAATAACAATGATTCCGCTGTGCGAATAATTCAGGCAGGGAAACTTCATAATTCGAAATTTTTTTTCGATATTCGATATTCAAAACCCTGCATTGAATGAACCTGTTTAAAAAGCCTTTTGTCATTTGTTTTTTGAAAGGTAGTAGAGACCAAAAACAATAGCAGATGCTAATATAAGATTTTTTACGTCATCTCCTGTTTTTTCATAAGAGGCCTTCTTAACAAGTTTCTGAAAATGGTTAGCTTGTTCAGAAGTAAATTCTTCTTCTTTTTCAACCATTTCTATATATTTTTTAAGATGATTTATTTCTTGTTGAGTAAAAGGATTTGAAGTCCCCTTGCTGGGTTTATAAACCATTAACTCTTTTAGACCCTTAATGTCCCGCATCTCAATAATTTTCTTTATGGATAAAAGGCTTACAACATCAAAAAGGACCTCAGAATAATTTTTAATAGTATTTTCTACATTGCTTAGCCGAATGTCTATTCTTTCTACTAATCTTTCAATTTTATCTAATCCTAATAGCTTTTTGATAAAAGACCCCATATAGGTAATATTTTCATAATATATATTTTACAGAAATTTGGAAACTGAAATGATTCCACTTTTGTCAAAGCTAGTCCTTACCTCTATTACCCTCTCGTGGTCCCAGCTTTTGCCCATATCTTCCCTCCCTTGGTGGGAGGGACTGAGGGAGGGGGATAGATTAAGATTTTCACCCCCACCTTTATCCTCCCCCATCAAGGGGGAGGAACTTGGGGATTTTATAGGCTTAAGTAGTTTAAAATTGAGTTTCCAAATTTCTGATTTTAAGATAATTTTTCAGTTTAACAAGTTCAAATAGTTCAAATTTTTTATGCATAAAAAAAGGCCCCATTTTTGGGGCCTTTTTAAAGAATGGTACTATTTTACATAGCCCGATAAGTCAGAGTAAGCATTCCTATATGGGCCCTTCCTGTTCCATCATAGATACCTGGATAAGGCTCTTCGTCTCCATAGTAAAGGTAATTATACTCTAGGCCCAGTGAGAAATTCTTGTTTATCACGTAAGAGGTCCCGAGTGTTAAATCAAGTTCCCTTATATGGAGGTCAGAGTAGTCTGGTACACTTGAGAAATTATAATTATAGTCGCGTTGGAAACCACTCTTATCTGGCATATATCCTAAATCTCGTTCTGGATATTCTCCTGCACGATAGTTCATCTTACCTTCAAAATTAAAGCTTTCCATGTGGGCCTTTGAATCAGTATAGGCAGAAGAAATGTTAAAGCTAAGATTTTCAGTAGGTAGATAATTTATATTAAAGATTCCAGTATGACCTTCCATCCAGTAATTTCCCTTTGCAACCTTCGAGCCATACAGGCTCGAAAATGTTCCGCCAGCTCAGCCA
>CAZNJP010000015.1:0-21037 GCA_964573345.1 uncultured Syntrophobacter sp. | reverse complement strand
CTTAATACCCATCGTCAAAAAATCAGGTAGAGGTAAGATAAAGGCCCGCCTGCCATCGCTGCGCTCAGGCGTTAGCAAGCAGGTATAGAAAAATCTTCCCCTTTTTCTTTACCTGTATTACTTTAGAATACCTTGCGATTGCAAATGGCCAAGCAACTTTCTCACTTGCTCATCTGCTGTTCCACTAATAATCTCTCGTCCCTCACGTAGCGGCGGACTGAATATCTTTATTACTCGCGTAGCTGAACCTGTAAACCCTATTTTCTCTTCTATTGCAAATATATCTTTTGCTCCCCAGGTGGATATGTGCGCTTTTTTTGCTTGCATCTTTCCCCGAATAGAAGGCAACCTCACTTGCCCAATTTCTTTAACTACGGTCATTAAAGCTGGTAGAGATGAAGTCAGTGTCTGACAGCCGTCCTCTAATGACCTTTCTGCTATTACCTTTCCATTCTCTATTTTTATCTTATGCACATAGGTAATGTAAGGCAGTGATAACCTTTGAGCCAATTCTGGGCCTACTTGGGCTGTGTTACCATCTATAGCCTCTTTTCCACAAAGGACTAGATCAAAGTTATCTATCTTTTTAATCGCCTGTGCTAAGGTATAGCTAGTGGCCAAAGTATCAGCTCCAGCAAAAAGTCGATCACTAAGTAAAATGGCCTTATCTGCTCCATAGGAAATGGCTTCTCTTAAAGCCTCTTCTGTTTGAGGAGGCCCCATGCTGATAACTGTTATTTGACCACCATAAGTCTCCTTCAATCTTAAAGCAGCCTCCAACGCATAGAGGTCATAGGGATTGATGATGCCCTTTACACCAGCTCTAATTAAAGTACCTGTTTTTTTATCGATCTTTACAGATTCTGTTTCGGGCACTTGTTTCAAACACACTATAAAATTCACCTTGTCTCTCCCTCAATTCGTTAATTCAAACATTTAACGAATCAATTAATCTCGATTTAACGTATCTACGAACTAAACCTTGCCGTATTCTTTATTTAATGCTTGAGCAAGTATATTCCTCTGAATTTGATTAGTACCTTCATAAATTTGCAATATCTTTGCATCCCTCATCATCTTTTCCACAGGATAATCCTTGGTATAGCCGCATCCTCCCAGTATCTGCACTGCATCTGTGGTCACCTTCATGGCCATATCAGAGGCAAAAAGTTTACTCATAGCTGAATATTTAGAAAAATCTTTAGCTTTTGCATCGATATATCGACAAACAGCATATACCAAGGCACGTGCTGCTTCTATTTGGGTAGCCATTTCTGCCAACATGTGTCCTACTGCCTGAAAGGATATAATTGGTTGACCAAATTGATAACGTTGCTTAGCGTATTTTACAGCTTCGTCTAATGCCCCTTGAGCCAATCCCACCCCTATGGCACCTACACCTGGCCGACTATAGTCTAAGGTTCTCATAGCAATAATAAAACCTATACCTTCCCGCCCAATAAGCCTTTCTTTAGGAATTCTGCAGTCTCCTAAGATAACTTCCCTAGTAACAGAGGCACGTATTCCCATTTTTCTTTCCTTCTTTCCAAAAGAAAGACCAGGATCCCCTTTTTCTACAATAAATGCGCTTACTCCACGTGTCCCCTTCTGCTTATCTGTAACAGCAATTACTATATAGACATCTGCCTCACCACCACCTGTAATCCACTGCTTTATGCCATTAAGTATATAATAATTACCATTAGCAGTAGCAGTAGTTTGAATAGCACTAGCATCACTACCTGCTTGAGATTCACTTAAGGCAAAGGCAGCCAATTTATGCCCCTTAGCAATTTCTGATAAATACTTTGTTTTTTGTTCTTCATTCCCAAATAAGAGAATAGGGTAGGCCGCTAGTCCACTGGCTGCATAAGTAGTGGCCATACCAGCACAACCCCAAGCTATTTCTTCGACAGCCAATGCATTTTCAAAACATCCAAACCCCAAGCCGCCATATGCCTCTGGGATGAAAATGCCAAACAGATCAAGCTCAGCCATTTCCTTCAAGATATCCCAAGGAAATTCCTCTTTTTCATCTAACTCGGTCCTTCTAGGAACTATCCTTTCCTTGGCCAAACGCCTAGCAGTTTCTTTGATCATCTGCTGTTCTTCTGTAAGAGGATAAATCATTTTTCCTCCTTAATAATTTTACAAGCTAGTATGCCTACTCCTTACTTATTGTATCTCTTTAAGAGACTATTTCCTTTATTTTTTCTGCTAACTTGTACCAACGTTTACCTAACATAGGTGCTTCGTATTCTTTTAGCCCTTTTTCCAAATGTAGGTTTATCTTTTGAGTAATAAACTGGTCAGCCATTCTGATACCATTTTTTATTGCCTTTGCTTTAGAACATCCATGTCCCACAATTACTATCCCATTTACTCCTAAAAGAGGAGCACCTCCGTGTTCTGAATAATCCCATCTTTTAAATACATTCTTCAACGACCTTTTTACCAAAATTACCCCTATTCTTGCTAAAAAGCTCTTTTTAACCTCTTGTTTAATCAAGGTTAGAAATGCCTCTGCCATTCCCTCTCCAAACTTTAACGCCACATTCCCTACAAATCCATCACAGATCACTACGTCTGCCTTACCTTGCAAGATATTTCTGCCTTCTATATTTCCAATAAAATTAAGGGGCCTCTTTTGTAAAAATGTAAATGTCTTTTTGACCAAGTCATTTCCTTTAATAGTTTCCTCCCCAATATTTAAAATACCTAACCTTGGATTTTCGGTATTTAAGATGTACTTGGCAAATACATGCCCCATGATAGCAAACTGCACAAGATGAAAAGGATGGCAATCCACTATACCTCCCACATCTATTAGCACAATACGACCATTTAACGTAGGGATGATTCCGGCTAGGGCAGGGCGTTCTACTTGAGGCAATCTTCCTAATATAAACATAGCAGCGGCTAGAGTGATGTTTGAATTGCCTGCACTATATACAGCATGAGCCTTTCCTGATTTGACCAGGTTTAAGGCTACTTTAATGGATGAATCCTTTTTACGACGTATGGCCTCAAGTGAGACATCGTTCATATTTACTACTTCGGAGGCATGATGAACTTGGATAGGTAGATTACTTATAGGGTACTTTTTTAATATTTTTTCAATACAATCCTGCTTACCTACTAATATTACCTTCACATCAAATGCTTGAGCGGCCTCAATTGCCCCCTTTACTATCTCTTCGGGGGCATAGTCCCCACCCATTACATCTACTGCAACTACCGATCCTTTCATTTAATTTCCTTCACTTCTATAATCTCTCTCCCTTTATATTTACCACAATGGGGACAAACACAATGTGGTAATTTAGGTTCATGGCAATAAGGACACTCAACAACTGTTGGGGCAAGCAGCTTAAAATGGGTACGGCGTTTATCTCTCCTAGACTTAGAGTATTTTCTTTTTGGTACAGCCATTTTTTCTCCTTAGTGTTTTAAATGTTTTAAGACTTCATAAAATGGGTGAAAAGAAGAGCCCTTACAATTACACCTTTTTTTATTCAAATTTGTTCCACAGTAGGGGCATAAACCAGCACAATTCCTGTGACAAAGGGGTTTTATAGGAATATTAAGAGAAATTTGCTCATTTATTACATGATTTATATCTAGTTCTGTACCGTTAAAAAACTCTATTTCCATATCTTTATTCTTTAACTTTAGCCCTTCCACTTCAGGCATCTGATGCTTGGGTACTAAGAAATAATCCATTGTTATATCTAATGGATGATAAAATGGTTCTAAACAGCGTGCGCAAAACAGCCAGAGTACTGTATGTAGCTCTCCTGTTAAACGGACCTTATTTTGTTCCTTTTTGAGCTTGATAATAGAGCGGAGAGGACCAGCTAAATGTATTTGCTTAAGCTGTTTAACTGGTTTCCAATTCTTTCCTCGGTTAAAATGAATCTCCAGCCCCTCAGGTGGAATATCACTTAGTTTGATTACCATATCAAACCCTTCCTTTTTTAAAAAGTAGATGTTAAATATATAGAAAAGAAGGTTTTGTCAAGCTCAGAAAAATAAAAAGGATGCCCATCTATTCTAAAGAGAAATTTCCAATATTTTTAAAACAGTCAAATCAAATACCAAAAGAAAAGGTTTTTTTCTTTTTTGGTGAGCCATTTTTATGTGAGATGGCGGCTAAAAAGGTAATCGGTCATCTCTTAGGAGAGAATAAATCAAGTTTAGAAATCCTATATGGGGAGGAAATAGATAGCTCCTTATTAGAAGAAAAATTGACTTCTTTATCTTTAGCAAAATTTTACGTAATTTGGGTAAAAAAATTGCATTCTATCTCTATTTTAAGTCAAAAACTATTAGAAAATACCATCAACTATTTGATTGTCACTGCACCTAATTTTAAAGGTGCACTTCCTGATTTTTTACAAAAAAAAGCGGTAATTTTTGACTTATTTATCAAATCCACCGATAGGAAAGCGCAAACATTTTGGATAAGACAGGTAATAGAAGATACTCTTAAAAACTGTCATAAAAAACTTACTTCAAAGGCCGAGCAGACATTAATTCAGCGCATTGGCTTTAATCTATTTACAATTAAACACCAGTTAGAACTTTTAGTAAACTATGCAGGGGAGGGGGACACCATAGATGAAGCGGCTGTAGAAGCCTTAGTAACCCCTAGTAAAGAAGAAATGATTTTTGAATTGATAGGAAAAATCAGTACAGGAAATGTTATAGCTGCTCTAAATAGCCTTCACCACATTTTAGAGCAAGATAAACAACCTCTAGCTATCTTAAGCATATTAAGCAATGAGTTGAGAAATTTGCTGGAAGCTAAAATATTTTGTAAAAAATCCAATGTTCTTCCCCAAAAACTTTCATTCCAAGATTTTTCAAAAAATATCTATCCCTCTTTAAGTAAAGAAAAATTAGTTTATTTAACAAGGCTCCATCCCTATGTTATCTATCAAATATTTAAACGTACAACATATTTTGATATTAAGGTATTTAAAAAGATCCACCAGGCATTAACTCAGGCAGATATGCTTTTAAAAACTACACAGACACAGTCTAGGTATTTGCTGGAGAATATAATCCTTTGCTGGACAGGCTTAGTAAGAGGGGGTTCAGCTAAAAAATGAACTCGTCCCTAATTTTTGAACGTGGGTATAGGCACCTTACTTAAAACGTTCACTATAGTTAGTCTTTGGCTTGATAGTATCCCAGTTACCACATTGTGGACACTTCCATGAAAGCTTATGTGCCTTATAGCCACATTGGCTGCATTGAAAACTCTTTTCTAAAATAGTTATTTTGAGCAAGCCTTTTATTTCTGCTAAGGCTGCTTCCATTTTGCCTTCTTCTAACAGTATCTGTGCCAAAAATTGCCTCGCAGAGAAATGTTGAGGAGTTTGCCTAAGGGCCTCTTCCAAGTAGTTTTTTGCCAGGTCAAGACGATTTTTCCGATGATAATATCTCGCTAGTATTAAACAAGATGATACATCATGACTTTCCATTTTTTTTAAATACTCAATCAATTTCTCTAAGGCCTTATCTGCTTGCAACTTATCTAGATGTTCCTCAATACGTCTGTAAACTAAAAATGCATAATCGGAGGCATTTTTTATTACCTCTAGCCAAATACTTAGGGCCTTTTTGGTGTTTTCCTTCATCAAATACAAATCACCCAAATGTAAATAGGCATCTACACACCTTTTATCTATCTTGATTGCCTCCCTATAAAGTTTTTCTGCCATTCCCAAATCCTCTTTTTGGGAAACTTTGCCCATTTCGGTTTTAAAATGTGCTAGCATCAAGCTATAAGAATTTTTGGTAAAATTAGCCAACTGTTTAATATATTTATAAGCAGCCTCCCAATCTTTAATCTCTTGATAAAGCAAGGCCAATTCTAAATATGCATCTGCCCTTTTAGGGTCTTGACGGATAATCTCCTTAAAGCTCTCAATGGCACGGTCAACAAATCCACCTTTTTTATAATCTATAGCCAAGTCATACAATGCCTGCAAACGAATTTGTTTATCTAAGTGTGGGCGGGTCATAATATTTTGGCGAATACGTATGGCCCTTTCAAATTCCCCTTTGTCTCTTAATAAATTGCCTAAAGCTACATAGGTCTCTATGGTCTCTGTATCTAACTGGACGGCCTTGGTAAAGGCCTCTATTGCCCTATCGGTCTCATTGGATAAGAAATATCGAAAACCTTTTAGAAACGCTATCTTACTTTCATCAGATGAGATGGTGTTTTTTCTCTTAGGCCATTTTAGACCTACTACAAGACCCATTATAGCACTCAAACTGCAAATTGCTCCTAACAAAATAAGGTTCATTTTTCTTGAATAACAGGTAAGTTACGCAGAGAATCTAACTCTTGTTTTAACTTTTCAATCTCTTTTTCTTTTATCTTGACTAATCTTAGTTTCCTATACCAAGCCTTAAATGTGAAGAATATGGCAAATATTGCCCCTAATAGGAAGGAAAGAAATAAGAGTGTATAAAATTTGAGTGGAGTTGAAGTAATGTTTAAAAAATAAAGATTTAATTTCATTTCCGCTGCTTGATTTAAAAAATCTAGATTTTGTACTACAAATATCACAGCTATAGAAAATAATAAAGAAAAGAGAATTGCCTTTAGCCATCCCATAATATTAAGCCTCCTTTAATTTTAGGGCATCAAAATGGGGCTTTAACCTCTGATAAGTAGATTCTAAGCCCTCTGGGATAACCCTTACTTTACCCAAAACAGTCATATAACTAGTGTCACCATTCCATCGAGGTACAATGTGAAAGTGCACATGATCTGCCATGCCTGCTCCTGCAACTTTATCTAGGTTAAGGCCTACATTAAATCCATCAGGGCTCATTACTTTTCTTAAAATACGGATGGATTCTTTTACCCTTACGATGAGGTCTGTCAATTCATCTATACTTAAACCTTCTAAGTCTGGAGTATGAGTAAGAGGAGAAACTAAAAGGTGTCCGTTATTATAAGGGTATCTATTCATCATTACCATAGAATAACGGCCCTTAAACAGTATTAAGTTTTCCTTATCTGTACCTTTTCTGTTGTTAGGACAAAAGACACAGTTTGGCTCATTTTTTTCCAATATGTACTTTATACGCCATGGTGCCCATAAAATACTCACCTTATCCCTCCATAATGGTTTTATAAACTAATATGCATTATTTAAGGACTAAGCAGAAAAACCACGTTACCTACAAAACTTATTGATGCACCTTCTCCGCATTCCTTACTTCCTACTTATTGCATCCCTTTTTATAGGTATCAATTTAATCTGCCCCCAAGCAGCTAAATACTCCTTTAAGATAATAAGTACTCCTAAAATCTCTTTTATCTTTTTTGCAAAATTAATTCCTATTTCCACATCACTTTTGGTCTTTATCAAATTACAAATAGCAGTAGCTGATGCATCTGCCAAGGCGGCATCATGTGCCACTACTGTAACAGCATCGGCTTTTCCTTGACTTAAAGAGTGGCCTATTGTAGCTGAAGAAGTACAAACTCCTATAGGCATTTTTGATGGGGAAAGACAAATGGCCAAGCGATTAGAAACTTGAGATGAACCAGCAAAAATACTTATAAAAATAGGTCTTTTAACATAGATAAAGATATCTCCTCCATTTTCTACAATAATTTCTTCTGAATACCTTAAAAGCCCTTTGCCTATTGTTTGGGCTATTGCCCCTGCCACTGCTGCCATAGGGCCTACCCCTGTCTTTTTTCCTGCTATCATCATGTCCTTTATTAATTTAGGGGCAAAGGGGTCATAAGGTAAAGGAGAAAGGCCTTTTTTAAACCCAGGGTACAAGCTGATATATTTTTCTAACTGGGCGCGGTATTTAAAAACAAGTTCCTTTGTTTCATTTATAAGTGGTCTTTTTGCCTTAAGCCATAGGTCTGTTTCCTTAATGGCTACTTGAAATGGAATAAGGTGATTGCTCTTACACCAAGTTCGATAAAATCTTTCCTGGAAAGTTTGCGCTTGCATTAATGCTTTATCTCTACAGCCGAATATCCTAAAAAATCGTTTATAGTCTCTACAAAACCCTCTGAAGGCCTTATATAAAACTGACTTGGCAGTGACACTATCATCTCCTTCTCAAACAATAAATGTAGATAAACGATGCAGTCCCCTGGATGGTCTTTAATGATGTCTTTTATAGAGAGTAAATGAGCCCTTTTTAGACCATCTGGCCTTAATTTTATATGTACGGCTTTTATTTCCCTTTTTTGTTCTTGCGTTTCTTCTGCCAATGGATAGATTTCATGAGCGGTGATTTTAGTCAGTGCCTCGTTTTTGCTAACCTTCCCTTTAACTAATAAAGGCTTATCACTTTTAATTAAGGTAGAATACTTTTTATATACCTCAGGAAATATAATAACTTCTACAAAACCCTTTCTGTCTTCTAAGGTTATAAACGCCATCTTTTCCCCACGCTTACTATTATGCTCTTTAAACGCCCTTACTGTACCTCCAATAGTTACAGACGTTCCATCCTCAAGGTGAGAAATCTTTTCTGTGTTTGCATCAGTTAACCTAATTAATTGCTGCTGATACTTCTTCAGAGGGTGCCCTGTTAAATAGATGCCTAAGGCATCCTTTTCGTTTGCAAGACGCATTTCCTCAGGCCATTCTTCCATTTCTGGCAAGCTAAGTTCTACCTCCTCCCTGGCAAATAAAGACAATTGAGCAGTTTCTGCCTGCCTTTGTTTCTTTTGCCCTATTTCTATGGCCTTAGGCAAAATAAACATGAGTTGCTTCCTCTTTGCACCTAAACCATCAAATGCCCCAGCCTTTATAAGGCTTTCTATCACCCTTCTATTTACTCTCCTTTGATCCACACGTTTACAAAAATCTACTAAGGAGCTAAATGGCCCATCTTTCCTAGCATCCAGGATAGAAAAAATAGCTCCTTCTCCTACATTTTTAATGGCTGCCAGACCAAATCTGATCTTATCCTTTTCTACCATAAAATCTGCTTCACTTAAATTAACGTCAGGTGGCAGTATCTTTATACCCTTTTCCTGACATTCATTAATATATTTTACTACCTCATCCGTAGAACCCATCTCTAAAGTCAAAAGAGATGCCATAAACTCTAAAGGATAGTGCGCCTTTAGATAGGCCGTACGGTAGGCAATAAGTGCATAGGCTGTGGCATGAGATTTATTAAAGCCATAACCGCCAAACTTTTCTATAAGGTCAAAAATGTGTTCAGCTTTCCCTTTTTCTATGCCATTTCCTATAGCCCTTTCTAAGAATCGGCTACGCTCCTTTGTCATAATCTCAGGCTTCTTCTTTCCCATGGCCTTACGTAAGACATCTGCTTCTCCCAATGTATAGCCTGCTAATGCCTCGGCGATTTGCATTACCTGCTCTTGGTAGACAATCACACCGTGTGTCTCCTCCAAGATGGGTTTTAGCTGTGGAAGCTCGTAGTTTATAGGTGTCTTTCCGTGTTTTCTCTTAATAAATTCATCTATCATACCACTCTCTAATGGCCCTGGTCTATAAAGGGCAACTATGGCGATTAAATCTTCGAAACAAGAAGGTTTGAAGCGTTTTAGCAGGTCTCGCATGCCTGGGCTCTCTAATTGGAACACACCGCATGTATCCCCTTTACACAAGAGCTTATAAGTAGCCTTGTCTTTTAAATCAATCTCAGCAAGTTCTACTTTCACCCTGTGGTTTTTTTCAATCAAATCCAATGTCTTTTTGACAGTGGTAAGGGTCTTAAGGCCAAGGAGATCAAATTTGATCAAACCCACTTTCTCAATGCCCTTCATATCAAACTGGGTGACTACCTCACCCTTAGTGCCCCGGTATAAAGGTACATAATGGACCAGTGACCTGTCTGAAACTACTACCCCTGCTGCATGGGTAGAGGCATGTCGAGGAAGGCCCTCTAAAGCCTTGGCAATGGTAAGGAGTTTTTTTACAGAAGGGTTTTTGGCGGCCAAGGCAGAAAGGCGTGGCTCATTGGCAATGGCCTCTTCCAGAGAAATATTCAATATAGCAGGAACTAATTTTGCAATTTTATCAACTTGTTGGTAAGGTATATCTAAAGCACGTCCTACATCCCTGATAACAGCTCGTGCCTGCATTTTTCCAAAGGTAATAATCTGTGCTACATGGTCTTTTCCTCCATATTTTCGGGAAACATATTTTAATACCTCTTCTCTACCCTCCATGCATAAATCCACATCTATATCAGGCATGCCCCTTCTTTCTGGATTCAAAAATCGCTCAAACAGCAGACCATAGGAAATTGGGTCTATTTCTGTAATATCCAAGGCATAGGCTACAAGACTTCCTGCTGCAGAACCCCTGCCTGGTCCCACTGGAATTCCATTTTTTTTGGCATGGGTAACAAAATCAGAGACAATAAGGAAGTAGCTGGCAAAACCCATTTGATTAATAATATCTAATTCTTTCTCTAAGCATTCAAAGTAAAGGCTATGATCTGCCTCTTTTATGCCCTGAAGGATAAACTTTCTTTTTAAACCAGATTTTGCTTTTTCTACTAAAAAATCAGAAAGATTTGTTCCTTGCGGCACAGGAAATTTAGGGAAGCGATATTTACCAAACTGCAGTTCTAATTGGCATCTTTCAGCAATAGCCATAGTATTACGGGTGGCCTGTGGGTAATCTGAAAAGGCATTTATCATTTCCTCTTTGGATTTAAAATAAAGCTGATCTGTAGAAAAATGAAGGCGGTTTTTGTCATTGATGTTTTTACCTGTTTGGATGCAAAGTAAAATATCATGGGCCTCTACATCCTCTGGCCTTAGGTAATGGCAATCGTTTGTTGCTACAATTGGTAAAGAAAGCTCGTTTGATAATTTGATCAGACCCTTATTGGCCTTGACCTGTTCTTCCAAACCATTGTCTTGAAGCTCAAGATAAAAATTCCCTTTGCCTAAAATAGCTTCGTAATCCTTTGCTGCCCTTTTTGCTTCTTCGTAATTATCCTTAATTAGAAATGAGGGTATTTCCCCACGTAGACATGCACTTAGCCCAATCAACCCCTCATGATATTCATTTAAAAGCTCTTTATCTATACGGGGTTTATAATAAAAGCCTTCTGTGTGGGAAATGCTTACCAACTTTAAGAGATTATGATAGCCTTTCTCATTTTCTGCCAAAAGCACTAAATGATAAAGATTTTCCTTCCCAGCCTTTTTTTTGTGGCCCTGTGGAGCAAGGTATACCTCACAGCCAATGATGGGTTTTATTCCAAAATCTTTGGCTATTTCATAAAATTCTATGACACCAAAAAGATTTCCATGGTCTGTCATAGCCACTGCTGGCATATGATATTCTTTTACCTTGGCCATCAATTCTGGTAAACGGATGGCTCCATCTAGAAGGCTGTATTGGGTATGAACATGGAGATGAACAAAATCCATATTTTAATTTTAATTAATACAGTTGATTAAACAACTTGTCAATTGGAAGAGATGACTCTAAAATAATTTAAAATGCAAAATTCAAAGTTAAAAATTGCAATGCAAAATTCAAAGTTAAACAAATGGTAGTGAATTTTCGCTTAAGCAAAAAATTTTAAATTTTGGACTGTAATTTTGCTTTTTGATATTTGAATTTTGAATTTTTTATGGATGTTTTACATAACATTAAAACCTAACTGAAACACAGTTGGTTTCCATTTTTTGGCCGCTTTGGCACATTGACCCCTGTACAGATAGCTGTTATGGCACCACTGGTAGAAAGGATAATAGGAGAAAAAGAGCTAAGTTTGCTCTATGTAGCCCCTACTCGTGCCTTGGTAAATGACCTCTTCTATTGATTAAAAGAAATACTGATGGCCTGTGGTTTAAAAAGTACGGCCCGTACAGGGGACAGGCCCAATATACCTAGTGTTTTACCCAATATACTATTTACTACCCCAGAATCCTTTGACTCTCTTCTTTGTCGCTATCCAGAGATATGGTCAAACTTGAAGGCCCTCGTCTTGGAAGTCAATCTATATCCAATGAATAAGATAATTGGAAGGAGATCATTCAATTTTTATATCCGTTCCTTCTTCATACCCAAGGAATGGGGCTTTTAGCAAAGAAGTCAAAAATTAAGAAAGGCTTGAAAAAATTTATCATTTATGTAAATTATAAAGCAGATAATAAAGAGAGGCTTATCAATGAAAAGGCTTTTATCATTTGCTATTTTGGCTATTTTCCTTATCACTCTGTTTAACTTGGAATTCCCCGTAGCTTGCTACGGGGATGTAATATAAAATAAAGAGCCTGTAACTTTTTTTATCGGCGAAGCGTAGCTGAGTCGACGTGATACCCCGCAGCTTGCTGCGGGGAGAGTTCATTCTTGGCTGTGCAAAGAAGAAAAAGGAGGTAAAGATTGTTCAGAACGGTTGTAGAAATGAGATGTGAGAGAAAAACAAATAATTGTGTTAAAATTAAAAAATGGGACAATTGGCTATTTTCTACAAAAATAAGTATTTACCAAACGATAAGGTACCATCTATCAAACAGTAAATGTCTATGACAATGATTTCTTATATCACGGTCTACCTTGCATCTGGGACAGGAAAAGAGATAAATATATTGTTTTTCCCCTTATGCCCTGAAAATTGCGTATATTGATCCTGAAGATATAGGTTCAGATAGTACAAGAGAAAGATTAGAGAAACTCAAATTCTTTGGTGTTCTAACTCGACCATCTCCCTCATACGAAGCTATAAAAATAGTTTTTATTGTAACTACCGCTTGTAATTTAAGATCAGAAATTTGGAAACCCATATCTTACCTACATCCATCTTATGGATCAAGGCAACCATGTTGCCGTTTTTTACGCCGACACTTGCCCCGTTAAATGAATTAAGTATTTAACCGGGGTGGTCGGCTCGTTCCATAGTTGCTATGACTAAAAAACCAGTTTCCAAATTTCTGTTCATAGCTAAATCATAAATATGAGAAAACTTTTGAATGCGTTGTTTATTGACTTTAAAGGTTATAAGGCTGAAAGAAAAAGGATTCCTTTAGATAAAATTACAGAGGATATTGAAGAAGATAGGGATAAAGTAGCTGTCTTATGTAAAATTTTTAACAAGGTTTGTCACCAGTTAAACAAAGGTTGTTTTATCTCTCCTTCAAGGATAATCCAAACCTACTGGAGGATAGAAGAGAGCATAAAAGATATAGAATGCCTGGCAACAGATATTAAGTATTTCCTTCATAAGATGGCTGAATATAATAAGAATAACAGCTTACCGTGTAGTTCCTCTTGTATCAACGGATCCATCGGCCTTTTTGTCTCAGCCTTAACAAACAAGGCATATGATGGAGAAATTGAATTAGACTTAATGAATATAGGGCTTCCGCCCTTAATGTGCCTGGGATGCAATTTGGTCGAGGGAAAGAAGCTTACGCTTTATGGGGCCCTGGGCAGTTTTACAGGAGTGGGATTAGATGGTGGAAAACTACATATCATAGGAAGCACTGGTCCATTTCTTGGGGCAAAGATGAGAGGAGGAGAAATAATAGTTGAAGCAGATACCAAAGATAATGAAGATTTAAAAAAAGCACCAAAAGCAAAAATATTTAAAATGTATAAAGACAAAGGTAGAGCAAGGATAACTTTCAAAAGAGAATAGCTTACAATCAATTAGGCAATTTTCCAGCCGTTCATTTACTTGACAATCAAATAGCTTGTGCTATCTTTCCTTTACTATGAAAGATGAAGACTATAAGGATACGTTAAACCTCCCTCATACTGCCTTTCCTATGAAGGCAAATCTTACTCAGATAGAACCCAAAATCCTCAACATGTGGAAAGAAAATGGGCTTTATAAATTGATGCAAGAAAGTTTTAAGGATAATCCTTTATTTATCTTACATGATGGCCCACCTTATGCAAATGGCCACATTCACATGGGGACTGCCTTGAATAAGATATTAAAGGACTTTGTTGTTAAATCTAGACAAATGCTGGGTTTTTATTGCCCCTATGTGCCGGGCTGGGATTGTCATGGCCTTCCCATTGAGCACCAAGTAGATAAGCTATTAGGTGATAAGAAAAAGAAATTAGATATCTTGGCCATTAGAGAGCACTGTCGTGCTTATGCAGAAAAGTATGTTCACATCCAACGCGAAGAGTTTAAGCGCCTGGGGATTAGTGGAGATTGGGAAAGGCCTTATCTGACTATGGATTATAAATACCAGGCTAATATTGTTAGGGAATTTGGTAAATTCCTTTTGGATGGGAGTGTTTATAGAAGTAAAAAACCTGTATATTGGTGTTCGCACTGTAAAACGGCCCTGGCAGAAGCAGAGGTTGAATATAAAGAGCATAAAGCGCCATCTATTTTTGTAAAATTCCCATTAATTTCTAAAATTTCCAATAAATATCCAATTCTTAAAGGAGAACGGATTTATTTAGTCATCTGGACTACCACCCCCTGGACACTCATTGCCAATTTGGCCATTGCCTTAAACCCAGAATTTGATTATGTGGCAGTTAAAACCAATAAAGAGGTGTTAATCCTTGCAGAAAGGCTTTGCTCTTTGTGCATGGAGGATTTTGGTTATAAAGATTATAAGATATTGACAAGGGTTTCCCCCAAAGACTTAAAAGGTAAAAGGTGTAAACACCCATTCATAGATAGGAAGTCCATTATTATCTTGGCACCCTATGTGACCCTGGAGGCAGGCACAGGTTGTGTGCACATTGCTCCAGGTCATGGGCAGGAGGACTATGAAAGTGGCCTGGCCTATAATCTAGAAATTTATTCCCCGGTGGACGATATTGGATGTTTCACTAAAGATGTCCCTTTTTTTTCTGGAAAATTTGTTTTTTATGCCAATCCATTAATCAATAAAAAATTAAAAGAGGTAGGGGCATTAATCAAAGAAGATACCATTGTTCACAGCTATCCCCATTGTTGGCGTTGTAAGCAACCAGTGATTCTTCGTGCGACAGAACAGTGGTTTATTTCTGTAGAAAAGAGGAAACTCAGGAAGAATGCCTTAGAGGCTATAGAAAAGGTGGAGTGGTTTCCTAGAAGGGGAAAAGAGCGTATGAGCGCTATGTTAGCACAGCGTCCTGATTGGTGCATTTCCCGCCAAAGGACATGGGGTATACCTATTACTGTATTTTATTGCAAAAAATGTGGAAATTTTTTGGTAAGTAAAGAGATTATTAACCATGTAGCTAACTTGATAGAGATGGAAGGCGCAGATTGTTGGTTTAAGTATGAAGCCAAAGAATTACTCTCAGCCAATACGGTGTGTCCTAATTGTAAAGGCACAGAATTTGAGAAAGAATCAAATATCTTGGATGTATGGTTTGACTCCGGGGTAAGCCATACAGCCATTTTAGAAAAACACCCTTATTGGCAAGATTTAAATTGGCCAGCAGATCTGTATTTAGAAGGCAGTGATCAACATAGGGGTTGGTTTCAATCCTCTTTGCTCACTTCGGTAGGCATAAAAGGGAAACCTCCTTATAAGGCAGTTCTTACCCATGGTTTTGTGGTAGATGGGCAAGGAAAAAAAATGTCTAAATCTCTGGGGAACGTCATTTACCCTAAAGATGTAATTGATAAATATGGTGCTGAAATTTTGAGACTTTGGGTAGCTGCTTCTGATTATCAAGACGATATCAAACTTTCTTCTAATATCTTAAACCAGCTTACCGAAGGCTACCGAAAGATTCGCAATACCTTAAGATTTATCCTGGGAAATCTTTATGACTTTGAACCAGAAAGCCAATTTGTACCCTATGGAAAACGCCAAGAGATTGACCGATACATCTTGCATTGCCTTCAAGGTTTGATTGCGCTTCTTAAAAAGGCTTATAGAGATTATCAATTTCATGTTATTTATCATGGCTTACACAATTTTTGTACAGTAGACCTAAGTGCTTTCTATTTAGATATAATAAAAGATTGCCTCTACACATTTCATCCAGACTCTATAGAGCGACGTGCTGCTCAAACTACCTTGTGGGAATTGGTTCAAGTAATGATAAGACTTATGGCCCCTATCTTTGCCTTTACAGCAGAAGAGATTTGGCAATGTTTGCCTCATATAGAAGGATGGCCAAAAAGTGTGCATTTGACCAAGCTTCCTAGTGTTAAACCCGAATATGAAGATGAGGACTTAGAAAGGTGTTGGAAAGATCTTTTGGCTGTGCGTTCGGAGGTTAACCGTGCCTTAGAAAGGGTGCGTCGTAAGGGCTTAATCTGTCACTCACTAGATGCAGAGGTAATCATCCAACCTTCAGTTACATTAAGAACCCTCTTACAACAGTATTCAAAAGACTTAGCTACTATTTTTATTGTTTCTCATGTAGAATTGGTTGATACATTGCCTGAGGTGACATTAGAAAGCGAACACATGCCACATCTTAAAATCTTAGTTAAACCTTATAATTTCCCTAAGTGTAAAAGGTGCTGGCAGCACCAACCCAGTGTAGGAAAAGATCCAGAATATCCTCTGCTTTGTGAGCGTTGCCAACAGGTGATGAGGCTTTTAAAAAATGAAGTATAAGTGGTCTTTAAGCATTGGCCTCCTGGTTCTAGCGTTTGATCAGGTAAGTAAGTGGTTAGTAATGAAATATTTGATTCCGTATAAAGAAGTTATAAAAATGACACCCTTTTTAAATTTTGTTCACATTCGCAATACAGGGGTGGCCTTTGGCATACTTGCTGCAAATCAGTCTCTTTTAAAAGAAGTTTTTATACTATTACTTACTACTTTAGCCATATTAGGGTTGTTTTTTTACTTATATTATACCAAAGATGTTAATTTTATTAAGATAATTGCTTGTGGTCTTATTTTGGGTGGGGCATCAGGCAATTTTACTGATAGGCTGTTTAGGGGCGAGGTAATAGATTTTATTGATTTTCATATAGACCATTATCATTGGCCTGCTTTCAATGTAGCTGATAGTACTGTTTCTTTAGGTATTTTTTTAATATTGCTTAATTTGGCCATAAAAAAATAAATGCATCCTGTTATCCTTAAATTAGGCCCTATTACTATATATTCTTATGGGGTTTGGATAGTTATTGGCCTACTTTTGGGCCTTACCTTAGCACTAAGGGCTGCAAAACAAGAAAGAATTTCCCAACAAGTGCTGTTTGATCTTGTATTCTGGCTCTTAATCTCTGGCATCCTTGGGGCTAGATTCTTATATGTGGCCTTTGATTTTCCTTACTTTAAATCCCGGCCATTAGAAGTAATACAAATTTGGAAAGGTGGGTTTGTTTTTTATGGGGGATTACTCTTTTCATTACTAGCTGGTTTTTTTTATATACAAAGGCACCGCCTTAATTTTTGGAAAGTAGCTGACTTGATAGCTCCTAGTTTGGCCCTAGGAGAGGGAATAGGTCGTTTTGGCTGTTTTTCTGCAGGATGCTGATATGGTAAGCCAGCCCACGTGCCCTGGGCTGTAGTATTTAAAGACCCTCAATCTCTTGCCCCATTAGGTGTGCCTTTACACCCTACCCAACTCTATCACGCACTAGGCGGTTTTTTAATCTTTTTTATCCTACTTTTAATAAAAAGGAAAAAATTAAGACCTTATGGTCAATTGTTTTCTATTTATCTAATTTTACACGGTATTAGTCGCATCATCATTGAATTTTTTCGTGGCGACCCCAGGCCAGAACTCTTTTCTTCTTTTACAGTTACTCAAGGCATTGCCTTGATTCTGGCAATAGGGGCCTTTGCCTTTTATTTACACGGTTTGAGGAAGGTATAAACTAAAATTATCTGCCAACTTTTGTGTAGCCGCTGGTAGGTTGTGATAACACTTCCAGAATGAAGGGTTTGCAAAATGTTTCATAACTCAGTACATTTACCAGCTTGAAAGTCTGCAATTGCTTGGGCAGCTAAATTATCTAATTTGCCAGATAAAACATCTTGTTCAAACTGTTTGTCCCACATTTTGGCATCAAACTCTTCAAACCACTTTCTAAAAGCCTCTAAATCTGATTTTGGTAGTTTCTCTACTTTTGAAAGAATTATACCAATAAATAAGGAAAAATACAATTATAAAAAGACAAATTTTGCCTAACGCCTAAGCTCAGCCGCCGTCGTTAAGCGGTCGGCTGCAACGAATTGTCAGGCCAGCTTATCCTCCATTTATAATAAATAACTTCTGCTAGTTTTGTCAAACAAAATTCAGAAATTTGGAAACTGAAATGATTCCACTTTTGTCAAAGCTAGTCCTTACCTCTATTACCCTCTCGTGGTCCCAGCTTTTGCCCATATCTTCCCTCCCTTGGTGGGAGGGACTGAGGGAGGGGGATAGATTAAGATTTTCACCCCCACCTTTATCCTCCCCCATCAAGGGGGAGGAACTTGGGGATTTTATAGGCTTAAGTAGTTTAAAATTGAGTTTCCAAATTTCTGAAATTTTAAGGTGCTTGCCCTTCGGCCAATTCTTGCGCTGACCATGTATGTTGAAAAGTGCGTCACGATTAGACTAACCAGTAGTTAACGTTTAACCCCTTTCCCTTTTTTCTTATGAGGAGTCTAAATTTAATAAATTTAAGTTTGACCCTAATTCTCCCTCTAATTCTCCCTTTCAACAATCAAGACCCCCTTTTCTTCTCAATAACTCCTCAATTTTTTCGACGCTCCCAGATATGCCTAAACCTGCTATGTCTACATGACGATCCGCTTTCTTATAAAAGGATTTGTAATACGTAATATCTTTCCTTATCTCTTTCAGGTATAGCTTCTTTTCCCTTTCAGTTAATTGTTTTGGAATTCTGTTCGAGTCATCGTCATAGAACGTAATTCGATCCAGTATGTTCTCAGGTGTATCACTTAACACTATCACTATGCCTTTGGTGGTTCTGATCAACCTATGATATGGTGCATGGAGACCACTGGGTGGTAAGACCACAACGAAGTCATTCGTCCTGTTTTCATCGATAATCTTTTTAAGGACTATCGAGGCTTCTTTTCGAAAAGAGTATTCTGTGAGAAACTTAGATTTGAGACAAGCTATTGACTTGCCATAAAAACGCTCAACTTCCAAATCAAAGTCGTAGAATCTATAACCCAAGCCCTGGGCTAACTGCGTGCCAATGGACGATTTGCCCACACAAGATACGCCGCAAAGAAATATCTTCATTTTGCCCTATGTCAAGGATTGACCACGTTTTTTATTTAACAACAAATCTCTATAAAATGTATTTTGTAGGTTTGACCACTTTTACCTCTCTGTTGAAGCGGTTGTTAGGCACCCTAATATATGCAGGCATCCAAAATACCGAGGACTTCATTTAGTGTTTTTAGAGGTGCTTTCTCAACATATTTGGCTTTTCGGCTTATGAAATCAATAGATTTAACTTGCTCAACCATGATATACCCCGTTAGAGATGATTGATCGGGTACCTTTACATGGAATGGGAAGTTGCGGTGGGTATTCGTGATTGGACACACGATGGCAAGACCTGTGTGCTTATTGAACAAAGTATTGCTTATTACCAATGCAGGTCGTCTGCCCTTTTGTTCATGACCCAATTGGGGATCAAAAGTTATTATAATAAAATCCCCTTTTTTAGGAATATAATAAGGCACTTACCATTCTTCCTTTCCCACAGGGCGGCCCCAATCAAGTTCTTCAGCTTGATAATCTTTTGGTATTTTTGATACTAATTCTTTAAGATCGTAAACATTTCGTAGTCTATTCACTGTTTCTATGATGATTTTTCCATCTTGAACAGTAACATTTACTTCGTCGCCTACATTGATTTGAGCTTCCCGAAGGATAGTCTTTGGGAATCTCAAACCTTGACTATTTCCCCATTTTTGAACTTTGGTTAACATCCTGAACTTCTCCTTTAAACTGATGTTTATCCTAAGCGTATACAATATTATTAAAAAGTCAATAATCTTTTGTTAATAGATGCGGCCTAACGTCCAAGCTCACCTGCCGCTATGGAGCGCAGCGGAATAGCGGTCAGGCGCAGCGATTGGTTAGGGCATATTGAAATTACCAATTTGCACCTTTTGCTTTTGTTGCATTGATGAATTTTATGAATGGCCCTCCTTTTTGAGGATAAATTTTTGAGTAGGTTACAAAATTTCCATTTATACGATCAATCCATTTTGAAATTTTTTTCTTTTTCACCTTCATAAGATTCTTGCGCTCCATAATAATTTAACTCTAAACGTAACCTAAAAAGAAATGATAGCACATCAGCAACTTGAGCCATGGAGGAATGATGAGATTTCACAAAATAGGCACTATCAATGATTTGATTTAGGCGATATTTTTCTGACCTTTCGTCAAATGATACGAATTCATCTATAAATTCAGGAGGGTTGTAAATCAATTCAGCCAACTCACTTTCAAATGTATCTTCTTCATCAAAGACAAGCAATGTCTTACCTTTGTTATTTTTTATTTTGCGATTTAATTTCTGTATTACTAAGGATATATGTAGTGATGACAGCAGCCATGGGAATGGAATCCGTTTGTAATATTCTTTATATTTTTCTTCTTTTTTATATTTGAAAAATAATCTGTTATCAATCGCGGTTACTATTACTTTATGGTTACGACTTGATAGCCATTTTAGATAATACTCTATTACTCTATCTCTGACTTCAGGCTTAATTTTTTTCTTTTTCCAAGCCCCTCTTCCACGATAAATCTCTGTTACTTTAATTTCTTTTATTGGTATTTTTTCATTAATTATTTCAAATACTTTTTTAAACTCATTGTCCGATTTATGGAAATGATAGAGATTTGGGAATATTCCAACCATAGTCTGGACTGGTTGGTTTTTATCATATTTCCTTCCGTTAAAGCCACTTTCATCTACATAGCAAAGAAACAAAGTAGTCTCCTTTTTGCCCTAACTATAATTCTACTGCCTAAAAAGCATATTAACGTCGCTAATAATTTCTGCCAAGGAAAACTCTTAATCACTATCTTTTGTTTTCTCAGGCAGTATAATATTTCGTATGTTAAAATAAATGTGAGTTAGAGAGAATTTGGCAATTTTTAGACGGCCTAATAAAAAATTT
>CAZNJP010000014.1:0-22406 GCA_964573345.1 uncultured Syntrophobacter sp. | reverse complement strand
GTGATTTAACTACATTAGCAGATTAAGTGAGTGAGGAGTGAGGAGTAGGCAGTAATGGAATGTGAGAGAATAAATTGAAAAATAAAGAAAAAGGAGGAAAGGAGGTAAAAAATGGCAGAAGAAAAGGCAGAAATTTACGAGGAATTTAAGCACTACATAGTGCCGCCATCCTGGAAGGACAAGGTCTGGGAAATTGAAGACTACAAGAAATTTTATGAAGGTACTATAAAGGATAAAGCGGCAATTGAAAAGTGGTGGGGAGAATGGGCAGATAAGCTATTCTGGTTTAAGAAGTGGGATAAGGTTTTAGATGATAGCAATGCCCCATTCTATAGATGGTTTATTGGGGCAGAGACAAATCTGGCCTATTTGTGCTTGGACTGGCAAATTGAACAGGGAAGGAAAAATAAAATTGCCTTGATATGGGAAGGTGAACCATTTGATGACATGATAAGAAGACCAAAGGACTTGAGAAAGTACACATTTTATGACCTGTACAGAAGGACAAACAGGATTGCCTTTGCCCTGAAGGAAAATTTGGGTGTTAAGAGAGGTGAGATTCTGACCTTTTATTTGCCAATGATTCCAGAACTTCCACAATATATGCTGGCAGTCCAAAGGATTGGGGCCTCCCATAGCATTGTCTATAGTGGATTTAGTGCGCTTGCCCTTGCTGAAAGGGCTATGGCTGCGGGTTCAAGGATAATGGTTACAGCAGATGCCTTATACAGAAATGGCAATATAGTACCACTTAAAGAGATTGTAGATGAAGCCGTAGAGATATGTGAAGAAAAAGGGCATAAGATAGAAAAGGTTATTGTGGTAAAAAGGACAGATAGATCTGCCATACCCTGGAATAGGAGAAGGGATATCTGGCATCATGAATTTATAAGGTATATATCAGAAAATGTAAAGGTTGAGACAGAAAGGATGGGCTCAGAGGATATGTCTTATATCCTTTATACATCCGGGACAACCGGTGCCCCAAAAGGGGCCCAGCACAGTGTTGGTGCTTATGCTGTGAGTTTATATACCACTATGAAGGCAATATTTGATATAACTCCTGAAGATATATACTGGTGTGCCGCAGATGTTGGATGGGTTACCGGGCATTCATATATAGTCTATGGGCCACTTATGACAGGGGCAACAACAATCATGTATGAAGGTGCCCCGGTCTACCCAAGGCCAGATAGGTGGTGGCATATGATAGAAAGGTTTGGGGTATCTGTATTCTATACCTCACCCACTGCAATAAGGGCGCTTATGAAATTCCCATTAGACCATGTAAAAAAACATGATGTGTCAACCATAAGGATTTTCCATTCTGTGGGAGAGCCCATTAATCCAGAGGCATTTAGGTGGTATTATTCAAACATTGGTAAGGAGGATATTGTGGCCTCAAGTACCTGGTGGATGACAGAGACAGGGCAGATGCTGACCGGGCACTTTCCTGGCCTGGGAAAGATATTCCCGCTTAAACCAGGGACAAATGGCTATCCATTTCCTGGGGTCAAAATGGAGGTAGTTGATGAAGATGGAAATCCTTGTAAACCAGGAGAGAGGGGATACTGGGTTTTGACCTCACCCTGGCCAGGGATGTTTATGACATTATATAAAGACCCTGAAAGATATAAAGATGTCTATTATTCAAAGTTTAAGCAAAAAGGCTGGTATTTTTACACTGCAGATTATGCTGTAAAGGATCCAGATGGGTACATCTGGGTCTTGGGAAGGGCAGATGATGTCCTTAAGGTTGCTGGACACAGGATAGGGACGGCAGAGGTTGAATCTGCCATGATCCTTCATCCAGCGGTTGCAGAATCGGCCTGTATTGGAAAGCCTGACGAAGTAAAGATGGAAGTTCCATATATATTTACTGTCCTTAAACAGGGATATGTACCGAGCCCGGACCTTGAAGCTGAATTAAAGACCCATTTAAGAAAGACCATAGGCCCAATTGTGGCATCAGATGCCACTACCCTGTTTGTGGATATGGTTCCAAAAACAAGGAGCGGAAAGATTATGAGGAGGCTCCTTAAGGCAGTTGTTAGTGAAAAGGCACTTGGAGATGTCACCACCCTTGAAGAAGAATCAGCCGTGGGGGAAGCTGAAAAGGCATATGAATATCTGAAAAAGGCCTTGGAGAAGGCCGAAAAGTAGTGATTAAAATATAAAGTAAATAAGGAGATTAAAATGAGTGGAGTAACATGGGTTTGGATACTGCTTGTTGGCTATATTATCTACTGTGTTTATTGGGGTATAGAGGGAGCTATCAAGGCCAAAACCGCTACGGCTTATACTATTGCTGGTAGACAAATTCCTATGATAGCCTTTCTTTTGGCAGCTACTGCTGCCTCCTTTAGTGGATGGACATTCATCGGTCATCCTGGCCTTATCTGGAGAGATGGGCTGCCCTATGCCTTTGCCTCTTTCTATGTATTGACTATTCCTATAACTGGCACCTTCTTTGCCAAGCGAGTATGGCTTCTGGGGAAGAGATATGGATTCATTACCCCAGGCGATATGTATGCCTATTATTTCGGAAATGAAGGAATGAGGTGGCTGGTAGTCATTACTGCTTTCCTTTATTCTTGCTTTTACTCTGCTGTTCAGTTCATGGCTGCTGGGGCCCTCTTCCACTGGGTCACGGGGTTCCCATTCGAATTGGGAGCGGTGTTTTTGGCTGGAGTAGTCTTGTTCTATGTTGCGGCAGGTGGTTTACGTGCCAGCACCTGGGTAGGAATGCTTCAATGTATACTGCTGGTAGCAGGCATCATAATTATAGGGGGATTTGTGTTAAAACAATTTGGTGGTTGGTCGGATTTCAGTGCGAAAGTAGCCACCCTATCCCCTAAATACTTAGAGATTCCATCAATGATAGAGTTTACCTCAGGTAAGACTATATGGACTGGGGTTATGATTCTTACTTACATGTTTGCGTTAATGGGCATTCAGGCATCGCCTGCCTTTACCATGTGGCAGTTTGGGAATAAAAATCCCAGGCCCTTTCCCTGGCAGCAGGCCTTTGCCTCAACATTTGTGGTTGGATTTGCCCTATTTTTCTTTACTGCCTTCCAGGGACTGGGCGGTCAACTTCTTACAGAGACACTGGGTATTACAAAGGATTCCGATTTAGTGCCGCTGCTTATGAAAAACTATATACCTGGATTCTGGTTGGGGCTGGTATTTATAGGGGCTATTGCTGCAATGCATTCTACGGCTGCCCCTTATGTCGGAACTGGTGCTACTATCATATGTCGAGATGTCTATTTTCGCTCTATTCGCCCCAATGCTGGTCATGCAGAACAGATTTGGACTTCCAGGTTATTGGCAGTACTTATTACCACTGTGGCCTTACTTGTGGGTCTGACCTCTAAAGCAGCCCTTGTTATGTTAGGAGCTCTGGCAACTGCCTTTGGATTCATAATGTATTTACCCCTTTTGGGCACCATTTGGGGATTTAGATTCCCTGGAATAGGGGCAGTTCTTGGAGTACTAGCAGGAATGATTGGGGTATTTGTTACTTATAAGGTGTTTAGATATCCACTTACTATTCACTGTGCTGGGTGGGGGATCTTTGCAGCCTTGGTCGTAGCATATCTGTGCAGGGGTTTGGGAATAAAGGATTCACCAGAGATTAAAAGTCGGCAACAGGAAATGCGTCAATGGTTAAATAGTATTGATAGTCCTACAGAGTCTCAGAAAAAGTGGAGAAGAATTCTTAAGATAGGGGTGCCTTTATGGTACCTATTTGCCATTGGCCCTCTTGCTATTCTGGGCAATAAGGCATTTTCCTTTGCTGGCTTTCCATCGCTCTGGGCATGGCAAATTGTTTGGTGGCTAATAGGTATTGTGATGATGTGGGCACTTTGTTTTAAGGCAGGTTTATCATATATAACTGATGCCGATATTGCACGGGCTGAAGTAGAGAAAAATATTGTTGTAGAAGAGATACGGGCACCAGTGGCTGTGGCTAGAGTAGCACCAACAAAAAGTGATTAGGGAGGTAGTTATGGCTTCAGAAGACCTTACTTTGATTTGCATCCTTGTTTTTACCATCGTTTTTATCTTTTTGTTAGGTGGTGGTGTCTTGGGTTAAATGTTGTGGGTCTTGCTTTTTAAGGCAAGACCCTTTAAAATTTTTAGGTGCATAGTGTAGATCTTTTGCGTTCACCCATAACCTCTCTTGTTTTACGTCTACCTGTAGTATGTAAAATTGATACCAAAGTGCGTGAAGTAGTTTTACTGATGGTTAAGGAAAGAGTGGGTTCTGTCGTAGTCGTAGATGATCAACACATTCCTTTAGGCATCGTCACAGATAAAGATTTGCGGAATAAAGTCCTTGGTCATAATTTAGGCATTGACATACCTGTCCAGGCCATTATGACCAAATTCCCTATGACCATCTTAAACGATGTAATCACCTTTGAAGCATTACATATCATGATGAAGCACGATATCCATCACCTTCCTATTATAGATAAAACGGGCAAAATCAAAGGTGTAATCTCCAGTCATGACCTGATGATGTTAAGCACCCCTCACCCCATAGCCTTTATCCACGAGATTGAAAAACAAAATACGGTAGAGGGCTTAAGTCATTTATTTAAGCAGACACCTCAAGTAGCTGCCTCTTTACTCAAGTCTGGGCTAAGTATGTACCATTTAGGTTTATTGATTACCGAAATTCATGATCGTATTGTCAGAAAAATTTTAGAATTAACACGAACTTCCCTCAAACAAGAAAAAAACCTGGATCTATTTGATTGTCTTTGTTGGCTGGTATTTGGAAGCGAAGGGCGTCAAGAGCAAACTTTGGTTACTGATCAAGATAATGGTATAGTCTATTCAGACAAAACTATTGCTGACTATAGTGAATCTTTTGGGGCCAAGGCAGTGAGCTATTTGCTTCAATGTGGTTATCCAGTCTGCAAGGGAGGAATAATGGCCAATCAACCTGGCTGGTGCCAATCCATCTCGGACTGGAAGCAAACATTGAGAAAGTGGGTAACTGCCAAGAATGAAAACACAGTGATATGGTTAACGGTAATAGCCGATTTAAGGCCAATATGGGGAAATTTTTCTTTAGCAGAAGATTTATACCATATTTTACTTGAGAATATCAAAGGTTGGCGGGGAATATTTAGAGGTTTAGCCCAAACAGCCCTTATTAACGCACCAAGCAATTTTTTAGAGTGGTTTGCCGCTAAAAGGGCAAGCGGTGGCAGGCAGTCTCTTAATATCAAGCTCTATGGACTCACAGGTATAGTAAGTGGAGTCCGTCTTTATGCATTGATGGAAGGTATAGAAGGTAAAAATACTTGGCAGCGCCTAAATGAGCTCAAAGAACGAGGCATTATCAACAAGCAAGATGCCAGGGATTTAATTGGGGCTTATGAGTTTCTGATGCGCATTCGGTTACAACATCAGCTATGGTGCATGGAAGAGGGTAAAAGCCCAGATAACATTATTAATCTACGTCAATTAAGCCCTTTGGAATATCATTTCCTTAAAGACTCTTTGCGGGCTGTTAACCACTTCCAGTCCGTTTTGCGGGAAAAATTTTCCCTTTTGCTATAGCTTAAAAGGAGAGCTGATGTCTCTTTGGACCGCTTTGAGGAAAAAATTTTTAAGGAAAAAGATAGAAAAGCGACCATTGCCTCCCCATATTCAGGACATATTAAGGGCTCCACCTCCTAGCCTTGATGTACCCATTAGAGCAGTGCGGTATGTAGTCTTTGACACCGAGACTACAGGTTTGGAAAAAGAGGCAGAGCTTGTGGCCATAGGGGCCATGGGAGTCACAGAGGGGAGAGCAGTCCTCTCTGATATCTTTTATGAGTTGATTCAACCTAGAGCCCATATTTCAGCTACTTCTATTTTTGTTCATGGTATTACACCCAGTATGCTAAAAGATCGGCCGAAGGTAGACGAAATCCTATTGAAATTTCTTAGGTTCTGTGGTCAAAATATCCTGGTAGGTTATCATGCAGGGTTTGACTTAATGTTTATTAACCGGGAAATGAAGGACTTCTTTGGCATTCGTTTACCAAATTTGACCCTTGATGTCTTAAAATTATTTCTCTTTGTTAAAAGACCCTATTATACCCTTGAACCAGAAAATGAGGACCTTTCCTTAGATGCAGTGGCAAAGGAATTAGGTATTCCTGTTTTTGATAGGCATCATGTCATTGGAGATGTATTAGGAACAGCCATGATGTTTCAGAAATTATTGGGGGGGATGGAAGATAAAGGCATGAAACTCAAAGATTTGGTAAAAATAGCTAAGATCTGATTAAATGGAAAAAATAAGAACAGAACAAAGGAAATAATTTTGTAATTTGATATTTTCATTTTTCAATGATACAGGAGGTCTATTTGCCACGGCAGGTAGTAAGTTTAAGCCTTCCCCTCCAGCGAATTGAGGAGTTTTTGGAATCTGTTGTCCCTTTTAATCTTTTGCCCAAAACCACCATAAAAGAAGTGGCCAAAACAATTTTAATTGAATATTATCCTAAAGGGATAAGCATTTTGGAGGATACTACTGAAATTCCCTTTTTATATTTGATTTATTCCGGAATTGTTAAGATCACTGGAGAGAAAGTGGAATACAGAAGTGAAGGAGATTATATAGGAGGTATTGGCTTTATAAAAGAAAAGGCTTACACCATAAAGGCAATAGAGGATGTTGTTTGTTACTTGATTCCTAAAAAAATCTTTTTAAAACTCTGTAAGGATTATAAAGCCTTTTATGAACACTTTAATAATCGGCTTAGACCTTTGGCCGAACAATTGAAAAAGCAAAAGCCGCCATTGCCTCACCTTGCCATAAGATTAAATGAGCTTGTAAAAATGCATCCTGTAACTTGCACTGAAGGAACCTCTATTATTACCGTTGCTCAGAGTATGGCAAGAAGCAAAGTGGGCTCAATCATTGTGGTCAATAAAAATGGAAGTCCCTCAGGGATTGTTACCAAAACAGATTTAGCAGAAAAGGTCGTTGCCAAAAATCTTGATTTGAAAGCACCTGTAGGCAAGATTATGACCGCCCCTGTAATCAACATTGACAAAGATGCTTCTTATTTTGAAGCCCTTTTAAAAATGGCCAAACATGACTGCGGTCATTTATGTGTTTTAGATAAAAAACAGTTTATTGGTGTCATTTCCTTGCGCAATTTAATCCTTCTTCAAGGCATGAATTTTATTACCTTTATTGCCGAGATACAAAGACAAGATACTTCTGGAGAGCTTGCTAGCCTAGTTGCAAGGGTTGACCAAGTAATTCATGTGTTACTCAATGAAGGGGCAAGCCCCATGTTGATTATGGAGCTGACATCAGAATTTACTGACCGCACCTTACGTCGGCTTCTTTCCTTTTTAAATAAGTCTTCTTCCTATAGCCTGATGGGTCTAGGGGAGTTGGGGCGACAGGAACAGAACTGGCTACTACCTTTGAAGCTTGGTTTGATTTGTAACAATAGAGAAAAAAGGGAGTTTTTGGCTAAAAGGTTTTCTGAAACTTTTAAAAAGTGTGGTTTTCATCTTTATGAAGATGGTATCTTTTGCAGTTCAATTGACCAGTGGAAAGATACTTTAAGAAACTGGCTCAGTAAAAGAGCTGTGGACAGGCTTTGCTTTTTTTTAGATGCAAGAGAAATTACAGGAGAAAAAGCGATTTTTAACCAGGTAAAAAACACCCTTTACTTGGAAAAAAGGGTTTTAAAATTATTATGCGAGCAGATCTTAAAAATAGATATACCACAAGGTTTTGTCCGTGGTCAAGTATTATTTGACTCTGAACGTCTTGAACAAAGATTAAATCTAGGAGAAGTTGTAGAAGTAATTGTAAGCGGGACACGTTTCTTATCTTTTTTCCATCAGATTGAAAAGACCAATACATTTAAGCGCTTGGATATTTTAGAAGAGAGGGGAATTTTAGAGAAAGAGATTGTGGTTGAGCTGAAGGAAATCTATGATTTTTTAAATACTTTTAGGATCAAATTGGGGTCTGACTGGCTTAACTCAACCATTCTGTCCAATCAGGAGAAGATATTGTTGGAAGCGTGTTTCTGGTCTTTAAAGGAGTTTAAAAAAATTTGCGCATTTTACCGATTTGCATTAAATTAAAGTGATAGTTGAAGCAGAAACAAAGAAAGGTACATTGATGTCTATTGGCCAAAGTTTAAAAGAATTTGAATCCACTTTTGAAATGACGAATAACTGCATTTTTTATTCTAAAATCAATTATTTTTATAATTTGGTAGGCCCTTAACTAGAAATACCTTCCAGCCCTTTGGTAAATTTAATTTTTCCCTTGCAAAACAGGCATCCTTTTTTGTCAAAAACACCCCAAATACTGCCCCTCCACTGCCTGTCATAATAGCTTTTTTAGCTCCTACTTCCTTAAGCATCTGTTTTGCCAGGGCAATGTCTGGAAAAGAGCGAATTGCAAAATCCTCTAAGTCATTTTCTAAGGATCTCAAAATTTCCCTTGCTTTTGGTATTTCAGTTTTACCCCGTAAGTTCCTTAGTCTTCTACCTATAAGCTCTTTAGAAGCATAGAACTTACGGGGTTTACTTCCTACTTTTGTCAATTTCCAAGAATTATAAACCTCTGATGTGGAAACCCTTATAGGGGGGGATAAAATAAGGTACCAAAAAGCTAGGTTTATATCTACTGGCCTTACTTTTTCTCCTTTCCCGGTGACTATAGCTGTGGATTTTAAGATAAAAAAGGGCACATCGCTTCCCAGAGATATTGCCATTTCTGATAATCTTTTCTTAGAAAATGGACGCCCAAAAAGTTTATTCAGGCTTAACAAAGTAGTAGCTGCGTCACTACTGCCTCCTCCCAGGCCAGAAGCCACAGGTATGCGTTTTATTAGAGATATATTTACCCCGTTAGAAAAATGCCCCGTGGTGGATATACCTCTTTTGCGAGGGCGGGGTTTAATGCCCCGTCCGAGCTTTCTAACGGGGTTTACCCCAAAGCTGTTATGAAATTGCTCAAAAAATAATTCAGATGCTTGATAGATTAGATTTGATTTATCAGTAGGTAAATATGGGAAGTTTGTTTTAATCTCAATCTTTGGTATTGAAATAGTTTTAAAATAGAGGGTGTCAAAAAGGCTTACTCTCTGGATTAAACTAAAGATCTCATGGTATCCATTCTCCCTTTTCCCTAATACCCTTAAAATTAAATTTATCTTGGCAGGGGCATATGCACGATACATGATACAAATCCCAAATGGCAAAATCCCAACTCTTCATTTGTCATTTATTTTTGTATCAGTCTTTAGGGACTTTGAGTGCTACAAACAGCGTACCTTTCCTTCTTTCAATGAGGAGAAGTAATGTATCTCCGGGTTTAATACCACTAATTACTTCTTGATAATCGTCTAAATCTCTTATAGAATGGTTATTAATCTTTAAAATTACATCACCTCTTTTAAGTCCTGCTTCATAGGCAGGGCTTCCTGTCACTACACCCGTGATGATTACCCCTTGAAGCCTCCCGGTGCCCAATTTCTGTGCTAGATATGGAGTCAATGTCTCCACTTGAAGACCTAGATCTTTTGGGGTGTATACCTTTTCTTTTCTTACCAGCTCTTCTTCAAGCTCACCCACTTTTACCTTTAACTCTCTTGTTTTTCCATCTCTCCATACTTTAATAGACACCTTCTTACCTACTGGTGTATTGGCTACTAGGCGTGGTAATTCATTCATTTCTTCTATTTTATGTCCATTATACTCAACAATAACATCCCTACGCTTTATATTTGCTTTATCAGCAGGACTACCTGGTGTAACATCTGCTACCAACGCACCTTCGGCTTCCTTAAGTCCTAAGGCATGAGCAATTTCCGGAGTTACCTCTTGAACCATCACCCCTAACCACCCACGCATCACCCTTCCCTTCTCCTTGAGTTGAGAGATAACATAGTTTGCCATATTAATAGGAATAGCAAAACCAATGCCCTGTGCTTGAGCAACTATAGCGGTGTTTACACCGATTACCTCGCCTTTAAAATTTACTAAAGGACCACCAGAATTTCCTGGATTTATGGCTGCGTCTGTCTGTAAAAAATTGTCATAAGGGCCAGCCCCAATAATCCTTTCCTTGGCGCTGATAATCCCTACTGTAACTGTATGGCCCAAGCCAAAGGGATTGCCTATAGCAATTACCCAATCCCCTACCTTGAGTGTATCAGAATTACCTAGAGTAAGAGTAGATAAATTATGATCGGCCTTAATCTTTATCAGGGCTATATCTGTTTTGGGGTCTCTTCCTATTACCTTGGCAGAAAACTCCTCTTTATCTAAAAGACGCACCTTAATCTCGGTAGCCTTTTCTACCACATGATTATTTGTCAAAATGTACCCATCTTTGCTAATAATAAAACCTGAACCTAAACTCTTTTGTCTAAACTCCCGTCCGGGTATATCTCCAAAAAATCTTTCAAAAAACTCCTTAAATGGGTCACCTTCTTCAAAGGGACCAAAAAAATGTCTAAAGACAGGACCTGACCCCTTTACCACCCTTACTGTACTTATGTTGACTACTGCAGGGGCAACCTTGTTAACAATGGATGCCAAAGAGGGAAATTCTGGTTTAGAATGGATTGGGTTAGAGAGAACAGCCGGTGGGTTATGTGTAGATTTCATACCTGCCCGCTCGTGCCTCGCAGTGGCAGGCGGGCCTGTTAGCCAAACTACACCAACACCTAAGAAAAAAATGGCCAATAAAATTGCTAACCATAAAGGGATCTTTTTAGACATATTTCCTCCTTAAGACTTGTGTTTGACATACCTAACCCTTAGGTCAAAAAGGATATTATTTAAGAGCCCTTCCTCGTTGGCATCAAGATTCCCCTTTGTCTTTTCTTTTATCATTTCTAAAACATCAATGGTCTGCTTTGCTAAGGTTAAATTCTTCTTGATATCTCCACCAGTAGGATCAGGGATTTCACCAAGGTGTACTAAGACAGAAGAGCTTAAAGAGGCTATGAAGCTAGAAAAGGTAACAGGAGGCAGTGGTTGTTCTTTAACCTCTTTAGACTCCTCTATTTTAGGCTCTTTTACCTCTTCTTCCTTAAAAATACGGCGTTTGTCCTTTACTGTAAAACCCTTGTCTTTTTCTTCCATATCAGAACTCCTGCAATCTTTTCCAAAGGGCCAAAACTTATTTTTCCAGATGGATTTTTTTTAACCAATAATTCTCCTTTGGCATAGGTTTCTGCAATTACTGTCTTTTGTGAATCAATACGTTTTTTACCTTTTCTATTAAGGGAGCAGCCATAACTTCTCCAATTTTTAATCGACCATGGACAAATTCTATGGCTTTTGAAAAGCCATGCTCTAATAGACCTACTTCACGTGGCCTTTCAGAAATGGCCTTTTCTGGGCATATTAAAATACAGCCCCCACAGCCATGACAGAGTTCAGGAAAGGTGAGTATATTTTTCCCCATTACTGAACTGGCATTAAATTGACAAAAATCAGCACATTTACCACAAAAATTGCATTTTCCTAAATCTATGTCAGGTACAGGGAACAGTGACTGTTTCAGAATAATCTATGTTTGGCCTTAAAAATAAATGAGCATTGGGTTCTTCCACATCCCAATCCAGAAATACAATGTCCTTTTCTAAAGCTGCTGCCAAGTTGGCAGCTACTGTGGTCTTTCCTGTACCACCTTTACCACTGGCTATACTAACTACCATATTTATTCTCTTACCATTGGAGTACCGCAGTTAGGGCATTTCATCTGCATACATGACACACCAACCTGATGTGGCACCTTTGTCCCACAATTTGGGCAAACACAATTGCCACCAGGGCCTAAACCACGGCCTCCAGGTCCCATGCCACGGCCACCTCCACCTCGGCCCATGCCACGGCTACCTCCTCTGCCTTGACCTCTACCTCTTCCATTTGGCATTTTATCCTCCTTTTTTTGCAGCAAAGCTGCAAAATTCGTCAAATAGTTAAACCATCCATCATTGAGCGGATCCTGCATCGTGCACTTAGTGATGTTCACAAATATTTTCCCCTGTGCTTAATGCACCTGTCAAATATTGGCTTACTGCCTCTTCCACTGGTAAGGCAAATGCGCCAATAATTACCTTGATCCCGTACTGACTAAAGAATGCCTGTGCCCTTGGTCCCATGCCACTGCAAATGATGACGTCTACACCCAACTCATGCATCCAGGCAGGAAGTACTCCTGGCTCATGAGGTGGGGGTGTAAGATAATCAACACTAGTTACCTCATCATTAATTACATCTATAATGGCAAATTTCTCTGCACGCCCAAAATGGGGGCAGAGCATACCTCCACAGACAGGGATAGTTATTCTCATCAGTCACCTCCTAAATGACCTGCTAAAAATTCTTCAACCAATTTTTCTGGTGCAAGTTCAGGGGCATTTGAAACTACACCAATTTTGTATTTGTTAAAGACATATTTTGTCTTTTCTTTTATATCCTTAGCAATGACTAAATTTACCTTTAATACTTTAATGTCTGCAGGTGATATGGTATGCTTTCCTTCAGGTTTTATCCTGGCTGATTCTTCAATCTTCCCTTCTACTACATTAAAGACTGCTATTTCATCTGCCTGGGGTAAGATTGGGGCAATTTTATCCTTAAATAGGGGGATGGCTATCCTTGTCCATCGTCTTTTTCTCATCTCCTCTATAGAAATGGGCTCAACCATTGTTTCTTCTATCCTTTTAATCACATTATCTGTAATTTTCTTAAAATTCTGATTATAAGGACTTTTTTCATCAGACATATATGTAACCACTTTACCTTCATCTGCAACATTTACTAGATCGAGGTCAAAACCCAATGTCCCTAAGAATGGGATACCTGTAATCAATGCCGTTTTTTCACCTCCACCAGACTTAAAGATATAGATTTTCTTTCCACAATATGGGCAGATAAGGCCACTCATGTTTTCTATAATCCCTATAGCCTCCATCTCTACCTGCTTACAAAATGTAATGGCCTTTCTTATATCGGCTAGTGAAATATCCTGAGGTTGAGTCACTATCACTGCCTTGGCATCAGGGATAAGCTGAGCCACAGATATTGGCTCATCCCCTGTGCCGGGTGGGGAATCAATTACCAGATAATCTAAATTCCCCCATGCCACCTGTCCAATGAATTGGGCAATGGCCGAGTGTTTTAATGGACCCCTCCATATGACTGCTTGATTCTTATCTTTTAATAGATATTCAATGGAGACAGCAGACAAATTCTCAGTTATGGCCTTTGGAATAATAAACTGGGCAGGATTTATATCAAAAACACCACTAATACCCAACATTCTAGGTACACTTGGCCCATGCAAATCCACATCTAATATACCTGTTTTATAACCACGCCTTGATAAATTAATAGCCAGACAAATAGCTACTGTACTCTTTCCCACACCACCTTTACCACTTAATATCATAATCTTGTTTTTTATCTTGGATAATGATTGCCTTACCATTATCTCTTGCTCTTTCATTTGGTCTTTTTCCGATTGTTTCTTTTCCATTTTTCCTCCATAATAATTTTATAAACTAGTATGCACTATGGAGTGAGGAGTAAGCAGAAAAAACATTTTTTCGTATTTTCTTTTTTTTGCCAAATTGCAGGGATACTCTATACTCCTTGCTGCCTACTCATTGCATCTCCTCTTTTATAATTCCAATTCCATGACCAAGGCGTCTTCCCCAGTGTCAAAGTAATAACAAGGACTCACCCTTATACCTTTAAAACCTAGTTTTTTATAAAATAAAATTACCCTTTTATTAGTAATACGAACCTCTAAGCGAACCCACTTTGCCCCCCTTTTTTTAACAAAGGCAGTGGCCTTTTTTACTAAAAGGCTGCCAATCCCCTTGCCCTGAAAGGCCTTTTTAACAGCGATATTTAAAATATGTGCTTTATCAAAAATAAGCCAAAAACAAATAAAACCTACTATTTCGGATTTAACATCTTTGGCCACCCACAGATAACTATAATAGTGTTTTAATTCTTGTAAAAATGCCTGATAACTCCAGGGAGAAGAAAAACACTCTCTTTCTATTTTTATTATCTCATCCAAATCTGCCTTTATGGCTGGGATTACCAGCCACATTATTCCTTTAAAACCTCACTGGCTCGAATGATAGAACTTAGTCCTTTTTCCTTGGCATAACAGGCTAAAGTTTCCAAATCGCTCTCATTGCGTTTATCAATTACACCAAGCACTATAGGAAGATTAACCCCTGTAACCACCTCTACTTTTCCATCTTGTAAAAAGGAAAAACTTAAATTTGAGGGCGTACCGCCAAACATATCTGTCAAAATTAATACCCCTTCTCCTTGATCAACTTCCCTTACTGCCTGAGCAATCTCTTCCCTCAAATCAGAAATTTCTGCATCCCCCACACTAACCCCTTTTATACCTCGAACTTGTCCATTAATAAAAGTAACCGCCTCTAACAATGCATCGGCTAAACTATAGTGAGCTACTATGACAATGCCTATCATTTATCCGGCCTCAATATCTCGATAATCAATAGAAATCTTATAATTCTCTTCTTTACTCAAATATTCTTTTAACATACCGGCAATCACTACTGAACGATGTCTACCCCCAGTACACCCTATACCTATATTTAAATAACTCTTACCTTCACGGCAATAAAGGGGCAAAAGGTATTGGATTAAATCAAAAAATTTCTTTAAAAAGAGCTCTGTCTCTTCCCATTTCTTTACATAGTTAACCACACGTTCATCCCTTCCATCCAGTTCTTTAAGTTCCGCTACAAAATATGGATTTGGCAAAAACCTCAAATCCATAACAATATCTGCCTCATAAGGCAAACCATATTTAAAACCAAAGGCAATTAGATTAATGCTTAGTTGTTTAGATGTCAAGATAGAGGAATAATGGCTTTCCACCCAATGTCTTAAATCATGGATGCTGAAAAAGCTAGTGTCTACCAGCTTTGTAGCCATCTTTTTTACATCAGAAAGATATAACCTTTCTTTAGCAATGCCCTCCAAAATGGTATCCTCGCCTTCAGCCAATGGATGCTTACGCCGGGTTTCTTTAAACCTCCTTACTAAAACCTCATCAGAAGCCTCTAAAAACAACATCTCTATTTTGTATCCCTGTTTATGGATTTGTTCAAATACCTTTTTATAAGAGGTAAGAAACTCCTTTTCTCTTACATCCATTACCACTGCTATTTTGTTTATCTCAGAATTTTTATCACTTAATTCAAGAAATTTAGGAAATAGGACAATAGGTAGATTATCCACACAAAAAAAGCCCATATCTTCAAAGGCCCTAAGGGCAGTACTCTTACCAGAGCCTGAAAGCCCAGTGATTACTACTAATTTCATCTGTTCTTATATTTCTCAATCTGGCGTTTTATCTTATCTACTATCATATCTATAGCCATATACATATCGTCTGATTCCTCCCTCCCATAAATCCTATGCCCATCAATTATTAGGCTTAATTCTACAATGCGTCTGAACTTATTTACAGAAAATACTACCTTAACATCTATATTGTCGCCTATGTATCGTGATAGTCGGCTTATTTTCTTTTCTGCATAATTCTTTATATTTTTTGAGGATTTAATATTACGAAAAGTTACAGATATATTCATAACCCCTCCATTAAACCAATCTTTTTCTTTGGCTTGATGGTAAAATACCCATGTTCTCTCTATATTTGCTTACTGTTCTTCTAGCAATCTTTATCCCCCTTTTGCAAAGGAGGTCAGCTATTTCTTTATCACTATAAGGCACCGTTGGGTCTTCTCCTTCTAAGATCTCCCTAATGTCCCCCTTCACACTAGCAGAGGCAATCGAGCTATTATGAACTGTGTTTATTCCTGGATTAAAAAAGAATTTCAATTCAAACAAACCATAAGGTGTTTGGGCATACTTATTGGTAGTTATGCGGCTAATTGTGGACTCATGTAACCCTACATCTTCAGCCACCTCTTTAAGGGTCAATGGCCTTAGGTGTCTAATACCCTTTTCCAAGAATCCTTTTTGAAATTTGAATATACTGCAAGCTGCCTGGTAGAGAGTACGCTGGCGTTGTTTAATGCTCTTGATAAACCAAACAGCAGCCTTGAATTTATTTTGAATGAATTCCTGGGCATTGCTTGGTAAATTATGGTCATTGGCCAAGACCCTATAATAATTATTAATCTGCAATTTGGGCAATCTATCTTCATTAAGCACTACAACAAATTCATCGCCTATTTTATGAACATATAGATCAGGCACAATGTAGATAGGGGCTTCATCACTGTAAAGGCGTCCTGGCTTAGGCTCCAAACTCAAAATTACCCTTACTGCTGCCTTTATCTCATCTAATGGTACTTTTAATATTCTAGCAATCCCTTTTAGGTCCCTTCTTGCCAGTCTTTGTAAATGGTGGTCAATAAGCTCTTTTACTAAAGAATTTTCAATTCCCAAATTCCTTATTTGTAGTAGAAGACACTCCTTTAAATCTCGTGCCGCTATGCCTACAGGTTCCAATTCTTGAATCTTATGCAATATATGTCTTACTTCCTCTATAGGAGCACCTCCTTGTTTGGCCAAATCCTCTATAGAGGTCTTTAGATACCCATCTCTGTCTAAATTTCCAATAATAAGCTGGCCTAGCCTATTTTCTATTTTGTTTAGGTCTAAAAGATATAATTGCTGTAAGAGACGGTCTGACAAAGAGGGGAGTTTACTGACAAAATTCTCCCAAGAGATTGCTTCCTCCTTCCTTTCCCTTTCTAAGCCCCCTTCTTTTAGGCTAAATTCATTTAAATAATTCTCCCAATCAACTTCCAAGAGGCGTTTTTTTTCTATAGGTTTTTCAGATGGTTGAGGGGTTTCATCTTCTTTAATCTCTTCCAAAAGGGGGTTGGCTTCTAATTCCTGTTCTATGGTATTTACTAATTCTAACTGAGAGAGTTGAAGAAGCTTTATTGCTTGTTGTAACTGAGGGGTCATAATCAGTTGCTGGCTGAGACGTAATTGTTGTTTTAGTTCCATCCTAAAGCCTAAAATCTTTACCTAAGTAAAATTGTCTTGCCAAATGACTATTGACAATATCTTCTGGATTTCCAGCCTCAAGCATCTTGCCTTCATTTAAAATATATGCCCTATCACATACTTTTAAGGTTTCTCTCACATTATGGTCTGAAATTAAAACACCTATCCCTTTTGATTTAAGCCCCAATATTATTTGTTTTATCTCTCCTATAGCAATAGGATCAATTCCTGCGAATGGTTCATCTAAAATCATAAACATAGGGGAGGTGGCCAGTGCTCTCGTAATTTCAACTTTCCTTCTCTCACCACCAGAAAGGGTAGTGGCCCTGTTTTTTGCCAGATGGGATAGCTTTAGTTCCTGAAGTAGTTCAAGTAAGAGACTATGCTGGGCACTGGAAGAGAGATTGAGGGTTTGTAAAATAGATAAAATATTCTCTTCTACTGTCATCTTTCTAAATATAGAGGCCTCCTGAGGTAGATAGTTTAGACCAAACCTAGCACGCAAATACATAGGGTAAGGGGTAATATCTTTATGGTCTAAATACACATGCCCTGTTTCTGGTTTAATAATGCCCATAATTATATAAAAAGTGGTAGTTTTACCAGCTCCATTTGGGCCTAACAACCCTACTATTTCTCCAGTGTGAACTTGTAGGTTAAGCCTATCCACCACTTTACGCCCCTTATATACCTTTGTTATGTCCTTTACAGCTAAAAAATCACTCATCTTCTTCAGTCTTGGGGTTTACCCCGTTAAGTATGTGCTATCAAGCAATTTAGTTGTTTCTTCATTACAAGTTCCTTTTAACAACAGCATTGCTAATTTGCAATTACTTAACGGGGTAGATTACTGCCTCTATTTGCTCTTTTTCATCACTTTCAATAATAGTCTTATCCTGCTTCAAATCTGCCGTGATTTTCCCCCCTTTTATAATTGTTTTCCCATCCTTTACTTGAGGATTTCCCAAAAGGACAATGCTTTCAGTGTCTTTATAAAAGATGGCCTTCTCTCCTATAGCTTCTCTTTCACCTTGCATTACCCTTACATTGCCCTCTGCTTCAATACGTTCAATGTCTCTTCCTATCTGTCCTTGCTTATAATTTATCCTCATTAAGTCAGCATAAATCACCATTTCCCCTCGTTTAACTGTTACATTTCCCTTAAAGATAATTAAATTCTCTTTCTGATAGGCCTCCATGGCATCAGATTGAATATAAATGGGTAAATCTGTCTGACTTTTGGCCTCAGAGACGATAAGAAATATCAATAAAAATAAGAAAAATCTTTTCATATAATCTCCTCAGGTTGGTAAATATATGTTTTTACTTTAGATAAAGTTAATTTCCCTTGTTTTAGAAAATAGCGCATCCCAGAACCTGAAAGTTTAATGTCTTTTCCTTTTATAACCACAGGTGCATCTGTGAAAATAAGTCCTGAATGGTGGGAATATTCAAGGTAGTCTGTACATAGAGAATATCCCTTTGCTTGCAATAGGTTTACATGACCCTCAATCTTTATATCCTTTGTATTTGGATTAAAGACCCCAGTATCGCCTTTTAAGCTAAATTTCTTAAAAAAATTTACATTTACCTTTTCTAAAAGGATTTCATCCTTATGGGAAATGGCCTTTTTTGCTATCAATTGCCAATATTTCACACCGTTTTTAACTTCTATATATGATAATTTCTCTAAATATGGCCTAACTACTAATAAGGAATTAAGGGAGTGTTTACCTTGATTCCATAAATAAATCCCTATAAATATTATCAAGTTAATAAATGCCCCTATAATTAAAAGTTTATAGAATTTATTATTTAAAATAGTCCATCTATAAGGCATTTTCAAAATATCAATCCTTTAAATAATATAACACCAATAATAAAAACTGTAAAGCTAGGATTTTCTTGTTGCAAAAAGATTTTTTTTATGGTAAAGGATTGTCAAGTGATTAATAAGGTCTTTTGCTAAGTATTAATTTTAATTATAAAAGGAGGTAATTATGACAAAAGCAGAATTAATTTCCAGAATGGCAAACGAAACAAATATGAAAAAGATAGAAGTAGAAAAGGTTTTGACAGCCTTCCTGAAGGAGATAAAAGATACCTTACAGGGTGAGGGTAAACTCACCCTCACAGGCTTTGGCACTTTTAGAGTAATAGAAAGGGCGGCCAGGGAAGGGCGTAATCCTCAAACAGGAGCACCTATTAGAATCCCTGCTACAAGAGTGGTGCGTTTCAAACCGGGTAAAGAATTAAAAGAAATGTTTGGGTAAGAAATTGCTGCAGACCAGTTTATTTAGGCTGGTTTGCAGCAGATTTTAAATATTCTTTTACCAGTTTTATAGCACAATATTTGCCACACATAGTGCATACATCAGAAGGCTTTGGTTTGCTACTTTCTCGAGAGGCTCTAGCCTTTTCAGGATTGATGGATAGCTCTATTTGGGCCTCCCAATCTAACTCTCCTCTAGCCTTTGACATTTTATAATCTCTTTCCCAGGCCTTAGTATTCCCTTTGGCCAAATCTGCTGCATGAGCAGCGATTTTTGTAGCAATTACCCCTTCCCTTACATCTTCTATACTAGGCAAACGCAAATGCTCTGAAGGTGTGACATAACACAAAAAATCTGCACCAGCCAACGCGGCCACTGCACCACCAATGGCTGCTGCAATGTGATCATACCCTGAGGCAATATCTGTTACCAATGGCCCCAGTACATAAAATGGTGCCCCTTTACAAAGTTTCTTTTCTAATACTACATTGGTCTCTATCTGGTCTAATGGTACATGACCTGGCCCCTCAATCATTACTTGAACATCTGCCTCCATTGCCATTTTTGTCAGTTCCCCTAATAAGATTAATTCCTCAATCTGGGCACGGTCTGTAGCATCTGGTAAAGAGCCTGGCCTTAGTCCATCCCCCAGGCTTAAGGTTATATCATGCCTTTGAGCTATTTCTAAAAGGCGGTCATAATATTGATAAAGGGGATTTTCCTTCTGATGATATATCATCCAGGTAGTTAGAAAGGCGCCTCCACGGCTGACAATATGGGTCAATCGCCCTTGTTTTCTTAAGCGTTCTAATGAATGTAAGGTGACGCCACAATGGACAGTCATAAAATCCACCCCATCTTTTGCTTGCCTTTCAATAACATTAAAGATGTCCTCCACTGTCATTTTGACAATTCCACCCTTTATTTGGGCAGTCTCTATAGCTGCTTGATAAATGGGCACTGTCCCAAAGGGTATAGGCGTGTTTTTTATTAAAGCCCTGCGGATGTTATCTAAGTCACCTCCTGTGCTTAAATCCATAACAGTGTCTGTTCCTGCTGCTAAGGCTACATCCAATTTGGCAATCTCCTCATTAAGGTCTATAAGGTCTGAAGATGTTCCAATATTTGTATTTACCTTTACAAAAAGCCCTTTACCAATAGCCCTGGGACTTTTAAGATTGCGGTTTTTGTTGCAAGGGATAACTATTTCCCCTACAGAGACACCTTCCATAATTTTCTCAACAGAAACACCCTCTTGTTTTGCCACTGTCTGCATTTGCGCTGACACTATGCCCCTTTTTGCCAATGAAACTTGAGTATCGGCCACTTATTCCTCCTTTGATAAATTAATAAGCTTTCTCACTACCTCTTTTGGTGTTTTCCCCAATATCCTAATCATGGGTTCCTTCCCTATATCTCCAAGGTCATAAACCATATCTGGCACAAGATGGGCCCTGGATACGGCCTTTTCTATAAGAAAGGGTAAAGAGTGTCCTTCTATCTTTTTAAGCTCAGGCAATTCCTCTTCCCTCTCAACCTCTATTACATAATACCCCAATTTTTTTGCCTTTTGAACAGTATCTTTTTTATATTTTATATTTATAACAGAACGATAACTAGGGTCAAATTCCATGGCCTTTAGCACTACATTAGCCATATGCCTAGAGGCCCCAAAATCAGGCGGAGAAAATGCCACTATTCCCCCATCTATCACTGTCAATCTCCCTGGAAAACCCGCTACTTCTTGGTAATTAGATGCACAAGGTAGGGCATAGACCAATTGAGTGCTCACTTCAGGTATGAATTTCTCTATCCTTTCTGACTTAAGAAGGGAAAGGGCCTCCTTTAACTCATTAATTACTAAATAGCGCTCTATTTCATTAGCTATATAGGCATAAGGGTTGCTGATCAAATTTCCTTTGCCACACCTTAATGAGAAATCTATAGCCATTTTTATAAATTTCTTTGCCTTTTCTATTGATTCTACTAACCCATTTCCTTTGGCTAAAAAAGTAGCTATTGCTGCACTAAATACACATCCTGTGCCATGCACAGGTCTTTTTTCCTTTTTTATGGCCTCAAATGTATAAAATTTATGACCATCATAAAGAACATCTATGGCCTTATCAGGCAGGTTCCCACCAGTAATCAAAATTGCATCTGGCCCTGACTTGTAAAGTTTTTGAGCTGCCTTCTTCATACCATCTATATTTTTTATTTCCTCCCCTGTAAAGACCATAGCTTCATCTATATTTGGGGTAATGAGTGTAGATAAAGGAAAAAGCCCTTTTTTTAAAAGCTCTATATCTTTTGTAAGTAAAGAGCCATCTTTTGCCCTGATTATTGGGTCACATATCAAAGTATTAGGACGATATTGCTTCATCTTTTGAGATATTAAAGAGATTGCCTCAGATGAATATACCATACCTATCTTTACTGCATCTATTTGAAAATCACTCCACAGGGCATCCAACTCTTTACTGATAATCTCAGATGAGACAGGAGATACATTATATACCCTTTGGGTGTCCTGGACAGTCAATGCTGTAGGCACTGCAAGGCCCACTTCCCCTAGTAGGGTAATGACCTTTAAATCTGCAACAACCCCTGCTCCACCACTTGGGTCAAACCCTGCAATAGTAAGGATATTAGCCATATTTAATAAAGCTTTCAGTTATCAGCGGCCAGCTTTCAGCTATTGGATGAATGATGCTGTTAGCTCATAGTAAGAAAATTTACTATGAACCATGAACTGTCTTAAGTCCTTCAAATTATATCTCCGGTCAGGTTCACCCTGATGGCTGATTGCTGACTGCTTACTATTACCTAAAGTGATCGGTTCCAAGTTCAGGGTTCAAGGTTCAAAGGTTATAGTCCACTGATATCCTTAACTTTATAACACAATACTTAGATTAACCTCTTTCACCCATTGGGTGAAACATAACATTCTTGCCAACAGCCAGTTAGGGCTCTTCAACCGGGAACCGTGAACGCTGAACCACTTAACTCAGGTATTAAAAACTTACCTTGCTTGCCTATGGTTGTCAATTATTAAAAAATGCTATAATTAGGGAT
>CAZNJP010000013.1:21446-23030 GCA_964573345.1 uncultured Syntrophobacter sp. | reverse complement strand
AAATATGGTACAATAAAGGACAATATAGAGGATAAATTATCATGGATAAAAATAGACTTGATTTTATCATTACTTTAAAAAAAGAAGGTAAAACCTACGAAGAAATAGGTGAATCATTAGGGATTTCAAAACAGAGAGTCTACGCAATTTTGAAAGAGAATTTATCTGAAAAGGACTTTAGAGACACAAATTTTTGGGAAACTCTTGCTAAACAAAAGGGATATTCATCAGAGTATGATATGTGGAAAGATATGGTGAAGAAAAGGCTTTCATTTAAGGAAATGAGCAAAATTTTAGATATAGAAGCCAGAAAGGTGTGGTATCGGCTGAGAAAACATGGATTTGATTATCATGGGGAAAGAGAAAAGCAACGGAATTGGGATGCATTGATACCTGAAATAATAGCTCATCTCAAACGTGGTAAAAGTTTATATTCCTTTTTGAAAAAGATTGGAGCTGATCCTAGATCGTATACTACTTGTGTGGCAAAAAAACTAGAAGAACATGGTGTTAAATGTGTGACAAAGAGACGATGGATAGTAGAAAAAGACAAGAAAAAATAATAAATTAAGATTAAAGTGAAGGTCATTTGAATCATTTCTAGGGAGGTGCCATGAACTCGGGACCTACTGGATCTTTGATGGTTTCTTCAAGGATGGAGTCAATTTGCCTTTTCGCTCTGTCATCGAGTTTCCATCCCATAACCTCATCCACAGATTCCATCTGTTCAGGTTTTCTTGCACCCCACAGTGCAACACCAGTACCAAGCAGGTCCAATATCCACCGCACCGCTAAGTGAAGCACCCGCTTGTTGTAGTTTTTTTGAGCAAAATCGTCCAGCTTTTTTACAGCATCAAGGTACTGCTGATAGCGCGGAGGCTTGAACTTAGGGTCAATCTTTCTCAGGTCATCACCACGAAAATTTGTATCGGGTTTCATTTTGCCCGTGAGTAGACCTCGGCAGAGTGCTCCATAGGTGACAAGTGTAATACTGTTCTTCTGGCAGTAAGGCAAGACATCATCCTCAATCCCCCTCTCAAACAAGTTATAGGGGGGCTGAGATGTATAAAGAGGTGCCACTTCATGGAATTTGTCCATCTGCTTAGGGGAATAGTTGCTTACTCCTATGGCCCGAATCTTTTCTTCCTCCATAAGCTGCTTCATGGCCTCTGCCGTTTCCTCGATTGGCACCGAAGGGTCGGGCCAGTGAACCTGATAGATATCGATATAGTCAGTCCTCAGGCGTTTCAGTGAATCCTCTATTTCTTTAAAAATTCGTTCCTTGGCGGAGTTTCGAAATATATTCTCATTTTTCCATTCAAGTCCAACCTTTGTGGCTATTATAATATTTTCTCTGTCTCCATATTCTTCCACAGCCTTTCCCACAATTTCTTCTGAGCGTCCAAAGCCATAGATAGGAGCTGTATCAATAAGATTAATACCCTTATCCAGCGCTGCATGGATAGTACGGATAGATTCTTCTTCATTGGTTCCGCCCCACATCCAGCCACCAATGGCCCAGGTGCCCAGACCAATACGCGAAACCTTAACATCAGTGCCAGATATCTTTATATATTCCATTAC
>CAZNJP010000013.1:1333-21346 GCA_964573345.1 uncultured Syntrophobacter sp. | reverse complement strand
GACCAATACGCGAAACCTTAACATCAGTGCCAGATATCTTTATATATTCCATTACTTAGTACCTCGTCCTGAAGTATTTTCTTATATCTAAAGTAATTGGTTCCAAGTTCAGGGTTCAAGCTTCAAAGGCAGGTAGTTAGGGCTCTTCAACCGGGAACCGTGAACGTTGAACCGCTTAACTCAGGTTATAAGTATGTTATTGGAAGTCGCTTCCATCATCACGTGCGCTGCCACCATTACTGTACTGGCGAGCACCTCTAGAACGAATCAAATAAAAAAACCACAATAGAAAAAATAGTAAGGCCAAGAATATAAAGAGCAACTCAAACCAGCTATGGGAATTTGACTCCTTCTGCCACTGAGGTACATCAGCAGCCACGATACCACGAGGGAAGATAACTTTGATTTTGAGTTCTTTCCCCTGAGGGATGCGGCCTGTAGTAAATTCAATCGTTCTGTCATCGATTATTTTGCTTTGGGTAGCTACCCCAGAGCTATCTGTTATGAGCCGCTCAGGAGATACTGGTTTCGGGAAGTGAACGGTTACCCTTCCACTCATAATAGGCACATCTCGGTCTTTGAAAATGGCCTTCCAGTGAAGCCAGTCCACTTCTTTATAAATGCTGAGTCCACCATGAACAAGGTATCTAATGCTGAAGGTGCGGCTTCCACCTTGGGTTTCGGGGAACCACCAGCCAATCCACATTTTATTGCCCTCAGTCCAAGTTGTGAAGGCATAGGTATCTCCACCATCAGAGCCACCTTCCTTCTTCTGCATATATATCCATTCCTTGACTTCTGGATTCTGTGGATACTTCTTTCCGTTCTCCCACACCTCAACACGGTCTATAGAGTCAACCTTGTCGAGCGGAAGCCAGCGATACCCGTAGTGGAAGTTACCTGAAGTAAATACAAACTTCTGAGTCTCGGTGATTTCCATATCTGAATTGGCAAGGATATTAATGTCAAAGTTGATGAAGTCATAGTGGTAATCCTTGAAACCCTCAGCGAGGGCGACACTGTGGATACCTACTAGGAAACCTAGGACTACTGCTCCAACCAACAAAGGACGCACTCGATTTCTCATGGATTTTAAATTCCCTTGCAATTCTTTTATACCAAGCATTTTGCCCCTCCTTTTTTTAGCTACTCCCAATAGCTGGCACAGGAGGTCTGTGATTCCCAAATACTTACTTTTAAAAAGCAGATATTTTTAGGAAGCTTTGGTTTTATAAAGTGGTAGACATAGTGGGCAATGGACTCTGAAGTAGGATTCTTTTTATCAAAAGGGGGGATTTCATTTAAATATTTATGGTCTAATGTATTTAAACAGGCCTTCAAAAGTTCCTTAAGGCTATTAAAGTCTATAACCATTCCATAGTTTTCTACCTCTTCTGCCTGGACAATTAATTCTACTTGAAAGTTGTGCCCATGAAGTGATTCACATTTTCCTTTATAATCCCTGAGCCTGTGTGCTGCTGAAAATTCTTCAATAATTTTTAATTCGTACAATTATTTTATCCTTTCCACATATTCCCCAGTGCGTGTATCTACCTTCACTATATCTCCTTCATTTATAAAAAAGGGCACCTGGATGACTATGCCTGTCTCCAGTTTGGCTGGCTTACTACCACCTGAGGCGGTATTTCCTTTAACACCTGGTTCTGTCTCTATTACATTTAAATTTACGGTAGTGGGCAGTTCAATACCTACAGGCCCTTCCTTAAAAAATAGCATTTCTACTACTATATTTTCCTTTAAAAAGGCCTGCTTTCCTCCAAGGGCCTCCTCTTTCAAAAAAATTTGGTCATACGTCTTTAAATCCATAAAGCAATAACTGTCAGTTTCTCTATATAAATATTGCATTTGCCTTTCTTCTAAATCTGGGCGGACTACCCTTTCTGAAATTCTAAAATTATGGTCAAGCACACTCCCTGTAATTAGATTTTTTAGTTTAGTCCTTACAAATGCCTGACCTTTCCCTGGTTTTACATGTAAAAATTCTATAATTTCATAAGGTTCTCCTTTAAACTCAATCTTTAATCCCCTTCTGAAATCGCTAGTGCTATACACCTTTTCTCTCCTTAATGATTTTTGCTGCAGCCTTTATGGCCAAAAGGTAGCTATTTATACCAAAACCACAGATTTGCCCCATAGCTACACCTGTAATATAAGATTTGTGCCGAAATGCCTCACGTTTGTATATATTAGAAATGTGTACTTCTATAACAGGGATATTCACTGCCAAAATGGCATCTCTTAATGCAATACTGGTATGGGTATAGGCAGCAGGATTGATAATAACAACATCATATTTTCCTCTTGCATCTTGAATAGCCTCTACAAGCCTTCCTTCATAATTAGACTGCAAAATGGTCACTTCTAATCCCATGCGAGTTGCCTCTTCCTTGACCAATTTATCAATTTCCGCCAAAGAAGCGCTGCCATAGATAGAGGCCTCCCTTTGCCCTAATAGATTGAGATTTGGCCCATGCAATATTAAGATATGTGGCATATGCCTCCTTAAATTCTGTTTTTAAAAGTCAAGGCTGAAAAATATCCACCCTCTCCCTGTTTGTTGATAGGCACCCAGAGAAAATCCTTCTTATCCTTTGTTTGCTCACGAGTGGCTACTATAAGGCGGAACTCATAATCACCATATGTCCTTTTTGATGTCCGAAACAAATCATAGCTAAATTGAATTCGGCTGTAGCTTTTAAAATTCTCTTTTTTAGGGTCAATCAAAAATGACTTTTTTTGCTGTAGCCAAGCCATCTGCTGCAGGATTTTGGACAAAGGTGCAGCACTGCCTATGGAGGTAGATGCCTTTTTATAAGATTTCCATAATAAATCAAGGAACATATCTCCTTTAAGTCCTGATGTTTCTAATGCATCATAGGTTTTTTTTATAAATTTCGCTAGATTTGTCTTTGCTAAAGATTTTTTAGATATAGATTCTACCTTTGGGCCATACCAAATCTTTACCTCACTCTTTAATAATAGAAATTCCAATATAAAAAGCCCTGCCTTAAGCTCAGGTAGATTCCCACACAGGTTTATTTCGGGCAATTGGGCTGCTAACTCGCTGCCCAATTTGTCCTTAAACCTTTGTTTTAAATTATCTATTCTCTCTTTCTCTTTACCTAAAAAATCATCTAATTCCAAAAGTAGCACATCTAAACCAGAAGCCATTTTCTGATATCTTTGAATCTTATTAAGATTTTCCTCTAATAGAAACAAGGACTTTTCATCCTTCAGATACTTCTGCCTTTTTTTGATTTCTTGTCGTATTTTTTGCAATATTCCTAATCTTTTTTGGAACTCTTTTATCCACTTTTCATCCATGATTTAATCCCTTACTTCCTATACTAACTATAAAATGCTTCCTTCCTGCTGATATTGAATCCATTCCTTAAAGCCCAAATGCCAAATAAAATCCGAAGATTCTCGTCAATTGGTTACGTTTGCGATGCCCGTATCGTTTTACGTCTGACGGGCTTCGATACGGGCCTCGTAACCCCAACCGTTTTACTTTGGATTTTGGGCTTGATTTGACATTTGAACTTTGACATTTGACATTTTAGGAGTTGCTATTCTCTCCATTATCTCTTAATCTCTACTAATCTCAATTTATCTCCTTTAATCAGGTCTTTGTTCATTATATATTGGCATGGATCTTTCTCATTTCTTCTTCTTTCACACCTAACCTATTCATAAGCTCAATTACACATGCCTCAAAAAATATTAAAACAGAGACCTCAAATAGTGTGCCTAAAGGCATAAAAGGAGCTCCTATCAATTCACCTACTTCATAATGGGGATACTCCTTTAACCTTATTTTAGTGGGGATCAGCACTATGGCATCTGCTAGCTTTGCCAAAGGTGCATCAAGATCACTGGTTATAGCCACCACCTTACCCTTTAAGGATTTGGTTGCCTTTGCAGTCTCCACTACCAGGGTAGTCTTCCCTGAACCAGAAACTGCCAAAAGCGTGTCCCCTTTTCTCAATGCTGGGGTAACTGTTTCACCTACTGCAAATACCTTTCTCCCTAAATGGACCAACCGCATGGCAAATGTCCTAGCTACCATACCAGAACGCCCTGACCCTACCACATAGACCCTTGGTGAATTTATAATAATTTCTATAAATTTCTCAAATTCGTCACGGCTAATCTTATCAGTTATATCCATTATCCTTTGTAAAATTTCACGATAATGCATTATCTATCTCCTTATTTATCTCCAAAACAGCCCTTTTAGGATCAGTTGCCTTGGTAATAAAACCACCAAAGATAAGTATAGCTGGATTAAAAGGAATTAAGTCTGCAATATCTTCAGGCACAAGCCCCCCTGCAATAGCCAGCGGGATAGAAAATGTTTTGCTAAAAACCTCTACTTCTTCAAATGATTTCCCTTTGGATTTTTGTATATCAATGGCGGTATGTAAATTAAAATAATGGGGCCTTAATGAGATAATCTGTTTAGCCCTTGAAATTTTATCTTCAATTCCAATAAAATCTACCATTATTTTTTTATTCTGCCTTTCTGCTTCATTGATAGCTGCTGATATGGTTTCTATTGCAGCAGCAGCACAAACAGTCATGATATCTGCCCCGGCATCAAACACCAGTTTTGCCTCCAGTGCCCCTACATCCATGGTCTTTGTGTCTGCCAATAATAACTTATCTGGGTGTTTTTTCTTTAGAGTCCCTATAATTTTTATTCCTTCTGCCTTGAGTAAAGGAGTACCTACCTCTATAATATCCACATAAGGAGCCACTATTTCAGCCATACTCAATGCCTGTTTACCGTCTATTAAATCCAGCGCTACTTGGATCAATGGTCTCATATCTTGTTTATCTGTGTATCCTGAACTTGTTTCAGGATGTGGCTTAAATTAAGCTTTGTCCTTTTTTAGCACTGAATTCTTGGGAAATCAACCCAAATTATGTAATAATTTGGGATCAAGACTTATTAAAAAGAACTCATTTAGTAGCTCTCAATCCCCAATAAAATCCTGCCAAATATACTAATGTAAGCAATAATTAAAATTATCCCCAAAAGATTTAAAATTGTACCAGTCTTTGCCATATCAGATGCCTTAAGGGCACCTGTACCAAAGATGATGGCATTAGGAGGTGTTGCTACAGGTAACATAAATGCACAAGATGCAGAAAGAGTAGCCAGGACCATTAAAAACAATGGATTTGCCTTTATGCTCACACTCACCCCCGCCACAATAGGTAAAATCATTTGAGCGCTAGCGGTATTTGATGTAAATTGGGTCAAAATCACCATTAATACACAAATGGCTATCATAATCAAAACAGGGTGAAGAAAGGACAAACCCTGTAATTGTCCACCAAACCATACCGATAGCCCTGATTGTTTGAAACCAGCCGCCAAGGCAAAACCACCCCCAAAAAGCAAAACAATACCCCAAGGAAGTAGTGATGCAGTTTCCCAATCCATAATGGTTTTATGGCCCTTAGCAGGGATAAAAAATAGGGGTATGGTCATGGCTATAGCCACTGTCCCATCGTCTATAAACCTCGGGATAGGAAATAGTGATGACCAACCAGGTATCTTAAATCCACCAATGGGGATATCCTTCCTCATAAACCAAAGTAGTGCAAGTAGGATAAAGTCAATCATTACTATCCACTCTTCAAATCTCATAGGGCCAAGCCTTTTATATTCGTCATAAAACATATCTAAATCAACTTGAAACTTTACATTTTTACAAAATAGCAGGAAGAGTAAGAACCAAGTGCATAAAAAAAAGACTACTACAAGCGGAAAGGCAAACACAAACCACTTTGCAAATGAAATCTCCGGGGCCTTAGGGAAACAGATAGAAAAGATTTTTACAAAGGCCAAATTAGGGGGTGTTCCTATTAAAGTAGCCATTCCACCAATAGATGCTGCATAGGCAATTCCAAGTAAAAGTCCTATAAAAAAACGGGAAACTTCCTTCTCTCCAAGACTTTCTTTTAATTTTGCAATAATGGCCATAGCTATAGGCACCATCACCATAGTAGCTGCTGTATTTGAGATCCACATAGAAAGAAATGCAGTAGCTCCCATAAATCCTAGAACTATCTGCCATGGGTTTATACCAATCCACAAAATAATTTTTAAGGCAACCCTTTTGTGAAGACCCCAGCGTTGCATGGCCAGTGCAATGATAAACCCACCAATAAATAGAAGTATTACATCATTAAAATAGAAGGCAGAAACAGCCCTACCTTTCATAATACCTAGCAACGGGAATAGGACTACTGGTAATAGGGCAGTAGCTGCTAGAGGGATGGCCTCAGTAACCCACCAAATAGCCATAAGTAGGGCTACTGCTGCTGTGTATGTAATTTGAGGATTCCCTGGTTCTAGATTAAAAGAAAGAGCTAATATGATGCTTAAAATAGGTGCAATAATCAAAGCCGCCTTATTCATTATTATTCGAACATAGAAATCAGAACACAGACTGTTTACTGTCCTCTGTCATTTTATATTTTATTTAGATAAAATGGCCTTCCTGAGGGCTACGATAGCCTTAAGGGGATTCAAACCTTTAGGACAGGCCTCTACACAGTTAAATATACTATGGCACTGCCACAGCCCCGGATGTGCCTTCAAGGTCTTCTTTCTCTCTTCTTTGGCCTCATCCCGGCTATCCATGAGAAGACGGCAGGCCTGGATTAATGCAGTTGGCCCCAAAAATCCTTGATTGCCCCAAAAAGTGGGGCAGGCACCTGTACAAGCACCGCAAAAAATGCACTCATAAAGGCCATCTAATCTTTTACGTTCAGAGGGCAACTGTAACCTCTCCTTTTCTGGTGGTTTTGTTGTGGTGATTAAATAAGGTTTAATGGCCTCTACATGTTGGTAAACAGGGGTTAAATCCACTACCAAATCCCTTATGATAGAAAAACCAGGCAAAGGCCTGATTTTAATCTTGTGAGGTAACTCAGCCACCCGCTTTTCACACGCCAACTGGTTCATCCCATTGATATTTATAGCACAGGAACCGCAAATACCATGCCGGCAGCTCCTGCGGTATGCCAGTGATAAATCTTGCTTGTGTATGGCCTCTAAAGCATCTAATATCACCCAGGTACCTTTACATTTCAAGACATATTTTTGCCAATAAGGCCTTTTGTCCCTTCCTGGCAAAAAACGCTGGATAAAAAAGGCTTTTTCCATTAAAATCGCCTTTCCTCTGGTTCAAACCTAGTAATGACCACTGGCTTATAGTCTAACTTATATTTGCCTTCCTTCATAAAGACCAGCGTGTGCCTCAGCCAGTTTTTTTCATCTGTGGTAGGAAAGTCAGTGCGATAATGTGCGCCACGACTCTCTTTTCTGGCTAGTGCACATCGCACTATGGCCTCACTCAAATTCAACATGTGCTTTAACTCCAAGGCTTCCTGCAAGGCCGAGTTATACTCATTTGGTATGCCTTTCAATCCAATCTCCTGGTAAGCGGTCTTTAAGTTGTGAATAAGCTCAAGTTGGGCTCTCAAACAGCTCTCCTCACGTAAGATACCACAGTTTTTTGTCATTCCTTCCTGCAGTACTTCTCTAACCTCTGCTAGTGATATCTTAGGAATGCGATTTAGAAGTGTATTAATCTCCTCTAGTCCTTCTTTAATTTGTTCTTTTGATAAAGGGAGAAAATTTAGGCTTCTCACTATTTTTGCCATATCTCTTCCTGCCCGACGACCAAAGACAGCACATTCCATAGTTGAATTTGTGCCCAAGCGATTGGCCCCATGGATAGAAACGCAGGCACATTCTCCAGCCGCAAAAAGTCTTGGAACAATTGCTTTTTTGCCATCTGCAAGAACCTCGCAATCTATATTTACTGGAATTCCCCCCATGCTATAGTGAGCGGCTGGAGCCACAGGAATAGGCTGTCTTTTGGGGTCGATACCAGCAAATTTTATGGCCATTTCGCGAATTTGTGGCAGTTTCTCCTTTATCAATTGTTCTGGGAGATGGGTAATATCAAGGGAGACATATGGCTTACCCTCTATACCTCTTCCTGCCTCTATTTCACTTTGAATAGCCCGCGAAACAATGTCTCTGGGTGCCAATTCTAATTTAGTAGGGGCATAGACTTTCATAAACCTTTCAGCATCTTGATTAAGGAGGTAGCCACCTTCACCCCTTACACCCTCACTAATAAGGAAACCCCAAGGATAGAGGCCAGTAGGGTGGAATTGGATAAATTCCATGTCCTCTAAAGGAAAGCCGGCAGCCAAGACCATTCCCATACCGTCCCCAGTGTTTATGGCAGAATTGGTGCTTATCTTAAAAAGGCGAGAACAGCCTCCTGTTGCCAGAAGGGTCAATTTTCCTTGAAAGGTATGCATTTCTCCACGAACTATATCCCAGGCCATTATCCCGCTGCATCCTTCATCCTGCAATAAAATATGGGTAACAAGAAACTCATTATAAAACCTCACCTTGAAACGCAAACATTGGCCAAATAATGTATAAAGTATGGCTTGGCCAATCCTATCTGCTGCTAGGCAAGCCCGCCTTATTGGGGCCCCCTTTCCAAACTCACTATAATGGCCACCAAAATGCCGTTGGAGAATATGGCCGTTCTCTGTACGGCTAAAAGGGACACCAATATGCTCCAAAAAATATGCTGTCTCAATGGCCTCCTTACAAAACATGGCCTGGGCATCTTGGTCCCCTAAAAAGTGGCTTCCCTTAACGGTATCGTAGAAATGCCACTCCCATGAATCTTCCTCCATGTTACCCAGGGCAGCTGCTGTGCCTCCCTGTGCAGCTACAGAGTGTGAATGGGTGGGAAAGACCTTAGAAACAATTGCTACATCATTACCTGCCTGTACTGCCTCTAAGGCGGCTGTTAAACCAGCAATTCCAGCACCAACAATAATAATTTGGTGTTTATGCTTTATCATCTAAATAAAATCAACAGTCCTAGGAGGAATAGAAGCCCTCCAATTAGCCAAAGGCAAAAGGCCAACATCCTTCGAAAGACCTCCTTTACAATATAGTCCTGGCAGATTTGCCAAAGGCCATTTAAGGCATGAGACACGCTCAGCCCTAATAGGGAAAAATTTAAAAACAGCCAAAAAGGAGAAGATAAGCGTATCTGCATGTTTTCATAGGTTAGAGGGCGGAGATGACTAATGCTCAGATGAATAGATAGCAATATCAGTAAGCCAATTCCACTAAACCTTTGCCAGAGCCAACTAATCATGCCAAATCGGATAGACAAAAAATATACTCAAAATTAAACTCAACATCATAACGGCCACAAACAATGACTTTTGCCAGCGGATACCAAGGCCAAAATCAATCAGGATAAGCCTTATGCCATTGCCTGCATGATAGCACACTGCCCAAATAAGAAGCATCTCTAAAATCCTCATCCCTGGTTGCTTACGCATTTGCAAAAGATTGCTGAAGGACACCAAACTTTGGCCAAACCAGAAAAACATCCAGAGGTGGAACCCAAGGTAAACAGCTAAGAAAATGCCACAAAGGCGCATAAGCAGCCAGGCAACCGTGCCGGTATGCCAATGATAAGAAAACAAATACCTCAAATAGTTTTTCATAATTGATGCATAAACAAAACAATACTTTACTTCTTTGCATCTTTCGGTCAAGGCAGGAAGGTGGTTTACTCCTCTTAATCTTTCAAGTTACCTTCAGTTCAAAATTGCGGGATGGTTAACTCGGAAATTCATTAAATTCAAGAGAGTCGCTCAACAATAAACGGTTTGCCATTTTGACGAATCAACAATCTACAGTTTCATTACATCTTTTACTGTTTTCCCCAAAGTTCCTAAGTCTTCTGCTATAAATATCCCTTCTGACCTCAGTGCCTTTATCTTTTCCTCTGCTGTATCCTGACCACCAGAGATAATGGCCCCTGCATGGCCCATCCTTTTATCCTTTGGGGCCGTACGACCGGCTATAAAGGCCACAACCGGTTTTTTAAAGTGATTTTTGACATACTTTGCTGCTTCTTGTTCTGCATTACCACCTATCTCCCCTACCAAGACCACACCTTTTGTCTGTTCATCCTCATTAAATAGTTTTAAGATATCTATGAAATTGCTGCCAAGGATGGCATCACCACCAATTCCTATACAGGTAGATTGACCTAGACTTGAAAGGGTAAGTTGGTAGTCAATTTCATAAGTCAAGGTACCGCTACGGGAGACCACTCCAATAGGGCCTGGGGTATGAATATGTCCTGGCATGATACCCATCTTACACCTAACCCCTGGGGCAATAAGCCCTGGACAATTAGGGCCAATTAGTGTTACATCTCCTTTGTCTCTTAAAAAACTTTTTACTTTAATCATATCCAGGGCAGGGATGCCTTCAGTAATGCAGACAATCACCTTAATGCCTACATCCGCTGCCTCAAATATGGCATCACCAGCAAAGGCTGCAGGGACAAAGATTACAGAGGCATTTACCCCTGTCTCTTTTACTGCCTCCTCCACAGTATTGAATACAGGGATCCCTTCTATCTTCTGTCCACCTTTACCAGGTGTAACCCCTGCTACCACTTTTGTCCCATAATCTATCATCTGTTTGGTATGAAATGCCCCTTCTTTCCCTGTTATTCCCTGTACTAAAACCATTGTATTTTCATTAACTAAGATTGCCATAAATACTCCAATCCCTTTGCTCTATGCCTGTAATCTTCTTGGTGGCTTCATAAATGTCCTTGGCTACCAGAAAATTTAGGCCTGATTCATTTAGCATCTTACGGCCCTGTTCTACATTTGTCCCTTCTAGCCTAATGAGGATGGGTATGTCTATCTTTATTTGTTTGGCTGCCTCAATTACCCCCCTTGCCAGGGTATCACATCTTAAAATTCCTCCAAAGATGTTAATAAAGATCAATTTTACATTTTTATCAGAAAGCAGGATTTCCAATCCCTTACTAATCATTTCCACATTTGCACCACCACCTACATCCAGGAAATTTGCTGGCCTTGCCCCGGCCAATTTGATTACATCCATAGTGGCCATAGCCAGACCTGCTCCATTCACCATAATTCCTACATCTCCATCCAACCTTACATAGTTTAGTCTATACTTTGAGGCCTCATATTCTAATGGATCAAGCTGTTCAGGGTCTAGCATCTCCTTTATCTCCGGGTGACGATAGATGCCATTGTCATCAAAGTTTAGTTTTGCATCTAAGGCAAAAAATCTTTCATCTTCTGTCAAAATAAGTGGATTTATCTCTGCCAAAGAGCAATCATATTGGACAAAGATCTTATAAAGGGCAAAAAATAATTTAGAGACTCCTCTAATGTCCTTCACACCCAACTTAAAACCAAGGTTACGGGCTTGATATGGTAAAAAACCAAATAGTGGATCAATGAATTCCTTAAAAATAAGCTCTGGCCTTTCTCTGGCAATGTCCTCTATCTCCATCCCACCTGCTGGGCTTACCATCATTACAGGGCAATCTTTGCTTCTATCAATGGTCAAACCTACATAAAATTCTTGCTTTATCTCAAGGGCCTTTTCTATTAATAACTTTTGTACAATTCTACCCTGAACACCTGTTTGATGGGTAATTAATGGCTTGTCCAACAGCCTTTGAGCAACATTTTCTACTTCTTCTAGGGTATTTACCAACTTCACACCGCCTGCCTTCCCCCTACCACCTGCCTGAATCTGTGCTTTTACTACTAAAGGTAAACCTACCTCTTCTGCTGCATCCTTTGCACCTTTCACGGTAGTAGCCAATTTTGAAGGTGGCACCGGGATACCAAACTTACTAAATATTTCCTTTGCCTGATATTCATGTATCTTCATTTTCTCCCCTTGGTATTGTTAAAATTTTTATTATGTGGGTTTGGACCCAGGGCCTTTAAGGTCTCGGTCATCTCCTTTACCACATTGGCAAATCGAGCTGCCTCAGATGCTGGTATCCATTCTAACCTGAAGCGTTCTAGTTCCAGGCCATAATCTTTCATTTTTGAATAAATAGCATCTGCCCTAGATTTTGCCTTTACATTACCTTCCAGGTAATGGCATTCACCTAAACGTCAGCCTGCTACAAGTACTCCGTCTGCCCCCTTTTTTAAGGCATTTATAACTAAGTTTGGGTGTACCATTCCAGAACACATAACCCTTATAATGTGTATGTTAGGAGGGTATTGTATCCTTGAAGTCCCTGCAAGGTCAGCAGCAGCATAGGCACACCACTTACATAAAAATCCGATAATTAGTGGTTCGTATTTGTTATTCATAATACCTCCTTCGCTTGAGCAAAGAGCATGGAGCAGAGAGAAAAACCCCTATGCTCTATGCTCTATGCCCTTTGCCCTTTGCCCGATAGTCTGGTAAGATAAGAGGAGCCTTTTTATTTGATTTAATCCCTGTCTCATCTAATTCCTTTAGATGTGCCTCTAAGTGTCTTAGATTTAGGCCGCTTACTCTTCCCCGGTTTTTGGCAAATTGTGCTGCCCTTATCCCAGCCCTACGGCCAAAGACATTGATATCCAATAAGGAATTCCCCATAAGGCGATTATCTCCATGGATGCCCCCTGATACTTCACCTGCCGCAAAGAGTCCTGGTATAGTAGTTTCTCCCCATTCATTAGTGCACATTCCACCATTTTGATAGTGCAATGTAGGAAAAACCAAGATAGGCTGTTCAGAGATATCTATCCCATATCGCCTAAATTGAAGGTATTTACTTGCTAATGCCTTAGAGGTAGTACCTTCTCCCCAAATTAAATCAATCATGGGTACATCAAGCCATACCCCCACCCTTCCAGTAGGGGTAACTATACCTTTTTTTCTCTCTATACATTCCCTAATAATTAGGGCACTTTCCACATCCCTTGGCTCTAAAGGATGACAGAAACGTTTCCCTTCTTTATTTAGTGGCTCTGCCCCTAAGGTACGTACCTTCTCTGTAACCAACATGCCTGCGCATTGTTCAGGGAAGGCTGCTCCTGTAGGGTGGAATTGGGCATAGTGCAGATTCCTTAACGGAACCCCCAAGCGATAACTTAGGACAAGACCATCCCCTGTAGCCCCATAATGATTGGTAGTAGCAAACCCATGTAAATGCAAACGGCCATAACCGCCTGTAGCCAAAATTACTGCCTTTGCTTTGACTACCAAAAATTCTTGGATATCCAAATTATATAGTATGGCCCCACCGATCATATCTTTATCATCCAATAAAAGTTCCACTGCAGGTGAAAATTCCAATATCTCAATTTGTTTGTGATTGCCTACTTCGTCTCGAAGCACTCGCATAACCTCTGCACCAGTCCTATCTGATGAGGAGTGCATACGCCTCCTGCAGAGCCCACCACCAAAGAGCTCCTTCATAGTCCCATTTGGCTCTTTATCAAACATCACCCCTAAGTCTTCTAGCCATTTAATGATTAAAGGTGCATCCAACACCAATGCCCTTACTAATTTTCTATCATTGGTGAAGTGTCCACCCCCAATGGTATCTAAAAAGTGGTAATAAGGAGAATCATAAGGTAAATCGGCTGCCTGGATTCCACCTTCAGCCATAATGGTATTAGTATCCCCATGACGCAGTTTAGTGGCCAATATTACCTGAGAGCCATTCTCTGAGGCCAGCAGTGCCGCAGCACTGCCTGCACCTCCGCCTCCAATAACCAATACCTCTGTGGTGTAATCAGGTCTTCTAAGACGAGGTAAAAAGTCTATAGGTTCAATCCATGGTCTACCCTCTAATAGCTCTACCAATTCTACTTGGAGTTCCTCCCCCTTATTTGGGCCTATCTTTAAGACACGCCTTCCCTCAGGTCTATAATCAGGATGATATCTTTTTAAAACATTTTCATATTCATTTGGTAAAAATTTGGGGTAGTATTTTTTCTTTTTTGCTGCCTCAAGGCGCTTTGGGCGTGTTTCCTCTACCTTGGCCAAGGCCTCCTGTAAAATCTCTGGATATCCTTTCATAATGGTTCCCCTTTTCTCTAATGCTTACCTCTGATTCACAGCACATGATACATGATTCACGACAAATATCGTTAATCGGTTACGGTGACGATGCCCGCCCTGTTAAGTAATTCAAACTAGCAATGCTCTTTGCAAAAGAAACTTACGATAAAAAATGCAACCAAGCTGCTTACTAGCACATACTTAACAGGGCCCGTATCGTTTTACGTCTAACGGGCTTCGATACGGGCCTCGTAACCCTAGCCTTTTGACATTTGTCACTACGTATCTTGTATGGTATATCCTGCATCATGCAGTTCGTTCTTCAATAATGAGGTACTTTTTATCCTTGGGGTGCCAATCTGGGTCATATGGCTCTGGCTCAAATTCCCTTTCCACATAACGTTCTTTTAAATCTTCTAAAGAGACTTCCATAAGCTCATCTAACATCCAGTCAAACATCCCCTTTCCTATTTGCTTTATCCTCTTTTCTACATGCCCTGCCTTTGGCATTAGATATTTGCCATAGAGCCGTCTTGCTAATAATGTAACAAATGGATGCTGGATCTCTGCTGGGCAACGCAGACTGCACATCCCACACATAATGCAGGCATGAGAAAGCTCGGCACATTTTTTTATATCTCCTTGAATTAATGACTGAATACAGTCCATAACAGGGATATCCATGGGGCAGGCCTTTGTGCAGGTATTGCAGGCAAGACAGCGAAATGTCTCTGGGTATAATTTTTCAATAGTGAATATATCAGGTGAAAGTCGATTGATATCATAAATGGCCTTGTTTGCAGGGACAAAGGGGATTTGAACCAAATACATATATGGTTCTATTATCGTTTGACAGGCCAATCCAAATTTTAGGCGATAATCTCCTGCTGTTCGGTAGACTGTTACGCAGGCCCCACAGGCACCGCTCCTACAGCCACAACTACGGATAAGGCGATAGCCTGCATATTCTAAGGCCTTCATAATAGTTAGGGTCTCTGGTACTTCGTATTTCTTTCCCATGATGTAAATGGGTATCAGTTTTGTGCCTTCTGCAACAATTGTTCTATCTCCTACAGCATACTTAATCTCTTCCATGCTGCCTCCTGTACTGGCATAGAGCATAGAGAAAAACCCTATGCCCTTTGCCCTATGCCGTATTCATAGCCTGCCTTAAATGCCTTTAGATTGAATTCCTCAGTGCCTCTAGGTACAGACATTCTCACTGCCTTTTCCACATTTTCTACACTAAAATAGGGGGTTAGTGCTGTAAAGAAACCGAGCATTACAATATTTGCTACCACAGCCCTCCCCAGTTTTTCAGCCGTCCTGGTAGCAGGGATAGCATAGATTTTTACTGAGCTAGGAATATCCTTTGGTTTCACCAAATCTTTATCAATAAAAATAGTGCTATCTTTTCTTATATCCTTTCTATATTTTCTTAATGCTCCTTGGGCCATAATTACTAAGTTATCGGGTTCTGTGGTATAAGGCATATTAATAGCATCTGAAGAGATAACTAAACCAGAGCTAGAGGCGCCTCCCCTGGCCTCAGGGCCATACTCTTGGGTATAAACAGCATTATAACCTTCAAAGATAGAGGCTGTCCTACCCATGATTAAACCCAAAAGACCAAGCCCTTGCCCTCCCAGGCCAGCTACTTTAATCTGTGTAGGTCTTATCTTTTTTGGTGGCTTTACCTGCCCGCTCGTGCCCCAGGCCGCCTCGCCTTGCTTGGCTGGCGGGCGAGCTCGCAGTGGCAGGCGGGTTTCAGGAACTGGCTTCTTTTCTTCTTCTGGCAAGGCCACCTTTCCATCCCCACGGAATTCAGGGATGCCTAATTTTTTGGATAATTGAGCCTTCATCATCTCCAAATAATCAGGCTGCTCCCTATTTACAAATACACCACACAAAATTGGGGTGCCCATTTGAATAAGTGCCTTCTCTGGTTCAGGGTGGCGTTTTATCTCTGTATGTTCTAAGAAGAATTTTACCATATCCTTTCCTGTCCTAAGCTTATTTTTCCTCCCCCAGTACACTGGACATGCAGAAATTATTTCAATAAAAGAGAATCCTTTATGGTGCATGGCCTCAAGAATAGAGTTTTTGATATGATGGGCATGGGCCGATGTCCATCGTGCTACATAACTTGCACCACAGGCACACAAAAGATAGGGCAAATTAAATGGTACCTCATAATTTCCATAGACCGATGTACTACTCCAGGTACCAGTAGGGGTAGTAGGGCCCAATTGTCCACCCGTCATCCCATACGTAAAATTATTTATGCAAATGACCTTTATATCTATATTCCTTCTAGCTGCATGAATGAGGTGGTTACCACCAATGGCGGCCAGATCTCCATCCCCGCTGAATACCACCACATCTAAATCAGGATTGGTCAGTTTAAGCCCAGTAGCAAAAGCAATAGGACGTCCATGGGTAGTATGAAAACCATCTAACTTTAAATAGCCAGCCACTCGGCCAGAGCAACCAATCCCTGAGACCAGTGTTATCTTATCTAAATCAAACTTCCCTTCTACAAAGGCCTCTATCATGTTGGCCATGGTGGTACCAACACCACAGCCAGTACATAAGATGTGCGGCATTCGCTCCTTCCTGATGAGAGCCTCTAAGGGATGCTTCTTTGCAACCTCCATAACTTACTCCCTACTTATTTTAGTATGCAGTATAGAGTAAGAAGTAGGCAGAAAAAAATCTGGCTTACTTCCTACTGCTTACTTTCTTTATGGCCTTGTATATATCTTCTGGGTCATGGATATAACCACCAGCATGTGGCACTAATATAGTCTTACACCGACCATAAGATACCCTTTCTACCTCAAATACTATCTGACCCAAGTTGATTTCCACTACAACAAATGCCTTGATTTGCTTAGCCAGTTCTTGAATCCTTCTTTCTGGAAATGGCCAGATTGTGTTAAGCTTAACAACTCCTACCTTTAAGCCATCAGAACGTGCCTTACTTAGTACATATTGGCACACGCGGTATGAAATGCCATAGCTTACTAAGATTACCTCTGCATCTTCTGTATAGTATTCTTCTATATCTAAGATTACCTCTGCATTTTTTCTAATCTTATCTACTAACCTCCTGACCAATGGAGCCTGGGCCTTCTCAGTTGTGTCTGGATAGCCCTTTGTGTTATGGGTAAGGCCTGTAACATGGAATCTATAGCCTTCCCCTGCTATGGGCATCTCTGGCACCAAATCCTTATCTGCCTTAAAGGGGAAGAATTCCTCTTTTGGCTTGCTTGGTTTCTTTCTAAAGACAAGCTTGATATCTTCCTTTGGAGGAATAATTACCCTCTCCCACATATGTCCAACAACTTCATCCATAAGCACTATAGCAGGAACCCGCCACCTCTCAGCAAGATTAAATGCCTTTATAGTGAAGTCAAAACACTCTTGAGGTGAACTAGGAGATAGGGCAATTATTTCATAATCCCCATGGCTTCCCCAACGGGCTTGCATGACATCTGCTTGTCCTACAGCGGTAGGAAGCCCAGTAGAGGGTGAACCACGCATTACATTTACTATTACGCAAGGGGCCTCCATCATGGCTGCAAGGCCGACGTTTTCTTGCATAAGACTGAAACCAGGGCCTGAAGTAGCACTCATTGACTTTGCCCCTGCCCAACTTGCACCTACTAATGCCGCCATTGAACCAAGTTCGTCCTCCATCTGAATATAAATTCCACCTACCTGGGGCATCCTTACAGACATCCTTTCTGCAATCTCATTGGAAGGGGTGATGGGATAGCCTGCATAAAAACGACAGCCTCCAGCAATTGCCCCTTCTACACAGGCATAATTGCCACTCAAAAAATGGATACCAGTTAATACGTCTTTAGCCATTAATCCTCCTCTATCTGTTCACTAAAAATGGCAAAATCAGGACAAACCTCTTGGCAAAACAGGCAATATATACAATCATTCTCCATGCCTGGTTTTATAATGGGATAGTGGTAACCCTTTTCATTATAATCCTCTGAAAGCTCCAAGATCTCTTTAGGACAATACTCAGTACACAGTTCACAACCTTTACATAATTCTGTAAAAACTATTACCTTTCCCTTAGGTACCTTAAATTCTGCTAGATTTAACGGCTTACGCTGGGCTACTGCCATTTTTCTCCCTCTAATAAGGCATCTACCTGTTCAGATAATTGTTCAAGCGTAAAATGAGCTATGTTTATAGCGTTAAACTTACAAGCACCCATACAACTGCCACATCCTTGACATGCAGCCTTGCTTACCTGTGCATATTTCTTCTTTTTCTTTTTTATTATGCTAATAGCGCCAAACGGGCATACTTTGGCACAAATACCACAACCCTTACAAAGCTCTAAATCTACTTCTGCCTTAATAGGTTCTAAGGTAATCTTTTTTTGGGAGAATAAAGCTAATACCTTGCTGGCTGCTGCACCAGCCTGAGCTACTGTCTCTGAGATATCCTTTGGGGACTGAGCTGCACCAGTTAGGTAAATACCTATTGCTGGAGATTCTACAGGTCTTAATTTTGGATGCATTTCTGTAAAAAATCCAAATTCATCTGCAGGCAGTTTTAATGTTTTAGATAGTTCTTTCCATCCTTTAGCAGGAATAATAGCTGGGGCTAATACTACCAAATCTGCCTCTATCTCTAATGCCCTGCCTGTCAAGGTATCTACCCCCCAAACTGCCAATTTTTCATTTTTACCAAAGACCTTAGATACCTTTCCCCTCAAATACAATACCCTTTCTTTCTCTACAATCCTTTGCACAAACTCCTCATATTTTTTGCCTGCTGCCCTAATGTCTATATAAAATATATAGACCTTTCCATCGGGCACTGCGTGCTTATAAAGCAGTGCGTGCTTTGCGGTATACATACAGCATATCTTTGAACAATAGGGCCGCCCGCTCTCAGGATCACGTGAACCTGCACATTGGATAAAGACTATGCTTTTTGGAATCTTCCCATCCGATGGCCTCCTTATTACACCACCGGTGGGACCAGAGGGTGAAAGCAATCTTTCCAGATCTAAACTAGTAATTATGTCTGGATACCTTCCTCCTCCGTATTCTGGAAGTGCTTCTAAAGGTAGTATATCATAGCCTGTAGCTACTATAATAGCCCCTACCTTTATTTTGATCTCTTCCTCCTCCATAAGAAAATCAATGGCCCTGGGCCCACAGGCCTTAAAACAATTTTCACAAACTATAAGCTTTTTATTATTTAGACAGCTTTCTAAATCTATAATATAAACCAGAGGCACTGCTTGAGGGAATGGAATATAAACCGCCTTTCTTGCCCCTAATCCTTGGTCAAACTCATTGGGCACTATCACTGGGCATACATCCACACAGTCATTGCATCCTGTACATTTGTCTTCTATTACATAGCGTGGTTTTTTAATAATGGTCACATCAAAATTCCCCACCGTTCCTTCTATGTTTTTTACTTCGGCATAGGTAAGAAGGTGAATCTTTTTATGGTGGGCTACTTCCACCATCTTTGGGGTAAGGATACACGAAGAGCAGTCCAGAGTGGGAAATGTTTCACTAAGCTGGGCCATATGCCCTCCTATAGATGGCCCTTTTTCCACTAAATAGACGTCAAACCCAGCATTGGCAATATCCAGGGCAGCTTGAATTCCTGCTATCCCACCCCCAATCACTAGGGCTTGCCTTGTCATGGGTGCCTTGATGGGAATAAGGGGCTTAGCGTAACTTAATTTAGCCAAAGCGGCCTTAATCAACCTTAAGGCCTTTTTTGTAGCAATCTCCGGTATACTTTGATGCACCCATGAGCACTGTTCTCTAATATTGGCAATCTCCAAAAGGTAGCGATTTAAACCAGCATTTTCTAATGTCCGGGAAAATGTTTCCCCATGTAAACTTGCAGTACAGGCAGCCACAATGATGTGACTAAGGTTTAGCTCTTTAATCTTCTCACAGATAAATTTTTGTCCTGGTTCGCTGCAAAGATAGATATAATCCTCAGAAAAGACTACATTTTTTAGTTTGGCCGCCTCATTTTTAAGCCAATGTACATCTACT
>CAZNJP010000013.1:0-1323 GCA_964573345.1 uncultured Syntrophobacter sp. | reverse complement strand
CAGAGGCAATGTTTCTCCCACAATGACAAATAAATATCCCAACACGCATTTAAGCAATCCCCAATGCATCTGCCATAATTTCTGTAAAGTAAAAAACAGGCATTTTCTTAAAACCTGTGTAGAGCCTTTTTACATCCTTTTGTCTATCCTTTAAATTGAAATAGCAGAGTGGACAGCTAGTGATTACCAAATCTGCATTATTTTCTCGGGCATTTTCTAATATACGATAGGCACGCATTGCTACAATCTCTGGTTTAATGGCTGTATGATAAGAACCGCAACACTCTACTTGATATGGAAAAGTTACAGGTTCTGCTCCTAAAGTTGACACTAGCTCTTCTAAGATATGGGGTTGCTCACAATTGTCTATACCTACATTCTTTGGCCTCAGTAAAAGGCAACCATAGTAGCAGGCTACCTTGAGTTTAGAAAGTGGGTGTTTTACAGCCTGTTTTATGTTCTCAAGGCCAAATTCCTTTAGTACAGTTAAAAAGTGCTTTATTTTTACTTCACCCCTATAATCCTCTTCCTCTGACATAAATTCATTAATTTTCTTCAATTTCTGTCCATCATTTTTTACCAAAAGATTAGACTGAGCTAAAGTGTTATAACACATTGAGCATAACGTTACGATTGTTTTATATCCAAAGGATTGGGCACGAACCAAGCTTCTTATAGGGGCAAGTTGCTTTATTAAATCATCAGAGGCAAGTGAATAGACTGTTCCACAGCAATTCCAATCTGGAAGCTCCTTTATGTCTAAACCTAAGGCCTCTGCTACAGCTAAAGCTGATATTTCCAATTTCTTTGCAGTAGTCTTTAATGTGCATCCAGGAAAATATGCTAGCTCCATCTTCATCCTTCTTTACAAGCTTCATGCTTCTAAATTGGTACACGATTCATGATACATAATATCATATCGAATCCATTAAATTCCAAATCCTAAACACCAAATCCTAAACAAATCCAAATTTCAAATGTTCAAAATCTAAAACTTTTACAAGCTACAAGCTCCATGCTTCAAGCTTCGATTAGATTTTGGTCATTTGATATTGCTCGCCCCGTTAAGTATGTGTTAACAAGCAGTTCGGTTGCTTTTTTTATTGAAGCCTCCTTTTTAAACAAACATTGCTAGTTCAGAATCATTACTTAACGGGGTAAAGAATTTGCGATTTGGAATTTGGTATTTTGTTGCTTCCATCATTTCTAAATCTCTACGAGCCTCTATCAATCTCTCCCTAATTAGGTTTTTTTGTTGCTATCTTGTGAACTTACGCAAGGCACTTATTAGGGCAATCTGAGGCAATTCTTCTTTTACCATCT
>CAZNJP010000012.1:0-23278 GCA_964573345.1 uncultured Syntrophobacter sp. | reverse complement strand
TTTTGAATCATTTTTGCTATTTAATTAAATCTAAAATTTGCTTAAATTCTGGTGCATCTTTGGTCTTTAATAAACCTAACAAAACCATCTCTCCATTGACAACCCATGCACCAATCTTATCCATTAATTTTATAGCATTTTGAGCATGAATGGCATTACGCGAAGAAACACATTCTAAGGGAATATATACTCTATACCCATCCTCTAATAAATCATAACAAGTTTGAAAAACGCAGACATGAGCTTCTATACCTAAAAGAAAAATGCTCTTTTTACTCCACCTGTTTAAACAGGCCTTTACAGACGGAATATAGCCAGAAAAGCTAGTTTTGGAATAGATGTTGTTATTAGGAATAAGTCCAGAAATCTCTGGTATAATATGCCCAAGTCCTTTGGGATATTGCTCGGTGGCCAACATAGGCAACCCTAAGACTTTACAACACTTTAAAAATTTAGTAGTTTCCTGTATTAGTTGTTCACTCCTATCCATTACTTTTAATAACTTTTCTTGCATATCTATTACAAGTATCGCTGTGTCTTCCCTTTTTAAAAACATAATTCCTTAGTAAGCGTTCACAGGTTCATCAGGCTGCAGGCCTCAACCCCTGCTAGATTCAAGCAGGGGCTGTAGCTTGTGTCCTGCAGCTTTTCTCTAACCTTGAACCCTTAAACCCGTGAACGGTTACATTCCTTATTAAAGTAATGGTTTCATTTTTGCAAAATTTGACTGATTTTATAAAGGAAAAGACGAATGTCAAGGAGGGAGGAATTATCTTAGAATACTACTGCACTAGCCTGGGTTGCTCTGAAGCATGTGTCTCAATAGGTTTTGGTTTTATAATAGTCTCTTTTATAGGAAGTTCTGAACTTAATGCCTCCTTCAGTACCTCATCCATATGGCTAATACCAACAATTTCTAGTGTCTTTAGGATCTTATTTGAGATTTCCTTCAAATCCTTCTTATTCTCTTTTGGGATTATGACCTTTTTAATACGCCCCCTATGGGCAGCCAATAACTTCTCTTTTAAACCGCCAATGGGCAAGACCTTACCACGAAGGGTGATTTCCCCTGTCATGGCCACATCCTTTCTCACTGCCACCTTGGTTAAGGCAGAAACCAAAGCAGTGGCCATAGTGATTCCTGCAGAAGGCCCATCCTTAGGAACAGCACCCTCTGGCACATGGATGTGGACATCGTATTTTTCATAAAAATTTGGTTCTAGGCCTAAACTAACTGCCCTTGAACGTACATAACTCAAGGCTGCCTGGGCTGATTCCTGCATCACTTCACCTAATTTCCCTGTAACAATCAATTTGCCCTTTCCAGGCATGACAGCCACTTCGCTCTGTAGCAACTCACCACCAAGTTCTGTCCATGCAAGTCCAATAGCTACACCTATTTCGTCTTTTTCTTCTCTTTGGCCAAATCGGTACTTTGGCACCCCTAAGTATTTATTTAGTGTTGCTTTAGTAATGTGTATTGTTGTTTGTGACCCTTTCTTTACTATCTCTTTAGCAACCTTGCGGCAGATAGAGGCAAAACACCTTTCCAGATTTCTTACACCTGCCTCCTTGGTATAAGAGCGAATAATTTCATATATAGCACTGTCTGAATAGGAAATTTGATCTGGTTTAAGACCGCATTGTTTAATTTGTCTTGGGACTAAAAACTTCCTAGAAATGTGGTACTTCTCAACGTCTGTATAACCTGGTAACCTAATGACTTCCATACGATCCTGTAAGGCCCAGGGAACGGTATATAAGGTATTACCTGTGGTAATAAAAAATATCTCAGATAGGTCATAGTCTACATCTAAATAGTGATCATTAAAGGCAAAATTTTGTTCTGGGTCCAGGACCTCTAAAAGGGCTGCTGCAGGATCCCCTCTAAAATCTATCCCTAGCTTATCAATCTCATCCAGGCAAAACACAGGGTTGTTGGTCTTCACCCTGCGTAAAGATTGAATGATCTTCCCAGGAAGCGCCCCAATATAAGTCCTCCTGTGCCCTCTGATTTCAGCCTCATCGCGCACGCCGCCTAAAGAGATACGCACAAATTCCCTGCCTGTAGCCCTAGCTATTGATCTTGCCAGTGAAGTTTTGCCCCCACCCGGTGGGCCTATAAAACAGAGAATGGTACCTTTTACCTTTTTAGCCAGGTGTTGTACAGCCAAATATTCCAGGATGCGTTCTTTGGGTTCTTCCAAAGCATGATGATCTTCATCCAAAATATGTTTGGCTTCATCAAGATCAAGCTTCACCTTAGCCTTTTTATTCCAGGGCAGGGAAATAAACCAGTCTATATAATTCCTTATCACTGTAGCCTCAGCAGACATAGGAGCCATCATTTTCAGTTTTTTAAGCTCATGCAATGCCTTACGTTTAGCCTCTTTAGACATGGGTTTGGCCTTGATCTTCCTTTCCAATTCCTTGATTTCATTCTTGGATTCCTCGCCTTCACCCATTTCTTTTTGGATGGCCTTCATTTGCTCAGTGAGGTAATATTCTTTTTGTGTCTTTTCCATCTGCTTTTTAACACGGGACTTAATGCGTTGTTCTGCCTTTATAACTTCAATTTCGCCACGTATAAGACCCAGGACTAACTCCATTCGTTTATTAATATTAAATGTTTCTAGCAGTGGCTGTTTCTGTTCTACTTTAATAAACAGGTGAGCCGCTATAGTATCGACTAATCGGGAGGGTTCTTCAGTAGCTGTGACCATATTTAATGCCTCATTGGTGATTTTAGGATTTAATTTAGCATATTCCTCAAAGGCATAAGTTAGGGAACGAACAAGGGCCTTAGCCTCTATTGTGGGAATATAGGACTCTTTTATCTTTTCTATCTCTGCTAAGAAAAAGTCTTGATTAGGCAAATATTTGATAATACGCCCTCTTTGCCTTCCCTCTATAAGTACTTTTAATGTACCATCGGGTAATTTCAAAAGCTGCAAAATGTTTCCTATAGTGCCTATGCTATAAAGGTCTTTCTCTTTAGGTTTATCTATTGGGGCCCTTCTTTGTGAGACCAAAAAAATGGTTCGGCCTAAGGTCATAGCATACTCTAGGGCTGCAATAGAACATTCCCTTCCTACAAAAAGCGGAGTGATCATATAAGGAAAAATTACTACATCTCTCAGAGGAAGTAGTGGAAGGTTAATAATCTCTCTCTGCGAATTATCTGTTTTGTTACGCTTAAAAAAGGACATCAAACCTCCTGGTTATTATTTATAATCACTTTTCCCTATAAAAGGAAGGCTCAAAATCAGGCTGTTTCTGCCTTGTTTCCATACACAATAAGTGGTGATTTCCTATTAAAAATTACATCCTCATCAATTACACATTCTTTAACATTTTCTAAATCTGGCAAAATGAACATAGTATCTAAAAGTACATTTTCAATTATATTTTTTAGCCCTCTTGCCCCTGTATTACGCCTTATAGCCTCCTTGGCAATTCCCTGCAGGGCTGAATCAGTAAATCTTAATGTTACATTTTCTATCTTAAACAATCTTTGATACTGACGTACCACAGAGTTTTTAGGCCTAACAAGGATATCCACTAGATCTTTTTTAGTCAAGTTATCAAGGACAGCAGTAACAGGAAAACGACCTACAAATTCAGGAATCATCCCATATCTAATAAGATCCTCTGGCTGAACCTTTTCCAAAATCTCACCTATCCTCTTATCCCTTTTACCTAGAATCTCTGCTCCAAATCCTAAGCCTTTACTGTCAATACGTGCTCGCACAATATCTTCTAAACCCACAAATGCCCCTCCACATATGAAAAGGATATTAGTAGTATCTACCTTCAAAAATTCCTGTTGTGGATGTTTCCTGCCTCCTTTAGGAGGGATATTGGCTACAGTCCCCTCCACAATCTTTAAGAGTGCCTGTTGCACTCCTTCACCTGAAACATCACGGGTAATAGAAGGCCCTTCTGTCTTGCGGGCTATTTTATCTATCTCATCCACATAAACAATACCCTGTGATGCACGTTCAATATCATAATCTGCTGCCTGAAGCAGATAAAGAACAATATTTTCTACATCCTCTCCCACATAACCTGCTTCTGTTAGAGTAGTAGCATCTGCAATGGTAAAGGGTACATTGAGAAATCTGGCCAATGTTTGGGCCATTAAGGTCTTACCACAACCTGTAGGCCCAATAAGTAGGATATTGCTCTTCTGCAACTCCACACTATCTAATTCTGAGTGACTGTAAATGCGTTTGTAATGATTATAAACGGCTACAGAAAGAACCTTCTTGGCCCTTTCCTGGCCAACTACATATTCATCCAAAAATGCCTTTATTTGTGCAGGCTTTGATAAATTATGACTTAGACCTGATTCTTGGGGTTCATATTCCTCAGCCAAAATCTCATTACAAAGTTCAATGCACTCATCACAAATATAAACAGAAGGCCCAGCAATAATCTTCCTTACTTCGTCTTGGCTTTTACCACAAAATGAGCAACACAACTTTTTTTCTCTAGATATATTTCGACGTGCCATTTAAATACCCCCTGAGGCAGCAACAGCTATCTTTTCTGGCTCTCTCCTTGAAATTACTGCATCAATTATACCATATGCTCGGGCCTGCTCGCCACTCATATAGAAATCCCTCTCTGTATCTTGTTGAATCTTTTTTAGAGGCTGGTCAGTGTGTTTAGACAAAATTTGATTTACAACCTCTCTCAAACGTAAAATCTCTCGCGCCTGAATCTCGACTTCAGCGGCTTGCCCTTGAAAGGCCCCCAAAGGTTGGTGGATCAATATCCGGGCATTAGGCAAGGCATATCTTTTACCCTTTGTCCCAGCCGCAAGCAGGACGGCTGCCATGCTAGAGGCCTGCCCTATACAATAGGTGCAAATGGGAGGTTTAATGTACATCATAGTATCATAGATAGCCAATCCTGCAGTAATAATTCCACCTGGTGAATTTATATAAAAATTGATATCCTTGTCAGGGTCTTGTGATTCTAAAAAAAGTAGCTGGGCAATTATAAGATTTGAAATCGCATCCTCTATAGGATCACCTAAAAATATAATACGGTCTTTTAGAAGACGTGAATAAATATCATAAGCCCTTTCTCCGCGTCCTGTTTGCTCAATAACAATAGGAATAAGACTCACTTTTCAATACTCCTTTCTGCAATTTTGGTATGATCTCTAAGGAAATTCAATGTTTTTTCCTCTAATATATGTTCTCTCAACCTTTGTTCTGCATAAGAATTTTTAAGGGATTCTACATTGGTCTTTAATTGAGCAGCCACTGCTGATAAATTCTCCTCTAACTCCTTTTCAGTTGACTGAATATCCTCCATCTCGGCAATTTTGTTTAAAATTAACCGTCTTTTGGCCTTTTTTTCAGCCAATGGACGTAGGTTTTCTTTTGTTTTTTTAAAGTCTAAACTCGCTTTGGCTTGTGGAGAAAGCGAATAAGTAGCTCTGTTTATCATGGCCTGCATCTCTTGCTCTGTTAACCCCTCTGGTATCTCTATCTCTGTTTTTTCCATTAATTGCTTAACGATTTCGTTTTTAATGTATATATCTCTATCTACTTTTGCCCGTTCTTCTATAGTTTTATAAAGGGCCTTTCTCAATTGTTCTAAGTTCTCATAGTCTCCAACTTGTTTGGCAAACTCATCATCGATTTCTGGTAAAATTTTCTCCTTAATATCTTTTACTTTAATTCTAACCTCAACTTCCTTATCAGCCAAATTTGGATTTTGATGATCTTTTGGAGATTTAATTTTAATAATCCTTTCTTCCCCCTTTTTTGCCCCTAACAATGACTTTTCCATATCTTGACTCAATTGCTGGTTGCCCAATTCTACCATAAAATTTTCAGCTTTAAGCTCTTTCATAGGTGTTTCTCCAAGATAGCCCTGGAAATCAATGATGGCATAGTCCCCTAATTTTAAAGGTCTATCCTCCTTGATATTTGCAATTTCTGCATGAGTTTCCCTTAGCTTCTCCATCTCTTGATTTATGGCCTCTTCATTAATATTTAATGGAGGTACTTCCAATTCTAAACCCTTATATTCTTCTAACTTAATATCGGGCATTATCTCTAAAGTGGCTGTGTATTTAAATGCCTTACCTTCTTCTAAGACCTCGGGGTCAATTGTGGGTTCAAACAGGGGTTTTAGCTTTGCCTCATCCAAGGCCTCTTGATAGGTTTGTTCAATGAGTTTGAGCATGGCTTGACTTATAACATCTTGATGATAAAGCCGCTTTAAAATGGAAATGGGTACCTTCCCAGGACGAAAGCCCTTCACTTTTGCTTGCTTTCTTAACTTTTGACAAATCACCTCTATTTCTGCATTGACTTTCTCTCTTGGTATCACCACTTCTAACTTGCGCTTTACGCCACTTAATTCTTCTACCCGAATCTCCATAAACCCTCTGGTGCGAGAGGCGGGATTTGAACCCGCACGGTTGCCCACAGGATCCTAAGTCCTGCGCGTCTGCCAATTCCGCCACTCTCGCTTCAATTAACATATCCTATTTGTTTAGCTAAGTCAAGATATACCAATTTCTTTCTTGCATCCTATATGCTTTCACTATATCATTTTGAAAACATGCCTTTTCTTACTGCCTTTATCCTTATCGGTCTGGCCACTACCCTGGGTCAAGTGCTATTTTTAAGAGAACTTATAGTACTTTTCTGTGGCAATGAACTTACTATAGGTATTGTCTTAGCAAGCTGGTTACTGTGGACAGGCCTGGGGAGCATATTTGCAAAAAGGATTAAAAGAAATGCCTTTACTTATTTTTCTTTACTTATTTCCATTTGGGCTGTGACTTTACCCATTTGTATCTTCTTAAGCAGGGTAGCCAAGGTATATATCCATGTTGGTGAAATCCCATCTTTATTTAAAATAATTTTTTTAAGCATCCTTCTTTTAATACCTTATTGCATCCCTATAGGGGCGGCCTTTACCCTTGGATGTAGCTTTTTAAGAGATTTTTTAAAGAAAGAGAAAAAGATTATTACATATGTTTACTTAGGAGAGGCCATTGGTGCTACCCTAGGTGGTCTTATCTTTTATTTCTTTTTATTGCCACGATTTCAATGCCTTCAAGTGGCACTCTTTCTCTCCATTTTTATGGTTTCTTGTGCATTGCTTTTGACAAGGTATATGAAAATTAGCTTATATTTCAGATTATTAAATATCCTTCTTTTATGTATATTTTTAATAGGGGGTTTTGGCTGGAAACACTTAGAGATAAAAAGTAGGGGTCTTGAATGGAGGCCTTATAATATAATGGCCTCAAAGGATACAATATATGGACACCTTACATTCCTAAGACACTTAAATCAAATCAGTCTCTATGAAAGTGGACTTTTAGGTTTTACTTATCCAAATCTGGCTGTAGCCGAACACTCTGTACACTTTGCCCTTTTAGAGCACAAATTGCCAAAATCTGTGCTGCTTATTGGTGGAGGACTCTCAGGCAGCCTAAATGAGATACTAAAGCATCCTTCCATTAAAAAAGTAGATTATGTAGAGCTAGACCCAGAACTTATTAGGTTGGGGCTTAAACTTTTGCCAAAGGAGGCAGTATCAGCCTTAAATGATCTTAGAGTAAAGGTATTTTATGTTGATGGAAGGCTTTTTGTCAAAAAAGCCAAAGAAAAATATGATGTAATAATCCTTAACCTGGCAGACCCTTTGACTGCTCAGTTAAATAGGTTTTATACAAAAGAATTTTTTAATGAAGTAAAGGAAATTTTAAATAAAGACGGAATATTTTGTTTTGGTGTCTCTTCTTCAGCCAATATCATTGGACTAGCCCAGAGGGCATTTTTAAGAACCATTTATTTTACACTAAGTAGTGTATTTTCTGATGTAATTGCCTTTCCTAATGACACCGCCTATTTTTTATCAAGCCCTTCTAAAAATATATTATCAGAAAAATCAGAATTACTAGGAGAACGTCTAAGGGAGCGTAAGCTTAACCTAAAGTATGTAAGGGATTATTATCTCAAATTTGACCTCTCTCCTTTAAGGATAGCATATCTTAAATCTATCTTAAAACAAAAAGACCACCAGGCCCGGGGCACGAGCGGGCAGGTAATAAACACAGACCTTAAACCTAGTTGTTATTTTTATAGTATGGTGCTGTGGGGTACTACCCATTTCCCTGCGTTAAGAGAAACAATACTGAAACTAAGGCACTTGAGACTATTTCATTTAATAATAGCCATCATTTTAATAGCTATGCTCTTTTACCTTTTAAGCAAACGCTTCAAACAATTGCCTTTAATCAATGCAGTAGGGGTAACAGGCTTTACAGAAATAAGCTTAGAAGTGGTAATTTTGATTAGCTTTCAGGTATTTTATGGCTATGTCTATCATCAACTGGTGATACTTATTACTGCCTATATGTTAGGCCTTGCCTTGGGAAGTCTTATCATGCATAATTTATCTGTAAAAAGGCCTTTAAAATGGCTCTTATCCCTTCAGGCAGGGTTAGGTGTATTTTGTGCCTTGCTTATAGGCGTTATCTTTTTACTTTATATACATAAAGAATTGGCCCATCATAAATTTATTACCCATGTATTCTTTCCCATGGTACTGGTTATAGCCGGTATGTTAGGAGGAATGCAATTTTTGGCTGCTAGTGAATCTTATATAACTTCAGGTAAGAAGGTAAGAGAGACTGCAGCAATACTTTATGGAACTGATTTAATAGGCTCAGCTACAGGTGCATTCCTTACAAGCCTTATATTACTGCCTGTATTGGGCATTCCGGCTACACTTACAGCACTGGCCTCTCTTAATCTCTTTTCCTTTCTGCTCCTTTTCTCCTCTATAGACCAGATACCAGGGATAGGATGACCACAATAGGCGCAGTGTCCATTATTTAATTTTACCTCCTGAATGCGGTAACCAAGGCGCCAAATGATGAGCTTTTTGCAATTTGGGCAATATGTATTCTCACCAGGATGACCAGGTACATTGCCAATGTAGACATATCTTAAGCCCCCCTTCAATGCCAGTTCTCTTGCTTTTTCTAATGTTTCAACAGGTGTAGGAGGAAGATTTTTTAATTTATATTGGGGATAAAAGCGGGTAAAGTGTAGTGGTACATCAAGCCCCAGGTTTTTCTTTATCCAATAAACCATATCTTTTATCATGTTTAAATTATCATTTTTTGTAGGAATCACTAAATTGACAATCTCTGTATGAATCCCTTCTTCCTTTAAGATTTTTAATGTATTTAATACAGGCTCTAAAGTTCCTTCGGTCATTTCTCTATAGAATTTTTCACTAAATCCTTTTAAATCAATACAGGCAGCATCCAAATATCTACAGAGTTCTCTTAACGGCTTTTCATTTATATATCCATCTGAATGGTAAACATTTAATATATTTTCTTTATATGCTAGTTTTCCTATATCATACATATATTCATAAAATATTGTAGGCTCTACATAAGTAGAGGCAATGGATGAGCAGCCAAACTGTTTTGCTAATTTAATTACCTTTTCTGGTGGCAATTCATAATTAAATGTCTCTTCAGGTCTTGCCTGGGAGATCTCCCAATTTTGGCAGAATTTACAATCAAAATTACAGCCTGCAGTAGCCAAAGAAAATGCACTGCTATTTGGTAAGACATGAAAAAATGGCTTTTTCTCAATGGGGTCAACATGAACTGCACAGGGATTTCCATAGACAAGGCTATAATAAATACCCTCCCTGTTTTCCCTTACCTCACAATATCCCCTTTTCCCTTCTTCTACTACACAATATCTTGGGCAAAGGGTACACCTGATTTTCTTGTCCTTTAATGGCTTAAAATATGGGGATTTTTTTATCTTTATAAACCCCTTTTTAAAACCTTCTCCTTTTGCTGATGGAACCAAAGAAAAAGGGGCAGTAATAGATACTATAAAGTACCCACTTTTCTTTAAAAATTCCCTCCTTGAAAACCTCATTTTATATCCTCTTCACTAAATACACTGGCTGAAAAGCGGAATATCAAGGCACCTTCTTTCCAGCAAGAAGAGGAAAGTCCTGCCTTTTTGCAGGTCAATTCCAAAAATTTAATACGGTCAAGGCGAAGCTCTGTAGCCACTTGGGGCAAAAGTAATCCTTGATGCTCATCTTTTTTTATAATAAGGCCATCTCTGCCAATCTTTATTTCATTAATATTGTTTACAGGCACAGGTGGCTCTAATATAGAGATTTCAATGTTTATCTCCTTCAGTTCCTCTTTCCTTAAAGGAGGAAACCTTGGGTCAGCAAAGGCCGCCTGGAGGGCGGTCCTCATAACTGTTTCATAAAGCGGGAAAATGGGCCGAATAAATCCTATACATCCCCTGAGATTGGCTGACTTTTTGAGTGTAACAAAGGCCCCCTTTTTCAATCTTAAAGCAGGAGAGAGTTCTACAGGGATTTCCCAAGTTTCAGGGGGATGAGCATGATTGAAATAGTAATCTAGGGTAAACCTGGCCAATTTTAAGAATGCCCTTTTTTCCTTAATACCTATTTTAACATCGGGTTTGTCTAACGCTATAGCTACATAGCTGACAGAATTTGTATAATCACCTGTTATCTCACCAGATGTAGTGTAATGCAAAAGATAGCCCTTTGCTTGTTTTGGTAAAAGTGAAAGTACAATAGCAATGGGATAAATGCCACAGATAGTGGTCTTTTTCTCTTTTGCATATTTTAATAACTCCTTTTCATCGCCTTTTAATATAAATCCTACTGCTCCCATATCAAGTTTTTTTATATTCTCTGGAATATCTTTTTTAAAAGGTACATACCCATACATGGGACCAAAGTGGGTAAAATCAGAGCTGGCAATGAAAAGGGTATCTGAAATGTCTTTACCTAACACCCTTTTTATGGAGTTAACTAGATTATTCAAGTCATTTTTATCTATATGACCGATCAAAATGGGCACTAACTTAAATTTTTTTAAGACTATTTGCAAAAATGGAAGTTCAATCTCTATGGCATGTTCTCTAAGATGGGCCATGGTTTGCTCTTTAAGAAGTGGTTCGTTAAGTAGGGCTTTTACCACTGTTTTATCTACAGGTACTGAACCTAGAGGTGTTTCATAATAATCTACATTAAAGGTAGATGCCCCATAAAAATGGACATAATGAGAAGGGGCAAGTATCACAACTCGCTTATAATTATGGCCTTTAATGGCCTTAAATGCATAGGCAGCAGTTTGTCCAGAATAGCGATAACCTGCATGAGGTACTACAAGCCCGGAAATTTTTTCTGGAAATCTTGGCAACCTTACATTATTTAAAAAATATTCTACTTGACTTCTTAACTCATTAGCGTTTCCTGGATACCAACTACCAGAAATGGCAGAATGACGCACTGTCCCCCATGCACTATGATAAAGAATAAGAAAAAGAAAAATTGGTATAAACTTTTTAAGGTATTTCATCTAAAAATAACCCTTCTTCAAGCCAAATGTCATTTTTTAATGAATAATCTTGCCAATCCTTGACCACCTAATATGGAAAAAGGGTCTTTCCCATGACCAATAGATAATAAAGGCCTTTCCTTTAATACTATTTTGGTCTACAAATCCCCAAAACCGGCTATCATAACTTTCATCACGGTTATCACCCATTACAAAGTATTTATGAGGAGGGACTTTAACAGGTCCAAAGTTATCACGAGGGCTCATTTCTTTAGGATAAATATGAGAGGCTGAGTGGAATGCATGTAGGTCTGGGCAAAGCTTGCCATTAACATAAACCCTTTTATTAATAATTTCTATCTCATCTCCAGGAAGGCCAACAATACGTTTGATAAAGTCTTTGTTTTTATCCCGGGGATAGACAAACACAATGATGTCCCCATGTTTTGGAGAATTGAATCTTACTATGAATTTGTTAATGAAAGGTATCTTTATTCCGTAATAAAATTTACACACTAAAAGGTGGTCTCCGATAAGCAAGGTAGGTTTCATAGAACCAGAAGGGATCTTAAAGGCCTGGACAAAAAATGTCCTAATAAATAAGGCCAAGATAAGGGCTATTATGATAGATTCTGCCCAATCCCTTAATTGACTCTTTTTTCTTTCTATGTCCTTCAATTTAATCTCCTGATAGATTTTGTTTTGCTAAATAACAAGCACCATAAATGCCTGCCATGTCCCCTAAGTTACTTTTTAAAATCCGCACCTCTTCATAAGATATAGATAAAAGTTCAGACATCAAAGTATATTTTAAGGTGCCAATAAAGGCACCCCAGGAATTGCTCACTCCCCCTCCAATGATTACTGTATTAAATCCTAAAACATTTAACATATTGGCAATAGCTATGCCCAATGCCCAGCCAGCTTGCCAAAATAGATATTCAGCCAATATATCCCCTGCTTTTGCTGCCAAAAAGATATCTTCGGCATTTAGACCTGATTTATCCAAGATAGAAGGCATACCTGCATCTAGCCTTTTCCTTGCACGCCTTATTAACCAAGTAGCAGAGGCAAATGTCTCTAAACAACCCCTTCTTCCACAAAGGCATAACTGGCCCCCTGGTTCTATCTTAAGATGCCCTATCTCTGCTGCACTTGTTTCGCCTGTAAATAACCTTCCTTTATAAATTATACCACCTCCTACTCCAGTACCCAAGGTAAGCAATATAAAATTGTCTATATCCCTACCTGCTCCTACCAACTTTTCCCCCAAGGCAATAAGATTTGTATCATTTTCTATCCATATAGGTATTTTTAATCTTTCTTTTAAAACTTTATAAAGCTCTACGTTCTTCCAACCAGGCAAATTTGGAGAAAAATAGACAATGCCCTTTTTAGACCTTATTATCCCTGCAATACCTATCCCTATCCCAGAAATTGGGGCATTAGGGTTTTTCGATCTTAAAATATCAATTATGTTAACTATTCTATCTATAACCCCTTCTATACCCCTATTTGCCTCAGTCTTTATCTTATAAAAGTCTATTATTTTCCCCTCATCTGCCATCAATCCAGCACGGATGTGTGTACCACCTATGTCTAATCCCAAAAAGTTTGCCATATAATTTTATGTATGGTATCAGAATATATCAGATTATGCATAAAAAGAAAAGAATTTTGGCCTTAGACGTTGGTACAAAGAGGATTGGTATGGCTATAACCGATGAACTTGGCTATACCGTTCAACCTCTAACAGTAATTTCTAGGAGAACAGATGAGAAGACAGTTGAGGAAATTAAAAAAATAGTTATTAGATACAATGTAGAAAAGGTTGTAATTGGACTACCCATTACATTGAAGGATGAGATAGGAAAGATGGCTCAAGAGATTTTAACCTTTGCCAATAAACTAAGATCGGACTTAGATATTCCTATTGTTAGCTGGGATGAAAGCTTCACCACTATAGAGGCTGAAGACATATTGATAAAAGAGGCGGATTTGAGCCGGAGGAAACAAAAAAAGCTAAAGGATAAAATCGCGGCTAGCTTTATCCTTGAGAGCTATTTGCGGGGAAGAAATGAAGCAAATTAGAAAACATATAAATATTATTTTTGCATTTTTATTTTTAGTAATCTTTAATACAATGGTAATATTTTGGGATTATCTTAATTCACCTATTGGAGGAAAAGAGCAAGTTGTTTTTGTTAAGTCAGGTTGGAGTTTTAAAGATGTAGTTTATGCCCTAGAGGAAAGAAACATTATTATTCATCCATTGCTCTTTCACTTGTGGGGAGAGTTTAAGGGCATGGCCAAATACATAAAAACGGGTGAATATTTAATTAAGCCCCAATTGACCCCTAAGGAGCTGTTGGAGCATCTAGCTACTGGAAAGGGCATTATTCTTTATAAAATCACTATACCAGAGGGATCAACTGTTAAACAAATTGCAGACATGCTGGAAAAATCCTGGGGTTTATGTAAAGAAAAATTTATAAAATTGGCATATGATCAAAAATTTATGAAGCATCTTAATATGGATGTCCCTAGTTTAGAGGGTTATCTATTTCCTACCACATATTTTTTCCCTAAGGGTATAAAAGAGGAATATATAATTAGGAGCATGGTGGAGCAGTTCAAATTGATTTACAAAAAATATTCTTCAAAAGCAGAGAGGATGGGGCTATCTTTTTCTGATGTAGTTATCTTAGCATCTATGGTAGAGAAAGAGACTGCCCTTTCAGAGGAGAAACCAATAATCGCTTCTGTATTCCTTAATAGATTAAAGTTAAATATGCCACTTCAGTGCGACCCCACAGTGATTTATGCATTGCCGCATTTTAATGGTAACTTGACAAAGGCCAATTTATTCTATCCCTCTCCATATAATACCTATTTATATAAAGGGCTTCCCCCAACGCCCATCTGTAACCCAGGAGAAGAGGCATTAGCAGCAGTGGTTGAAAACCCTAAAACCCCATTTCTCTACTTTGTTTCAAAAAACAATGGTAGACACCATTTTTCTAAGACATTGGCTGAGCATAGAGCCGCTGTGGCCAGATATCAAAAAAATTAAGGATCAACGTTTGCCTAATTTTTCCATAGCTTCTAATGTCTTCTTACATTCAGCACAATAAGAGGCAACGGGCCTTGCCTTTAGCCGTTCTTCGTCAATTTGTTTTCCACACCTTTCACAGATGCCATAAGTTCCATTTTCTACTTTTTTTAGTGTTTTTTGAATCTTTAGAATAAGCTTTCTCTCTCTATCCCTAATACGCAATAAAAAAGTGCGATTTGTCTCTAAGCTTGCCATGTCAGTTAAATCTGGCACATTTTCCTTCCTTTCTTGAATTAGGTCAGTAACTGTCTTTTGTGCCTCATTTAGTAGGTCTTTAAGCTGGTTAATCAAAATCTCCTTAAAATAAGCCAATTTTTCGGGTTTCATTTACACCTCTTACTAAAGGGCTAGCCCTGTTTACAATTTTTCTTTTTTTTTGTCAATGCAATTTACAATAAAAGAAAAACGATATAAAAAAGACAGAACAAAAGTTAATTGTAACCGTTCACGGGTTCAATGGTTCAGAGGTTGAGCCTGTTGCTTAGTGCTTACTATGAAAAAATGAAACAAAATGGGGAAATAGTGAAACAAGGGGCTTTTTAGGTGAGCAGTATTACGCTGTTAGATTTACAACAGAAGAAACAAAGGGGTAAAAAGATTACCATGCTTACTGCCTATGATGAGCCCATGGCTAGAATAATAGATGAAGCAGGAATCGATATAGTATTGGTAGGGGATTCTGTAGGGATGGTGATCCTGGGTTATAGCTCAACTGTGCCTGTGACCATGGAAGAAATGATCCACCATACCAAGGCCGTAAGGAGGGGTATAAAACATGCATTTTTAATAGGAGACCTACCCTTTATGTCTTATCAAGCCTCTACAGAAGAGGCCATCAGAAATGCAGGGAGATTTATGAAAGAGGCAGGTTGCGATGCAGTAAAATTAGAGGGTGGTGAAGAGATGGCCGATAAAGTGCAAAGTATTGTAAGGGTGGGCATTCCTGTATTGGGTCATATCGGCCTTACACCCCAAACTATTTCCAAACTCAGCGGATACCGTGTTCAAGGAAGGAATTTTGCTTCAGCCAAAAAATTATTAAGAGACGCAACTGCTTTAGAAGAAGCTGGAGCATTTGGTATAGTATTAGAATGCATCCCTTATCCATTGGCAAAGATTATTACAGAGCGTACATCCCTTATCACCATTGGCATAGGGGCTGGGGCATATTGTGATGGCCAGGTATTGGTGACCCATGACCTCCTGGGTCTTTTTGAAAAATTTGTACCAAAATTTGTTAAGGTCTATGTACAGTTAGCCCCTCAAATTAAAAAGGCTATTAAACAATTTGAACAAGAAGTAAAATCAGGCATATTTCCTAATACTGAACATGCTTTTAGTATGGAAGAAGAGGAATTAAGAAGACTATTAAAGGAGATTACTCAATTATAATGGCCCTATATTTATTATCAAAAAGGCCCAACCAACCTTTGTAAAGGAAGTAGAGGTGACAGTAGCAGGTGATAAATAAGGAACGTTTAAAAGAAACACTTTTAGAATTAATTGCCTTAGATAGCCCTTCAAAATTAGAAGGGCTGGTAGCATCTTATGTAAAGAAGAGGCTTGAAACATTAAGCATACCTTATGAAGAAGATCAGGCAAGAAAAAAGATAAAAGGAGACAGCGGAAATTTGATTGCCTGGGTAGACGGCCTCTTGGATAAGGAGCCTATTTTGCTAAATGCCCATTTGGATACCGTTCAGAAGCCAGGTGAAAAGATAAAAGTGAAATTTAAAGGCGAAATCTTTAAAAGTGATGGAAACACTATTTTAGGGGCAGATGATAAGTCTGGTGTAGCTATTATATTAGAGGTCTTAGAAATTATAAAAGAAAAGGGTATAAGGCATTGCCCCTTACAGCCAGTGTTTACTGTCTGTGAAGAAATTGGCCTTTTGGGGGCAAAAAATTTGGACTATTCTTTAATCAAGACACCATGGGGACTGATTTTAGATGGGGGTAATCCCTCAGAGATTATCAATCGTGCCCCTATGGCAAACCGTTTTTTGATTGAAATAATTGGAAAAGAGGCCCACGCAGGTCTACATCCAGAAGAGGGAATAAATGCTATATCTCTTGCAGCAAAGGCCATAAGCCAGATATCGTGGGGAAGAATTGATGAAGAAACTACATGCAATGTGGGCATAATAGAAGGGGGCAAGGCTACAAACATAGTCCCTGGAAAGACAATAATTAAGGGAGAAGTACGCAGTCACAGCAAAGAAAAATTCGAAAAACAGACAAATCTTATTATGGATACCTTTAAAAAGATTAGTCCTGGACTTAATATTGATGTCATAGACGATTACCCATTAATGATAGTTGAAGAAAATCATCCTTTAATAAAGCTCATCGAGGAGACAGGAGAAAAAATGGGAATAGAAATAGCGTTAAAAATCACTGGGGGTGGTAGTGATGCCAATATCTTCAATAATAAAGGAATTGTCAGTGTAATTATGGGAACAGGAATGAAAAAGGTGCATACACATGAGGAATATATTGACTTAAATGATATGGTAAAATCAGCTAATCTTTTGCTAAATATAATAACTTTATAATTGGAGATAACATGAAACTAGACCTTATTCTTTTAGGTCTCCTTAAAAAAGAGCCAAAACATGGTTATGAATTAAAAAAGGTCATTGAGGAGGAGATTAAGCCCCTAACCAACATCACCCTTACTTCTATTTATTATACATTAGAAAAATTGGTAAAATCTGGCTATTTGGAATATGACACTGAAAAGGAAGGAAGACGTCCTGAGCGCCGCATCTATCATTTGACAAAGAAGGGAGAGAGAAGGCTTCAAGGACTGCTTATCCGAAACTTCTTATTTTTGGAAAGGCCATTTTTCAATCTTGATTTGGCCTTGTATTTTTTAGACCAATTTCCATATAAAAACCGAATTAATCAACTTATTGCCCGTAGGACCAAGCATCTAAAAGAGGTTATTGATTGGATTGAAAACACAGAAGATAAAGTAGGAAAACACATGCCTTTGCATAAAAGCATTATCTTTAAACACCTAAAATACCTTTTAGAAGTTGAGCTAAAATTCACTCATGACCTGAAAGAGCTAATGGGGTTTAAAGATTAATAGAAAAATCTTTAGTAAACGCTGCTAATGCAGGATAGTGAGTAAGGTCATAGTGAATAGGGGTAATAGAAATCATTCCCTGGGAAAGTGCATAGACATCCGTATCTTTATCAACCTCATTTAAAAAACCATCCCCTATTTGCCAGTAATATACACGGTGATGTGGGTCAGTACGTTTTTCAAAACGTTCTTTTAAAGGTATAGTAGCTTGTTTGCTGAAAGCAATACCTTTTATCTTTGAAGCAGGAAGTGCTGGAATATTGACATTGAGGCATATACCCCTTGGTAGCCTGGTTTTTTCTATCTTTTTTATTAATCTTTTTGTAAATTTTGCGGCATAGCTAAAATCTGGGTCTTTATAAGTATTTAGTGATATAGCGATGGCAGGTAAACCTAGGATGGCCGATTCGGTAGCTGCTGAAACTGTTCCAGAATAAAGTAGATTGACGCCTACATTGGGACCTAGGTTGATACCAGAAATAACTATGTCTGGTGGCTCTGACAGTATTTCATGAATGGCTATTTTCGCAGCATCAGCAGGGGTACCAGCTATTGCATGACCATAAAACCTACCATTGCGATACACCTCTTTTACACGTAGTGGAGAGTTAAGAGAAATAGCATGTCCCACAGCACTCTGTTCACTCTCTGGGGCTACAACAAAGGTCTTATAAAGTGGGTAAAATACCTTATATAAACTAAGTAGTCCAGGGGCATAGATACCATCATCATTGGTTAATAAAATTCTCACTGAATCCTCCGTTTCGCTTTAAACAGGAAAGTGCAACAATTCCTTTTGCAAATCACAAGTTCCTTTTACAAATAGCATCGCCACTGAGTTTAGCAATCTAAAATGGGATATCTTCATCAACAGGGGTTTCTTGTGGCAGTGTCAATGTTTCTGGTGGAGGGCTAGGAGCAGCTTCTGGAGGACCTACAAATTGAATCCTATCAGCAACAACCTCTGTAGTCCATCTTTTATTTCCATCCCTATCCTCCCAAGAGCGGGTCTGTAAACGCCCTTCAATATATACCTGTTTCCCTTTTTTCAGATATTGACCGCAAAACTCGCCTAGCTTTCTCCAGGCTACAATCCTATGCCAATCTGTACGTTCTTGTTTTTCTCCTTGTTTATTTGTCCATCTTTCATTAGTAGCCACATTAAAGTTGGCTACTGCAGTCCCACTAGGTGTATATCTTATCTCAGGGTCTGTCCCCAAACGACCTATAAGGATTACCTTATTTACATCGGCCATAAAGACCTCCTTCTAAAAAATTTACCTGCTTTTTAACATATAGAGGATTTTATGACAAGAGATTTATCCAATTAGTTTCCATTTGCCTTCTTCCCACTTATAGATCTCCCCGCCTTTTTTATCACTGCTTAATGATTTATATTTCCCTTTAATCCTTATTATACCTCCCCTCATATCATCTCCTACCCATGAGCCAATATTTCCCTCAATAGATATTTCACCACCAGCCATCTTTTCTCCTAGGGCATCCCTTACATTGCCTTTGATAAAGATAGTCCCTCCTTCCATTTTTTCTCCTACCCAATTTCTCACATTGCCTTCCACTAATATCTTTCCGTCCTTTTTTAATTTTCCCAAGTAATTTCCTACATTGCCCTTTATAAATATCTCACCACCTTCCATTTCTGCTCCTAAAAAGTGTGCCCTGTTTCCTATAACTTCTAGCCTTCCTTTAAAGTGCCTGTAGCCAATGCCATATATGCTGCCAGGGTATGCTATAAGGTTTAGTTTAATAATGTCTCCCTGTTTAATTATGTCCCTACAAAGCCCAGATATAAAGCAACCTGCTAACCCAGCCCTTGTATAGTGGGGCAAAACCTCATTAAAAAGCCTGCCAACCTCAAAAATATTTATATTGTATTCCCTTGCCAACCTTCTTCCAAACTCAAATACCCTTGCTGAGGCAGCATTGAATCTCCAGCTTGGTATATCAAATCCCCACTGCATGTATTCTTTGGCTATTTCATGAAGCTTATCATAATCGGCCTTTATTACCTTTCCATACCTGGTTAGCATCCGCATCCTTTTTTTATCAGGCCTAATCTTTATTAAATCTGGGTTATTTTCTAATAATTCTCTAATTCCCTGCATAGATATCACCAAAACTCCTTCCCACTGCTATATAGGGGATATCTTGCTCATCTTCTATCTCAACAAAGCTAACAAGTGAAAGCCTTTGTTTTAAAAGGTTATATCGTTCCTTAAAGCTTTCATATCCCTTTATATCGCCCTTTATCCAAATAATAGTAAGCCTGTATCTAAGTTTTGAAAAATAATCCATTACCTCAGAGACATTATCAATGCCTGCATCCGTAATCAATATAAAATCTACCATTTTTTCACCAATCTTATCTACATATTCTTTGAATTCTTCCAAATGGAGTGTAGTTCCACCACATTGGTAAAGCTTTAAGGTTTCATACACCCTGTTTCTCTCCTTGGTAGGTTCAAGCTGAATATTGATGTTAGAAAAGTTTATTGCGCCCACCTTTGATCCATGCTCAAAATAATTTCTTGCTATGGCAAAGGCACCAATTACTGCATATGAGACCTCTTTGTCAGGATTTCTCATGCTCCCTGAGGAATCTATTATTATTACTGTATCTGGGAAGTTGCTAGGCTCATACCCCTCAAATGCCTGCAGTTTATACCTCTTTGCCAATCCTGGAAGGCATTTCCCATAGCTATCTATTGGGGCATAGGTATCGATATTATCATCTAAATCAAAATCCTTTATCTCATATGGATAAAGGGCATCCCTTTTTAGAAAGGACTTGATATAAATAGTGTGTCTTTGGGCCCTGGCCTTATACCAGTCGATATCTGGCCTGCCAAGCTCTCTGGCCATGGATTTTTCACCAGGGGCAATCCCTAGTTCTCTTTTTTCTTTAAATTTAGCCTCTTTAAAGACCTCTTTGGCAATTTCCCTGTATTCTTGAGGTTCTACTTCCCTTGCAATCTCCTTCATGGCCTTTTTAATCTCGTGTAAGGGGAAGTCATTGATTCCAAATATGGAAAAGGGCAAAACTATCTCTTCATCTATTAAATCCTCAATGATTTTGCAAAACTTTCTTATGTTTGTCTTTATTTTAACTCTACTTATATCCAAAAAGTCTATTTGAAAGAGCATTTTAAGCCTTTTATCCAATTCTTTATCAATATCTACATTACCAAAATCTATGCCTGTAACATCCTTATAAAATGCCCTAAATAGCTTATCTGCTTTTCCTTGTGCTGGAAGTTGTTTATAGACCTTGGCTATTTCCTCTAACCCCTTGTTGATTACCAAGTCCAGGTTGACTATTACATCATCATAGAGGTTTCTTATAATATTCTTATTTTCTACCTCAGGGAGAAAGTGGTGCTCTAACAGGACGGTCTTTGCATCATATGGATGCTTAACCCAATGGTTTAGCTCATGGTGAAAGATGCCAAGCAGTGCCTCTCCATCTATTTTTTTAATAAATTCCTTTCCAACCAATACCTTATAGCTTCTGGCAGAAAAATCTATTTCACTTGTAGAGACATTTGTAATCTCTACCTTTGTAATAGGTGGGTAATATAAATCCTTTCTTGCCCTATTAAATATCTTATTAATTTTATCTATATCCATCAAAGTCCTCTTACAAGGCTTTTAAAGAATGGGTGGTCTATCTTGTCTGAAACCTTCATAAGCCCTTCATAATCCTCCTCTTTGAGTGCCAGATATGCCTCTATCTGAAAGTCCCTGTGTTCCATCCATCTTTTCTTTGCCTCCTTTAGGCACTCTTTGACTGCATAAAATTCATCACATACATCCTTTTCTATATCTCTTACCTCACTGAGCTTCTCGTTACTTATACTTGTCCTGTGCCAAATTACATAGGGCATTATCGCTATAATATGTTCAAGGGTTACTTCCCTTTTTCCCATAAACCAGGCCAATGCCTTTGCATACCTGAATAGGCTATGCTCTGTCCTATTTGATATACTGTACAAACTTGAGCAAAGAAAATTTGTATAATGACATCCACTGCACTTAGAAAAGTCCTTCTTTAGACTTCGCTGGCAATAGATTTCTTGCCCTATATAATCAAGAAAGAGCTCAGCATCTTCAGATATACTTAGCTTCCCTATTTCTTCCTTTATTTCTTTTATTTCTCTCTTTCTAGGGATGCTTGTATCCCACCCTTCATCCTTTAACCTATCTTCTAATTTTCCCTTAAATTCTTCTGCTACTTTATCTATATACTGATTTATCCTTTCAGCATCTTTTGCCTCACTGTTTTTTGATATATATTCAATCACTTCCTGGGAGAGCCGACTGTCCTTTAATACCTCCTCATCGATTCCCCTTCTAATGAGCCTCTTTCTTACAGGATGGAGTTTCCCGGTCTCTACCGCAATGTCAAATCGGTCAAGCAGGGGAGGAATCAGCCTTGTAGTGCCTACATCCTGATAATTTATAGTGGCAAAGAACGCCTTTCCTTCTTTAATCATCAGTGTTTGGCCCCTGTAGCTCCAGATATTTCTATCTATTTCATCAAGCAACATATTTTGCTTCCCTACAGGAAGACGGTTTATCTCATCTATAATTACCATAGGTGAATAGGGTGTAATCTTCCACTTTACTACCTCCTTTCCCTCCCTTTCTAAGGCAGCCAAATCCAATGTGGCCTTTATCTTTTCCTCAGTTTGCTCTGGGTGGCCATGGATGGTAGAGGCCTGAACAAATTCCAAGGGGAGCCCTTTAATCAGGCTAGAAATCCTTTCACTGGAAGACGTCTTACCACTTCCATATTCACCAAATATAAGCTCTCTTCCATCTAAAATTAGTGTAATAATGCCGAAGAGTACAACTGGTTCATACCTTTTATCACCTACCTCAAATGCCTCATCACCTAAATAAAACCTGTTTTTAATGAGCTCATAAACTCTTTGTACTTTTTTATTAAGCATAGATAAAATATACTACAAAAGTTGCTATCTTGGAATATGAGGGGAATTCATTTCTTAAATGCCAAATGTCAAGAATAGATAGAAAGCTTATCACAGGTGGGTTTTGCAAAAGCCCTTATTTAACCTAACGCCAAGTTTACAATTTAAAACCCAATCTTGTCTCTTGGCTATTTCACAGGTAGAATGCCAAGGTCTTTACAAATTTTCCTAGCCAGGATATCTCTTATTTCAGTATGCCTTGGAACAGCAGATCGTTTGTTTAATTTTGGGTTACACCACCAAGAATGTCGTTTACCTTCTCTAATAAGTTCACATCCATAAGCACGAAGATGACGAATCAATTCGCTTCGTTTCATATAGCTATTTGTTCTTCTTCAAAATCCTTTTCAGCCGCGATTATTGCCTCTTGTCTATTAAGCTCAAGGGCCTCTTTTAATGTTATTTTCAGACTTTCTATTAACTCCTCACGCGTAGCTTCTTGACAATTTACTCCAGGTACTTCCTCAATCCAACCAATCCACCAATCGTCATCTTTTTTAATTACAGCGGTATAAATTTTATTCATTAAGTATCTCCCTTCTAACTTAATCAAGTTGCTCTATAAATTTACCCAAATTTATAGACAAATAGTAACCTAACCTGACTAATTTTGCAAAACATTATTATGCATTTAGGATACTAAAATTTTT
>CAZNJP010000011.1:14913-23498 GCA_964573345.1 uncultured Syntrophobacter sp. | reverse complement strand
TGAAGTAAGCTTCACTACTCAACGGGGCTTGTTGAAACTTTCTATCTAACGGGGCGAGCAAAGCGAAGCAATCTCATGATTTGCTCCATCTCAGCGGCCTGCCCGCCATCGCTCTCGCTCAGGCGAGGCGGGCGGGTCTCGGCGCTCTCCGTGGTGAACAGTTACGATTTAACGAATCAACTAATTTTCTATTCAACGATTTATCCTTGACTTTTACTTTATAAAAATATATAGCAAAAAAACATGAAGCGAAGCGATTTAATGCTGAAAGGGCTAAAAAAGGCACCACATCGCTCTCTTTTAAAGGCTACAGGATATATAGATGAGGAGCTTAGACGTCCTATAGTCGGTGTGGTCAATGCCTTTAATGAAATTATACCAGGGCATATCCATCTAAATCAGATTGCAGCAGCAGCAAAAGCAGGTGTGAGAATGGCTGGTGGCACTCCTATAGAGTTTCCAGTGATTGGCATCTGTGATGGCATTGCCATGCACCATAAAGGCATGAAATACTCCCTTATGAGCCGTGAGATCATTGCCGATTCTATTGAGGTAATGGCTATGGCCCAGCCATTTGATGGACTGGTTTTGGTAACAAATTGTGACAAGATTGTCCCAGGGATGCTAATGGCTGCTTTAAGGTTGAACATTCCAAGTATTATTGTAAGTGGTGGACCTATGTTGAAAGGTGAATTTAGAGGTAAGGCAGTGGATGTGATTTCTGTATTTGAGGCTGTCGGGGAGGTTATGGCTGGGAAGATGACAGAAGAGGACCTAAAAAGGCTTGAGGAGGTGGCCTGTCCAGGTTGTGGCTCCTGCGCTGGCATGTTTACTGCCAATTCTATGAACTGTTTAAGTGAGGCCATTTGCCTGGCACTGCCAGGAAATGGCACTATTCCAGCAGTAATGGCTGCCAGGGTACGTCTAGCAAAAGAAAGTGGTATGCAAATTGTTAAACTTATTGAAAAAGGTATTAAACCTAGAGACATTGCTACACTCTCTGCCTTTAAAAATGCTATTGCTGTAGATATGGCCCTGGGGTGTTCTACAAATACAGTCCTCCATTTAATGGCAATTGCCCATGAAGCCAAGGTTGCCCTTAATTTAAATATGTTTGACGAAATGAGTAGGAGTGTGCCTCAATTATGTAGCTTAAGGCCAGGAGGTTCTTATTTTTTGCAAGATTTAGACGCCGCTGGTGGCATCCTTGCTGTAATAGCTGAGCTTTCAAAGAAAAACCTTTTAGATTTAGATGTAATGACAGTAAAAGGTCAGCCTCTAAAAGAACTACTACCCTATTCAGAAAACAAAAATCCTGAGGTCATTAGACCCATAGATAGACCATATAACAAAGAAGGCGGTCTGGCAGTGCTTTTTGGAAATCTGGCCCCTGAAGGTGGAATAGTAAAGCAATCAGCAGTAGTCCCAGAAATGATGGTCTTTACCGGTAAGGCAAGGGTATTTGATTCAGAAGAAGAGGCAACAGATGCCATATTAAGTAAAAAGATAAAATCCAAAGAAGTAGTAGTAATCAGGTATGAGGGCCCTAAAGGGGGGCCTGGTATGAGGGAAATGCTTACACCTACTGCTTCTATTGTGGGCATGGGATTGGGCAAGGAAGTAGCCCTTATTACCGATGGGCGTTTTAGTGGAGGGACAAAAGGAGCAGCCATTGGGCATATCTCTCCAGAGGCAGCCAGCGGAGGCCCTATTGCCTTAATAGAAGAAGGAGACCTTATTGAAATTAATATACCGAAAAGAAGACTAAATTTAAAAGTATCTGAAAAAGAAATGAAAAAACGCCGTTCCTTATGGAGGCCTTATCCTCCAAAAATTAAAGAAGGCTATGCTGTGCGTTATGCCCATCTAGTTACCTCTGCCAGTAAAGGGGCAGTATTAGAACTTTAATTATCTACTATAAGTTCAAATATTTCTTTTGCCCTTGGGTATCTTTTATTCTTCTTTATAGAAAAGATAAGCTTAACATTTACAGAGACAGAAAACCTACCTTTACCTGCCTCTATCATCTTTACATCCATTTTTGCCTTCTTTATCATATTTTCAAGCATTTCTGCCTCTTTTCTAAAACCAACGCAGACACCACAAAACTCAATTCTGGCCTCCATCTTCAGTATTATAAAAGATAATAACAATTCTTGCCATATTAATTTAAGTGCAGTAAACTATAATTGTATGAAGAGGTATATTTTGGTTATCTTTTTTATCTTTTGGCAAGTTTTACCTGCCAGTGCCACGCTTAGTACAACAGAGGAAAAAAAGTTGGGGGAAAAATTCATTGTTGAAGTAAAAAGGCATCTCCCTCTAATAGACGACCCCATTATTAATAATTATATCAATAATTTGGGCCAAACATTGGTTAGTCAATTGCCTTCAAGGCCATTTACCTATCACTTTTATGTAATAGATGACTCTACGTTAAATGCATTTGCAGGGCCTGGAGGACATATATTTATTTACCGAGGTCTATTTTTGGCCTTTGAAAATGAGGATGAATTGGCTGGTGTAATCGCACACGAGTGCGGACACGTAGTCTGCAGGCACATTGCTGATCGCTTAGAGAACAGCAAAAAACTCAGTATAGCTACACTGCTGGCTATCCTAGCTGGAGGTATAATAACCAGAAGTCCTCAGGCATCTGCGGCCATTGCCACTACCGCTATGGCTACAAGCACGGCCCTTTCACTTTCTTACAGCAGAGAGGATGAAGAAGAGGCAGATCGCACAGGCCTAAAATTAGTGTCAGAAGCGGGTTACAATGGTAAAGGCACCGTAACTGCTTTTAAAAAACTAGCGCGTTTGAGTTTGGAAAGTGGAGGGAAGATTCCGCCTTACCTTTTGACCCACCCAGCACTCCCTACTAGAATTACCTATATTGAACAGGCACTAAAATCCACATCTTATAGTTATAGTAATGTAGACCGTGATCAAACCAAATTTAAGATTGCCCATGCAAGATTAAGGGCACTTTATGGAGATGTAGATGCAGCTTTTAACTCCTTTTCTGCGTTTAAAAAAAAGAATCCCCAGAATTTTGCAAACCATTATGGCCTTGGTCTGTGTGCTGTTAGGAAAAAGAACTGGCAAGAAGCCCTTGTTAATTTTAAAAAGGCATCATCTCTTAAGCCTGATGAGCCAATAATTTTGCGCGAATTAGGTATTTGCCATTTTTATTTAGGCCAGTTTTCATCTGCTATTGGTATTTTAGAAAAAGTGCCTGAGGATGCTCAATCACTTTTTTATCTAGGGCGGGCATATCAAGAAAAGGGGTTAATTAGTAAAGCCATTTCTACTTGGAAGAAGTGTGTCAAAATTAACCCAGATTATGCTATGGCCTATTATTATCTGGCTAAGGCCTATGCCAATGTAAGTCCATTTAATGTAGCTACATTAGATAGTCCAAATCTAAAAGAGCGAGCTTGGTCTCACTATTATCTAGGAATTTACTTTAAATTAGGAGGGAAATTCCCTCAGGCAGATTATCACTTTAAAAAGGCATTAATGTTAGCAAAGGATGAGGAATTAAAAGGCAAGCTTAGACAAATCCTAGACAAAAAATAAAAGATAAAAGAAGTGCTTCTTTCTTTCTATTCATTAATAACTGGAGATGTCAATTTAGATCTATCAAATTCAAGGCTCTTTACACCAGATGCCATAAGGCTTATAAAACAAGCCAAGGCTGTTGTCCTTCCTCGATATTGCAGGGCTTGCCAATATTGGTTTTGTAAAAATCATGCCCCGGTCTTTCCCAACTTAGATACCCAGTTTCGTTTTAAAGGAAAATTTGGTCATACATTTGTATTTTCATTATGTGAAGTGCCCTATCCTCCTACCAGGCTCTATACTGGTATTGAGAATTTTAAAGAAAGGCACCTTAGAAATAATGAACCCCTTTTTTCCTATCCTTTTGTAGTAAAATGGAATAAAGGTGGAGGTGGAGCATTCGTATATAAAGTATATGATAAACAAGGGTTGTTTAAGGCATTAAGGACCTTTAAAAAATATGAACACCAAGGGCCAACATTTGTCATTCAACCCTATATTGACCATGGGGGAAGGGACTTGCGGGTGGTAGTAATTGGGGAGAGCCTTTTAACCTATTGGCGTGTCCAAACAAATCCTCAAGAATTCCGGACAAATGTAGGGCGTGGAGGAGAAATAGAATATAACATAGCACCAACATTAGAGGAAAAGACTATAAAATTGGTAAAAAAGATTTGTGACTTTACAGGCATCAATTTAGCAGCATTTGATGTCCTATTTCCAAAACAAAGGCCTGATCCATTGTTTTTAGAAATTAATTATCAATTTGGACTAAAAGGAATTGGGGGGCATGCCGCTTATAAGCAAATATTAAGGAAAGAAGTAAAGAAGTGGTGGGAAACTGTTAGAAATTAAAATGAAATATTCATGAATTCAGTCACAATATATCCTGTATCTTGTTTTATCTTTTATATCGTCCTATCAATTGAGTTTCTGCTAGAATGTGTCCTTCCATAGCCTTAATCAAATCATCCTTTGTTGCCCCGGGTTCAAGGTCAATTTCACTATCTAGGGCGTATAATTTAAAATGGTATTTGTGGGTGCCCCTTGGTGGACACGGTCCACCATAACCAATCTTACCAAAATCATTTCTTCCTTGTTTTGCACCAATTTTTAATACCTTTTCAGGCGGTATGTTTTCAGAAAGCCCTGTAACCTCTGGAGGAAGATTAAAAAGCAACCAATGCACCCACGTTCCCATAGGGGCATCTGGGTCATCACAGATAAGGGCCAGGCCCTTTGTACCCTTTGGAGGAGGTGTCCATGAGAGGGGAGGAGAAATATCCTCTCCATCGCAGGTATATTTGCTTGGTATCATACCACCTTCCTCAAAACTTGCACTTTTAATTTTTATTTCCATAATTTCCTCCCATATTTTTTGATTATTATTAAATTTTATCCAGTTTTGTTGCAGTTTTTTTAAACCAATCATAGGTCATTTTTAGGCCTTGATAAAAATCTATCTGCGGGTGAAACGCTAAGATTTGCTTTGTCTTTTTTAAATCGGCTGTGGCATGTCTTGCATCGCCAGGGCGAGGTGGTGCGAACTGGATATCTAGGTTGCTACCAGTGATTCCTTTTAATATTTCAATTAATCCCAAAACAGAATGACTCTTGCCTGACCCAATGTTTAATACTTGCCCTTTTCCCTTATTTAAAGTCAGGGCCAAAAGATTTGCCCTTACCACATCCTTGACATAGACAAAGTCTCTTGTTTGCCTCCCATCTCCATATACAGTAAGGGGCTTCCCTTCTAAGATACGGGTTATAAAGATAGGGACCACTGCAGCATAAGGAGAACTCGGGTCTTGTCTTTCACCATAGACATTAAAATATCTTAGACAAATGGTTTCTAGACCATAGACTTGGCTAAAGAGCTTGCAATAAACCTCCCCTATAAGTTTGCTGCTTGCATAAGGAGAAAGTGGTTCAGGGGTAGTAATACCTTCTTTTAGACCGTAGCCTTCTTTCCCCTTGAGCCCATAAATAGAACAAGAACTTGCAAAGATAAACTTTCTTACCCCATTCTCCTTGGCTGCCCAAAGCAGATTTAATATCCCTGTAACATTTATTCTATGTGTATCAAAAGGGCGCTCTATCGAAAGGGGGACCGAGACCAACGCTGCTTCATGAAAGATTGCTTCAACTTCCTTTGTTGCTCTGAGGCAAAGCTGACTTTCACTTATATCTCCTTCAATTAGTTCTATACCCTCTTTAGGCAAATTTTCTTTCTTTCCTGTAGAAAAATTATCTAAAACCCTGACAAAGAAGCCCTCTTTTTTTAAGGTCTCCACTAAGTGAGACCCGATAAATCCTGCCCCGCCTGTAACCAAGACATTCATATCAAACTCTAATAATTGTCGATAAGAAAGATATAGTCAAGTTCTATACTGCGATTAAAGCGATTGGCCAAGGATTTTAATAATCTCGGTTTTGATTTGTTCAAAGTGGCCTTCTGTCAGATAGAAGATCTTTGTATCTTTTCTATTTTTTATCTTTTCAATAAAGGGATCTTTGGCCAATTTTATAGTTCCAAGCACCTTATTTTTACTATTTATTGCCTCCTTAACCGCCTTTTTAAATCTTTCAGAAAATAACTCCATTTTCCCAATTTCATCAATTATCACTATCTTATTTTTATTGATTGCATCTAGTACGGATTTCACCCCTATTTCTTCTAAGTCTTTTAAATTTACTTTATATTTGCCTACCTTATAAGGACTTTCTAACTCGGTATTGGCCAAGATACCTTCCTCTCCTTCAAGGTCAATAATCTTAAACCCTTTTCTTTCACCCCTTCCTCTAATCTCAGCAGTATAAAACCCACCTATACTTAGATTCAATTCTTTAATGATTTCCATTATCAGAGTTGTCTTTCCACAGCCTGGCCTTCCGGTTATAAATATATTTTCGATCATATAAAGTATTGTAAAACAATTTATAATTTATATAGAAAAGGCTGAAGAGAGAGGGTTAAGATGATTTCTACAAAAGTTGTTCTTGGACTGGTGGCTATGAGATGAAAGGACAAAACCCATCTACTTACCCGATAGATAAAGCACACAGGCATCTTAGAAGTTAAAGGCCTGGCCCAGTCTCACTTTATTAGCTGGGCATTAAATAAAAATACCAAGCCTATAAATATTGTAATTGTAAACCTATAATTACACTTACTTAACCGCTTTAGCTAAGTTAGCTCCGGCCTTGAACTTAGCCACTTTCTTGGCCTTAATCTTAATAGGCTTCCCTGTCTGAGGATTCCTTCCGTTTCTAGCCTTCCTTTTCATGACAGATAAGGTTCCAAACCCAGCCAAAGTAACCTTATCCCCTTTCTTTAAGCTATTTGTTACCGTATCAATGGTGCTGTCCAATACCGCCCTTGCTAATGTCTTGGAAATACCAGCATCTCTAGCAATAGCATCGATTAATTCTCCCTTATTCATATGACTCCCCCCTTTATGCCGAAAGTATCAGCAACTGGTTCTTTTATACACACAATATTTCAAATGTCAAGATTTTTCTTAGTACTTATTCTAAGGCAGATTTGTTAAGGTGTTCAATCTTTGAAAATAGTAATCATCTCTAGTTTTTCTCAAGGGTATATCTTCTATCAACGTTTCCCAAATTAACAAATATAAAGAAAAGAAATAGACAAAAGATTTTTATTTACTTTATTTGTCCGAAGAGATGGATGCCTTTGGTTTCAATTCTATCACGCCTTCTTTCTCTTTTAATCTTGTGCACTTTCCTTCAAGGATACTGCCTTCTGCAATAGCCATTTTTTGAGCTGTTATCTCACCATATACCTGTCCTTTGGCCTCAATAGTAACCAATTGTGTAGCCGTGATTTTCCCTTCTACTTTCCCGTTTATAGAAATAGTCTTTGTCTCAATTTCTGCCTTAATATCTGCCTTTTCACCTATTGTTATACAATCTGCTTTGATTTTGCCTTCAAGTTTTCCATCGATGCGTAGTCCGCCCTGAATCTCTATTTCTCCCTTAAATATTGACTTTTCTCCCAATAAAGAGTCTATTTTTTCATTCGCTTTAAATTTTTTCCACATGTTTATCCTCTTCTATCTTTGGTTTTTTTATCAGCTATTTTATTTGACCTAATATAGGTCATTGGATTTACCCACTTTTTGTTTTTAGAAATTCCGTAATACAGATGTGGCCCTGTGCTAAAGCCTGTTGAACCTATATAACCAATGACCTCTCCTCTTTTTACTTCTTGCCCAACCTTTACTATATATTTTTTCAAATGGGCATAAACTGTGGTAAATCCATATCCATGCTGTATAATAATATAATTGCCACTGATTCTTTTTTTACCTGTGGTAATAACCATACCATTAGCTGTAGCCCTTATCGGAGTGCCTGAAAGGGCTGCAATATCTACTCCACGATGAAACTCCCTTTTACCAGTGATAGGATGAATGCGCCAACCAAATCCAGAGCTTATATAACCCTTTGCTGGCCATCCCTTTGGAGTAGCTAAATAAACGGATTTTTGTTTTTCTAAATAGTATTTAAGTTCCACTAAACTGTTGACTCTTTCTCTCATTTCCTCCTTTATAACTTCAATATCTACAGAACCTATACCAGAAAAAGGAATATTTTTGGGCTCTACAGCCTTGACAATTTCTTCCTTTGAACCCAAATCAAGCAATTTTCTTAATTCCTTTTCTGTCTGCTGAAGCTTGGTTAAAGTATCTTTGAGGCAACCAACATCAGAATCATAATCGGTTTTTAAGGCGATAATTTGTTGTTTAGCTTGGCAAATCCCCTTTTTTAAAGAAAAATAAGATGGTGCCCTAATAATGAGTAAGGCGGTGGCTGAAATGGTAATGAGAGCAAAGGCTACCCCTATGATAATTCCTAGAAAGGAAATGCGTAATCTAATGGGTTTCCCCCCTTTATGGGGTATAAAAGCAAGTGTAATTGAATCAAATAACCTTCTCGACATCTTTTTAACTTTTGGCTATCTATAATGTTTTCAAATTAAAATGTCAAGGAAAAAAATT
>CAZNJP010000011.1:0-14813 GCA_964573345.1 uncultured Syntrophobacter sp. | reverse complement strand
TTTAACTTTTGGCTATCTATAATGTTTTCAAATTAAAATGTCAAGGAAAAAAATTGTTTAAAATCTGAATTTTGTAGACACCAAGCAGGATCTAGGCAGAATAGATAGCATTTTAAACAGAACAACCCCCTTTTTTCATTTAGACAGGCGCACTCCCATCAATTGAATCAATAAGGCAAAAAATATAATTTGGACAAACCAACCAATAAAGACTACACTAATTGCCCTAATAGTGCTTCTATAATCAAGGGCTTGTCTTACAGCAATAACCATGGCCACTATCATCCAAATATTTGCAATAAAAAAGGCGATTACCCTAAGGGGGGGAATGATACCCAAGATGCGGGTCAGTCCAGGGGCACTTGAAAAACCGATAGTTCGCAGTAGTTCTTTTGGATTTGAGCTAGTTTGAGGCTCAGGAAGTAATTTTGTGCCAATAAGATAAGTTAGATAGGCCCAGATGTACCAGCCCACCAGGGACAATATAGTTCCTAAAAATAATGCCCCTATTCCTTGCATTGTACTACCAATTCCAGCCGCTATGCTTGAAAGGACAACCACTGCCATGGCCTGGCCCATAGCCCCAGTGTCTGCCTCTACCTCTTCATAAAGATTACTATCTAATTTAGCTGCCCTAACTATCCGATTTATAAATTTTTCCATTTTCACCTCCTTGAAAACTTAATACACGTTTCCATAAATATGGTAACGTAAGCTGACAGTGCTTGTCACTCTGAACCCTTCGCTTACTGTCATTCTGAAGGAGCGATAGCGACTGAAGAATCTCGCTCAGGACAGGCTCTGTGAAGAGTCTCAATACCACCCTTATTAAAATACGTTACCGTAATTACGAACCAGAGCACTTAGTATAAAGACATCCATTCATTTCATTATCTCATCTAATAGCTCCAGGCAATCTAAAAGTGCCCTTGTTATTAAAAATTTTTCCCTGACAATCTCCTTTGCTTTTTTGCCCATTTCTTGTGCCATAGATGGATTTTTCAAAATTTCTATAATCCTGTCTGCAAATTGCTCTGTATCATGAGGCTCAACCAAAAAGCCATTTTCCCCGTCTTTTATTTGAAGAGGGATTCCTCCTACATTTGTAGCTACCACTGGTTTTTCTTTCCATAGTGCCTCGGTTATAGCGAGACAAAATCCTTCCCTTATAGAATTTTGCACTACTACAGTAGAAAACCTTTGTATGGCATTAACAAGGATCTGGTTATTACCCAAAACAAATATTACTTCCCCTTTTTCTAGAAATTTTTTTGCCTTACGACGCACTTTAGAGTATATTTCAGCACCTTGTGGGTCATCTAATGCTATGTTATAACAATAGACCAATCTGCAATCAATCTTTTCCTTTACACGTTTAAATATCTCAAGTAAGCCTTCTGGGTCTTTCCAGGGGTCCATTCTCGAAACCTGTGTTATAATTGGCTTATCAGTTGGAATACCCGCTTTTTTAATATATTTTGATATGTCTTTTTCAGAAAGTTCCTTATTTTTTAATGAGAGGGGGTCAATGGATGGGCAGATAAATCTCTGTTCTACCGGCAGGGCTTCCTTTTTATATTTTTCACATGAAAAGACAACCATGTCATATTTTAAGATGAACTTTTTAAGGAATTCCCAGAGTTCTTTATGTGGGTTTGATAGGTCTATATGACACCTCCAAATCCATGGCTGCCTTTTCTTATAGAATCTTATGAGCGGTAGGGGCTGTGGGTCATGTACAAATACACAATCATGCATTACGTGACAATAGTAGGAAAAGTCTTCATTAGTTTCCACATACAGTCGTTTTTTTATCTCGGTGAGGTTTATGGGATCGCCCTGGAGTGCATTGTGAAATTTTTTTGTTATAGTGAAAAAATCAGGTGTAGCAGGCATTATCCTCCAACCTGTCAGTATCCCTACATCTTCCATCAGTGGCACCAGAGAGTGTAATATCTCTGCTACCCCACCACCATAAGGGGTAGAATTGATATTTATGACACGCTTTCCGTAAAGTCTCCTTGCCTTTTTATATATTGCTGATATAGTTTCATCTCCCACAATTTCTCTATAATCCTCCAAATGATACATGTTTACACCCCCAATTCCCTCAGTAAAATCGTATTTCCTTAGTTTACTACTAATTTATTAGTCTAAGCCTATTTTTTCTCTATACCTTATACAATTTTTGTTTTCATAATCCAGAAATTTTATCTTTTCTATGTTTTTGTATGCCTTTTTTACAGCCATATCTAGATTATGGTCACTGGCTACAATATGCAAGACCCTTCCGCCACTTGTTACAAGCCCTTTCTCAGGGTGTTCATCAACACCTGAATAAAAAACAGCAATCCCATTATCTATGTCCTCTAAACCCTTTATCTTGTAACCTTTTCCATATCTTCCTGGATATCCAGGATACCTTCCCCTTTCGCCTTTTGCCCTTCCAACCATTGCAATAACATCTACATAGTAATTGTCATTCCATTTTGGTTTTATTTCATCAAGTTTTCCGTTCCATGTAGCCATCCCTATCTCAAAAAGGCTTGTTTCCAGTTTCCTAAGAATCACCTCTGCCTCTGGGTCACCGTGTCTTACATTAATCTCAAATACATCTAATCTACCATCTGGGTCCCTGTTTAGGCCAAAATACAAAACACCCTTATATCTCCATCCCCGTCTATAAATCTCATTTACCGTGGGATTTACTATCTCCTTTATTATTCTATTTACTAGATGTGGGCTAACCAGCTTGTGAGGGCAATAGCACCCTGTTCCACCTGTGTTTAGGTTTGGTAATTTAGCACCTTCTTTCAAAACCTCTTTTAGATATTGAATCTTTTTTTCTTCATCCATAGATTTTAGATTCTCAGGGCATCTTATCCCAAGCTTGTTCAATCCCCTTCTTATTCCCTTTTCATCAAGGCCATAATTAAAGACAAACATCCCTAGTTTATCGTCTGAATCAAATGCTGGTTTATAATCTTTTGCAAACATCTTTAATGGAAGGATGTGTTCTCCGTCTAGATAAACAAAAAATGATATCTCATCTCCGTATTTCCTTTCTTCAATTACAACCTTTTCCCCTGATTCCCCAAATTTCCTTTTTATCATTATAGTTTCAATGGCATCTATTGCATCATCAACATCATCGCAGACCATGCAACCCTTCCCAGAGGCCAGTCCATTGGCCTTGACCACAACCTGATAGCCTATATTCTTCACATATTTTTTTGCCTTTTCTGGGTTATCAAAGACTGCAAACTCTGGTTTTGGGACACCTATCCTCCTCAAGAGTTTACTTGTAAATTTCCTATCACTCTCTATCCTGACATATTCTTTTTTAGGCCCTATTGTTGCTATCCCTAAGGCATTGCATGCATCTACAATCCCCTGGTCCAAGACATTTTCAGAGCCAGCGTCTACCAAGGTTATATTGTTTTCTTTACAAAACTTTGCAATAAGGGCAGGTTCTCTCAATGGTACACACTCTATCCAACCAGTTTTGCCCTTTCCTGTATATTTTATCCCAGGGTTTCCTGGTGCAATATATGTCTTGTGCCCATGCTCTGCATATTCTTCAGCCAGGCAATGGTCTCTGGCCCCACTACCAGCAACAAGCACCTTCTCTTTCATTGCCATGGATTATAGAAAATATGATGTAAAATGGCAAGGAAAATCTTTCTTGATGGTTGTAAATGTGGTATAATTGGGAACAAATTTGATATAGGAGGCAAAGATGGCTCTTCCAATTTTAGGAATTACCCTGGGCGATGTATGTGGGATAGGACCAGAGATTAGCATAAAGGCCTTGAGCAGACCCGAGATATATCAATTCTGCAGGCCTGTTGTAATTGGCGATTATGGAGCATTAAAAAGGGCAGCAGATATTTTAAATTCAGAAGTACCTAAACAGCTAGATGTAATCTCTGTAACCCACTTAGATAAATCGGATCTTATATATGGGAAACCTACAAAACAGGTGGGTAAGGCAGCCATAGCCTATATTGAGAAGGCCGTCCAGTTGGCAAAACAAAAAGAGATTGATGGGATAGTTACCTGCCCGGTAAATAAGGCAGTGATAAATCAAGCAGGTATTCCTTTTACTGGACATACAGAGCTTTTGGCAAAATTAACAAATACCAAAAGGTATGCAATGTTACTCTCAGGAGATAAAATCAATGTGGTCTTAGTAACTATCCATGTGCCTTTAAAGGATGTACCTAGATTGGTTACTACAGAAAAAATTCTAGATATCATAGATTTGGCTCAGCAATTTTTTAAAGAAAAAATGGGTATCTCTGCTCCTCGATTGGCAGCATCTGGCTTAAACCCGCATGCTGGAGAAGGTGGACTGATAGGGAAAGAAGATGAAGAGATCATTGCCCCTGCAGTAAAAGAAGCAAAAAAGAAAGGTTTTAATGCAGAAGGGCCTTTGCCCCCTGACGCTGTCTTTTATTTTGCCAAAGAAGGGAAATATGACGTAGTAATCTGTATGTATCACGACCAATGCCTAATTCCCTTTAAATTGCTTCACTTTAGAGACGGTGTAAACATCACCATGGGGCTTCCTATAATCCGCACATCCGTAGATCATGGAACGGCTTATGATATTGCAGGAAAAGGGATAGCTGACCCTTCTAGTTTAATAGCAGCAATCAAGATGGCCACAAAGATGACAAGACTAGCCGATTAAACATTCCTGGCAGATACTATAGAGGTAAAGCTGAAGAAAAAAACATGTCATTAAAACTCTCTGATAATGCTATAAAGGTCTTAGAGGCAAGGTATTTAAAGAGGAATGAAGAAAGGAAGATTATTGAAACCCCTGAAGAGCTCTTTGCAAGGATAGCTAAGGGAATTGCCCATGCAGAGCTTCTCTTCGGAAGGACAAAGGCTGCTGATTACTGGGAAGAAGAATTTTATAATCTCCTTACTTCCTTTGATTTCCTCCCCAATTCTCCAACCATTATGAATACTGGAACTTCTTTAGGTCAGCTATCTGCCTGCTTTGTAATTCCTGTGGAAGACACAATGGAAGGCATATTCCAGGCCTTAAGGGATATGGCTATCGTTCAGAGAACCGGAGGAGGTACAGGATTCTCATTTTCTAAACTAAGACCAAAAGGGGGCATTGTTACCTCAACTGGGGGTGAAGCATCAGGACCGGTTTCTTTTATGAAGATCTTTGACTGTGCTACAGAGAACATCAAACAAGGAGGAAAAAGAAGGGGAGCAAATATGGGGATCCTTAAAGTTGATCACCCTGATATTATAGAGTTTATCACTGCTAAGAGAGAAGAATCGGTTCTTACCAATTTCAATATCTCGGTAGGTGTTACTGATTCTTTTATGCAGGCTCTGGAAGAGGATAGAGATTATGAATTGATTAATCCTAGAACTAAGAAGGTGGTCAAAAGGTTAAAGGCCAGAATGGTTTTCGATGCCATTGTAGAAAATGCATGGGAGACAGGTGATCCAGGATTGGTGTTTCTGGACACAATAAACAGGGCTCAACCTACACCTGAAATAGGATTGATAGAATCCACAAATCCCTGCGGAGAGGTTCCTCTACTGCCCTATGAGAGTTGCAATCTTGCTTCCATTAACCTTTCCCATATGCTTAAAGAGAACAAGGATAAAGAGGAAATTGACTGGGAAAAGCTCAAAATTACAACCCATAAAGTAATAAGATTCTTGGATGATGTAATAGAGGTAAATAAATTTTCCATCCCTCAGGTAGAGCACATAACAAGGGGAAATCGCAAAATAGGTCTTGGGGTAATGGGCTTTGCAGAGATGCTCATCAGATTAAGAATACCTTACGATTCTAGTAAAGCACTTAGTTTAGCAGAGAAGCTGATGTCCTTTATAGCTCAGGAGGCTTTGAGGGCTTCTATGAATCTGGCTGAAGAGAGGGGGGTCTTCCCATTCTGGAGAAAGAGTATCTATGCCAAGAAGGGTATTAGGGTCAGAAATGCTACTCAAACCTCCATCGCCCCTACAGGTACAATAAGTATTATAGCTGGAACCACTACAGGGATAGAACCACTTTTTGCCATTGCCTATACAAGGGCTCATGTCTTAGAGGAAGAAAGGCTGGTAGAGGTCAATCCTATCTTCTTAAATTACGCAATTAAAGAGGGCTTTTACAGTGAGGAGCTTATCCAGAAGATAGCAAAAGCTGGAAGTATAAAAAATATCCCAGATATTCCCAAAGAGGCTAAGAAGGTCTTTGTAACTGCCTTAGAAGTATCGGTCGAGCAGCATATCAGGATACAGGCAGCTTTTCAGAAGTATGTGGATAATTCGGTATCTAAGACTATAAATATGCCCCATGAGTCTACACCAGAAGATGTGAAAAGAGCTTATCTATTGGCTTACCAATTAGGATGTAAAGGTATAACTATTTACCGTTATGGTTCTCTAAAAGAGCAAGTCTTAGAGCTTGGGGTTGAGGAAAAGTTTTTTGAAAGAGAACACTATTCAAAGTGCGATCCTGAAGCTTGCAGGATACCGTAGGATATTGCAATCTGTGAATTCTGTCTACCTACCAAGGAGATTACAATCGATCCTATGTACATTCGACGTTAGCTACATTGGGAATTTCTGATTTTCGCAAGTTGCTGCTTTTAAAATTTTATATCTTTAAGTATGCTTTTTAATGTCACATAGGTGAGGATGTCCATAGGATTGGAAACCACTAATGGAATAGTATCACCAGCATCTTTTACTTACTTCGAGGAACACTCCTGGCAGATACCATAGAGGTAAAGCTGAGCCACCAAAACTTTATGGCCCAACGCTTTCTTTATTTTTGGGAGCTGGATGTCAAATAGGTCATAAATCCTTCCGCATTGCAGACATTTAAAATGGGCATGAGGCCTAGTATCAATGTCATAACGGACTTTATCTTTATCTATGACCAGTTCTATTACAATGCCAAGCTTGCTGAAAAGCTTAAGGGTATTATAGACAGAGGCCAGGGAAAGGGAAGAAAAGCGTTGCTTTAAGGTCTGATAGGCTTCTTCAGCCGTAGGATGACCCCTATTTTGCAAAAGATACTCCAGAATAATCAGCCGAGGTGTAGTTACCACTGCCCCCTTTTCCTTTAATAAGGCAACTTTTTCTTCCAACTCTTTTTGCAAATTCATTTCTCCAAGTGGTATACTCTCTTTATACTCCTGATTTTAATTTTAATTGCTATTTACTTTAACATAAAACAGGAGAAGAATCAATTATTGACAAGAATAAATTTTTAGTTTATAATAATTATAAATTTTTGTGTAAAGGAGGAAACAATGAAACAGTATGTATGGTTTTTGTTATTCGTAGGGATGTTTTGGCTAGTTTCAGTTGCTACAGTTCAGGCAAAGCCGTCCAAGTGTGAGGACTGTCACAGCAAGATAACACCTATGGCTGTGAAAGATTTTAATCGAGGCAAAATGTCCAAAAAATTGGCCTGTTATGCGTGCCATGGTAAGGCCCATATGAGTGAAGCCGACGTTAACAAGGCCAAATTGCCCACCATAAGCACTTGTCAAAAGTGCCATTCAACCCAGGCCAGACAATATCTCAGTGGAAAACATGCCCTGGGGCTGGTGGCTATAACTGCCTTTCCTGGTTTTGCTCACAAACAGCCACAGGCCTTTATTGCCGGGCAGAAGGGGTGTAATGGCTGTCACAATCTAGGGGTTACCAATCAACAAGTGCGGGAAAATGAACTAAGGAAGTATTATCGGTATGGTATGGATTGCCAAAACTGCCATACCCGCCATGCCTTTTTAAAGGCAGAGGCCAAAGAACCAGAGGCCTGTAATAATTGCCACACTGGCTTTGACCATGCCCAGTGGGAATTCTGGTTTCATTCAAAACATGGCTCTTCCTACCTCCTTGACCGTAAGGCCCATCGTGGCCCTACTTGTCAGGATTGTCATATGCAAAATGGTGACCATCGGGTCATGACCGCCTGGGGTTTTCTTGGTCTAAGACTACCAGAGGATGACCCAGAGTGGATAGGACATCGGGTCATAATCCTTAAGGCCCTTGGTGTCCTGGATAAAGACGCCAAGCCCACCAAACGCCTAGATGTAGTGAAGGCAGGGAACCTGGTCAGATTAACAAAAGAGGAGTGGCAGAAAGAAAGGGACAAGATGCGGGCAGCCTGTCAGAAGTGCCACTCTGCTAACTTTTCTAAGGAAAATCTAAATAATGCCGACCTTATGCTCAAGGCAGCAGACAAGATCTTTGCTGAGGCCATCGAGATAGTAGCCGGGCTTTATCGGGATGGAATCATCAAAAAGACAACCAACCAGGCAACCTTCCCCTACCCTGATTTATTGACCTTTTATGAGGTCAACACCCCTGTAGAAGAACTTCTCTATGAGATGTTTATGGATCACCGCATGAAGACCTTCCAAGGTGCTTTTCATATAAATCCAGATTATACCACGTGGTATGGATATGCCAAATTAAAAAAGGACCTGGTAGAAATCAAGGAATTAGCTGCTCATATGCGTAAAGGGGCAAGGAAGCATTAGAAAAGACTTATAAAAAAAGGAATTTTAATTTTTTGAGGTGGTATTAAGAAGGATATGAAGTTACCGTCTTTTAAAAATAAAAGGAGGTGAAAAAATGAATTTTGCAGACATACTAAAAGGTGTAGAAGCTGAAGGAAAGGAAAAGCATGTTCCGATCATTGAGGTAGGTAAGGCGCGTGGTGCAGAAGGTGTAGATGTAGTAAGGGTGTTCGTTGGCAAGGATGTGGCACATCCTAACACTGTGGAACACTATATCGCATGGGTAGAACTATACGGCGTAAAGAAAGACGGACAGCTAGTTGACCTTGGCAAAGTAACCTTCGCTGCTACTTACACTAATCCCAATGCTAGATTTCAGGTGCCTGTTGGACAATTCAAGGCTTTCTGTGCGCTCGCCTATTGTAACATTCACGGGGTATGGCAGAACTGTATAGAAGTTGAATAAATATAAGGAAAAAAAATAAAAGGAAGTATGTTGTAGGTATTAAAGGTGGTGTGTTGTCTTTCGTACCACGGAATAAATCAATTAAACAGCAAGTTAAGACCCTTTTGCAAAAAAGGGATTATAACAGACTGCTTGATTTATGCCAAGAAGACAAACATGCTTGGAAAGTACTCCGCTTTTCTCTTTATGAGACAGATGAAAATATACGCTGGCCAGCCATTTCTGTAGTGGCCAAATTGATGCAACGCTGGTGGCAGGCAGGGCAAAAGGAAAAGGTGCGGGAATACATGCGAAACCTCTTTTGGTCATTGACTGATGAATCAGGCGGTATTGGTTGGAGTGCTCCTCAGACTATAGCTGAAATTATTGTCCATATTCCTGAGTTACTAAAACCTTATGGTAGTATGATGATTTCCCATGCCTTTGAAGAACCCCCTTTGGTCAAAAGTGGCCTTTGGGGAATAGGGCGGTTGGGAAGGCGTATAACAGATTCCGTAGCCTTTTTTCAGGATACAATATTAACAGTCTTTAACAGTAATGATGTTGAAGCCCTAGGTCTGGCAGCTTGGGCCATGGGAGAAGTAGCTTTTTTGTCAGCATTACCTTTTTTGGAAAGATTAAAAGAACACCAAGAGCCAGTGCGGATTTACATTGAAGGCAAATTTTATGAAAAACCTTTAGGTGAGTGGGCAAAGGAGGCTATTGCCAAAATAAAAAAGGAGGAAAGTGATGAATAAAGAAAAAATTATTGCCATTCTTAACGAAGCCATTGAAGGGGAAATTGGGGCGATTTTTCAATATATGGGCCAGCATTACCGGTTTCCCAAGGAGAGGCACCCCATCGTGCGGGAGATGCTGGAAAAAATAGCCATTGAAGAAATGAAACACGCAGAGACCTTTTCTAAAAGGGTGGTTGCCCTGGGTGAACAGGAAAGTGTTAAGGTAGGGAAGATCTCCTGGGAAGAAGATTTTACGAAAATGTTAGAGCAGGATATAGCTGCAGAAGAAGGGGCAATTGCGATGTATAAAAAGCATATTGCTATTTGTGAAGAAGAAGGGGATACAGAGACAAAGGCAATCTATGAAGAAATTCTCTCTGATGAAGAACGTCACAAAAGACTTTTTGACACTTTAAAAAAGATGCTGAGCATGGAGATTGAAGGAAAATAAGTATCCATGCCAGAACTGCCCGAGATAGAAACAATTGTCCAGACATTAAGGCCTTGTTTGAAGGGGCTGGTGCCAGTTAATGTAACCTATCAAAAGGCCAAAATCTTGCGCACCCCTGAAATATTGCCATCTGCCCTGGGCTATCCCATTAAAGATATTGTGCGAAAAGGGAAATTGATTCTCATTTTGGCTCCACCTTATGTATGGCTTATCCATTTAAAAATGACCGGTCAGCTCTGGTGGCAATCTGAGACAGCCCTTTTGCCTCGCTATACCCATCTTTTGGTCTCTTTTACCCAAACAGATTACCAATTGCGTTATGCAGATTTACGCCAGTTTGGTTACTGGCAAATCGTGCCAGAAAAAAGATTAAATGAGGTACCCTTTTTAAAAAAGTTAGGTCCAGATGCCTTAAGGATTACACCATCTCAGTTGGCCAAAGGGCTTCGAAAGAGGCATGCACCTATTAAAAACATTCTCCTTAATCAACAATGTCTAGCAGGTTTGGGTAATATCTATAGTGACGAGGCCCTTTGGCTGGCAAAGATCAATCCTTTAACCCCTGCCTCGGCCTTAACCACTACCCAGATAGGTAAACTTGCCTGGTCTGTGCGCAAGGCCCTGAAGCAAGGTCTAAGACTTGGTGGTGCCTCTATTCGAAGCTATATAAAGCCTGATGGAGCAAAGGGCATTTATCAGAACCACCGCCTTGTCTATCAACGAGAAGACCTGCCATGTTTGCGCTGTGGCACACCAATTAAACGCATTAAAATTGGCGGAAGGAGCAGTTATTTTTGCCTGCTCTGCCAAAAATAGTCTTTCACCTTAAAGGAAAACCCTGAAAATCCATAGAATATTGAGTAATTACGCATATCGCTAATATGGCAAAGGGTTCTATTGACATTTTTATTTACATCAATTAAAATTTTTTAAAATAAAAGGGGAGGTAATTATGGCAAAAGTTACCTTAGAAATGAAGGATGTAATAGAAAAAACTAGGGGGTGGGCATTTGCTACCTCTACTAAAGATGGAATGCCCAATGTAGTCCCTATTCACTTTGTCAAACTAATTTCAGATGATGAGATTATGTTTGTAAACGTCTTTATGAAAAAGACACTAGAAAATATAAAGGAAAATCCTAATGTAGCACTTTCAGTCTGGGATTGGGATAGCACACCCAGGAGAGGATACCAGTTTAAAGGAGAGGCAAGGATTGAGACTTCAGGTAAATTATTTGAAAAAGGGGTTCAAATAGTAAAGGCTGAAAAACCTGAGCTAGAGGTGAAAGGAGTGGTTATTATAAAGGTAAAATCCATTTATATAACCAGTCCTGGACCAGATGCAGGGAAGGAAGTAACTTAACTATCCTTTTAAGGCAAACATTTTTTACAAGGGCGATAGCCTTCATAAAAGGCATTCCATTTCGAGTGGAACTTAATCAGGTTAAATGGAGAAACCCTTGAGCCAAAAGGGCACTTAGGGCGATGAAATACCTTTGACCTTTTATTTCCTATATAATAGGGGGAAGTTTCATTTAGTATTACTTTCCAGATACCTTTATTATTTTTCATTGCCTCCCTTTGATAATCTAAAAGGAGCTTCCTATATCTCACATTAGGGCCAACAGATAGAACATAGGCATATCCTTCCTTAATTAATGCTGCATTTACAAATGTGCCATCTTTCAGGAATACATAAGCCAAAAATCTACCATACCTATCCACTTTTTCCTTATCCATTTCTAGGCGGACATATTTGTTTTTAACCAGGTCCATATTAAATCTCAGGGCTTCTTTTCCAAGTGGTTCTCCTGGTTTATTATGATGAGGAATTTCTGGGGCATTGATTCCCAAATACCTTATATGCCTGGTATCTTCCAGTATGATAGTATCCCCATCAATCACCCAGGTTACCTTATGCCATTGGGCTATCCCTGGTGTGCAAAATGATAAGTAAAAAATAAGGAAATAAAACATGCATCTTAAGTAATACACATCACTCCTCAAAAATTATAAAATCAATACCTTATTTCCTTTAAGAACAATCCTTGAGCTGGGGCAGTTATTGCTGCAAGGGCGCGATTTTTTCCTTCTATAATACTTGGCACTTCGTCAGGAAAGCGCCTCTCCTTTCCTATTTCTATAAGCAACCCTACAATATTTCTTGCCATATGCCTGAGGAAGCCATTGGCTTCTATCTCTATTATAATAAGTGGAGGAATATTTTTTATCTCTAATCTATAAATCTCACGCACTGTACTTTCTACAAAAGTTCCTGTATTCATAAAGGAGGCAAAATCATGGGTGCCAGGGAGGCAATTTGCTGCTTCTCTCATTGCACCTAAATTGAGTTTTTTATAAATTTGCCAGCTAAGATCTCTAAAAAATGGTGAAGAAATTTTATCATTTAATATAAGATACATATATGTCTTACTTTTTACATTAAATCTGGAATGAAAATCAGAACTTACCTCATCTGCATAACGAACCATAATGTCCTTTGGTAAAAGGCTATTTAGGCCCTTTAAAAAGACATCAGGGCTCAAAGTGCTATTTGTATGAAAATTTACTACCTGGACCAAGGCATGCACCCCTGCATCTGTCCTACCTGAGACATTTATTTTTATTTTTTCACCTATCATTTTAGAAGTACAACCTTCCAATACCTCTTGAATTGTAAGAATACCACTTCTCTGACGCTGCCAGCCTGCATAAGCAGTGCCTTTATATTGAATTACTAGCCTTATGTTATGTAAACCCTCGGCAGGCCCTTTTAAGGTATATCTATCAGGAAATGGCAACTGGGGAAATAGTGCTTCTAAATATTTCATATTAATTTTGGTAGGAAAATTTCAGTGTCTTGTCAACGTTTTCTTGACAAAGGTAGTTCAATCTATAAAATTGGTTAAATGATTATTGAACAAATCCCTGTAAGATTAGGAGAATTAGAGGTATTTTCCTATCTTATTGCCTGTACCAATACAAAGGAAGGGATAGTAATTGACCCCGCCGCTGAATGTAAAAAGATTATGAATAAAGTTAAAAATAAGGGGGTGAAAATAAAATATATTGTAAATACCCATGGTCATCCAGACCATATTGCTGGCAATAAAGAAATGAAGGCATTGACTGGTGCTAAGATTGCCTTGCATGAAGCAGATGTAGTCTTTTTTAAGACAGAGGAGGCAAAGGATGTATTTAAGAAATTGGGACTTTTTTGTTTACCAGAAGCAGATGTATTGGTAAAGGATAAAGATGTATTGGAAATAGGTACATTAAAAATCAATATTATTCATACCCCTGGTCATACCCCTGGCAGTATTTGTCTTTATGTAAATGGAAACCTATTTACAGGGGATACCTTATTTGTGGGGGCAGTAGGGAGGACTGATTTACCAGGTGGTTCCTTTGAACAACTTTTAGAGTCTATAAAGGAAAAGATCTTGCCTTTACCTGATGAAACCACTATTTGGCCAGGCCATGGCTATGAAGGCAACTGGTCTACTTTAGAAAAAGAAAAACAAGAGAATCTATTTATTACAGAATTTATCTTGGATAGCTAGGTTATTTCCTTTCCTGCATGGCATCTATGGCAGCCTACTTTTTTAATTTCCCAAAAGTCCTTATTGCAAGGATAAATCAAGCCCTAATACAAGCTTCTTGAAAATAATGCAGGATATTGATATTATTCTGGCAAAAATCTAAGAGGTTAATTATGCAATTAGAAACCATTACTATGCCAGATTTTTCAAAGGCAAGAGATTACATTGTATTAATCCCTTTTGGCGTTATAGAGGAACACGGTCCCCATCTGCCACTGGGAACCGATGCCATCATTGCCCATGAACTAAGCTTGGCTGCCTCAAAGGAAAAAGAAATCATTGTCTCCCCGCCTGTATACTATGGTGTATGCAGGAGCACCAAGGAGCACCCAGGCACCATTACTATTTCTGGAAATGCCTTACGCATTTTGGCAAAGGATATTGTCCTTGGTTTTGTAAGACATGGATTTAAAAGGTTTATCCTCTTTTCAGGGCATGCTGGGGGAACGCATATGGCAAGCCTTTTAGAGATAGGAGAAGAGCTTTTAGAGCTTCCTGAAATCGATTGTATAGCGGTGGTTAGTATATTTGATTTAATTGGTGAAGACATACCTGTTGAGACAAAAAACGATGGCCATGCAGGTGAATTGGAGACCTCATTAATACTTTATCTTCATCCAGATTGGGTAAAAGGTGGTGCGTTTGAAGACTATCCAAAATTCCCAAAACCCATATTGGTAAGGAATAAATTAGATTATTGGAAGAGTGGTATCTGGGGAGACCCTACCAAGGCATCCAAAGAAAAGGGAGAAAGATTTTTTGTATATTTGGTGGAAAAATTTAAGGCAATAATTGAAAAGGTGGAAAAATTTAAGGGAAAATGAGTGAAATAAAGGAGCTATGAACAAATCTTAATTTAGGCCGATCCTGAAACAAGTTCAGGGCCAGGATTCAGGATGTTAAATTTTATAATTTCCTTTACAAGAACCAAGCTACAAGATACAACATAAAATAAAACATGTAGAGTAGGTTTCTTAGTTGTATATGGCATTTTTATAGGCGTATAATGTTTCAGGTAAAGTTGGACAAAATTCAGAAAAAAAGGTGTTAGTTTGA
>CAZNJP010000010.1:0-24924 GCA_964573345.1 uncultured Syntrophobacter sp. | reverse complement strand
CTGAAGAGGCAAGGTCTGTTTTACCAAATTCCTTAAAAACAGAGATTGTAATCACTATGAACATCAGAGAATGGCGACACTTCTTTAAACTCCGCACCAGTAAAAGGGCCCATCCCCAAATGAGGGAAATTACAGCTACCTTACTTCAGGAGTTTAAAAATAGAATCCCCATTGTATTTGATGATATTGCTGAATAGAGCTTAAGAAAGCTCAATCAACTTTTTCCATATTTCTTCTACTTGCTTTTTTGTATCTTCCAATTCTCCTGAATTATCTATTATAAAATCTGCCTTTTTTACCTTTTCCTTCAGAGGCATCTGTAACCTAAAAAATTGCCCTGCCTCCTGTTTAGACAGCTTACTTTTTGTAAGCCTCTTTAAACAGATTTCCTTTTCTGCATAAACAACAATGCTACAGTCAAAATATTTCTGCCAGCCTACTTCAAACAGTAAAGGTACATCTACAATGACAATGGCTTTAGGCTGCATTTGTTTAAAGCGCATCTTTATATGTGAAAGAACCTTAGGATGTAAGATTTTTTCTAATATCTGTTTATCAGGAGAATTATATAAAATGCGCTCTCTTAAATAATCTCTATTAAGGGTCTTATCAGGATTAAGGCAAGATAGCCCAAAATATGAAATAATCTCATGATAGGCGGGCCTGTCCGGGGCCATCAGTCTATGGCAAATCTCGTCTGAATCAATGATTTTTGCTCCCAAATCCTTAAAGAGTTTGGTTACTGTTGTTTTGCCAGAGGCAATCCCTCCTGTAAGCCCGACTTTAAGCATCTTTTAAGCCCTGAGTGTCTGAATAAACTCACTCATATCTTGAGGAAGTTTTGCTTCAAATTGCATAAAATGGCCTTTTATAGGATGAAAAAGCCCTATTTTTGAGGCATGAAGCATAGGCCTTTTTGCCATTTTTAAACATGTTTTTAAATGTCTTGATTTTAACTTATTAATTCTGGCCTTACGTAAGTATATGGGGTCTCCAATAATAGGATGTCCTATGGCAGATAAATGGACACGAATCTGATGGGTGCGACCGGTCTTTGGTATGCATAATAACAAAGCGCTATTTTTAAAGGTCTCCTTTACATGCCAAAATGTTTGAGCTGTTCTAGGTTTTTTTGTTTTGATAGAGATGCGCTTTCTATCTTTTATATGCCTTCCTAAGGAAAATTCAATAATTCCTTGTTTTTTATCAGGGATGTCTAAAACTATGGCTAAATATTCCTTCTCTATCTCCCTTCTTTTAAATTGTCTAGCCAAGGCACTGTACATAAATACATTTTTTGCTACTACTATAATGCCAGAGGTGCCTTTATCCAGACGATGGACAATGCCTGGCCTGTTTACCTCTCCGATCCCAGAAAGGTCTGGATAATAATACAACAGGGCATGCACTAAGGTGCCCTTATAATGGCCTGGGGCAGGGTATATCACCAGTCCAGATGGTTTATTAATCACTATCAAATAGTCATCTTCATAGATAATATCTAAGGGTATAGGTTCAGGAGTAAGCTCAAAATCACTAAAAGAGGGAATAAAATCTATTTTTTCCCCAATTTTAAGCCTATAATCCACCATTTTTATAATTTGATCATCGATTTTCACCCCTTTTGTCTCAACCATCCTCTGAACTTGGGAACGGGAAAATGTTGTATTTTTTGATAGGAATACATCCAACCTTATGCCAACATTTGATGGATCAATCTTAAAGGTATATTGGGACATTTTAAGAATTATAAATACCGGACATTAAAGGTTATTTGAATTTGTTCTGTTAAAACCGTGTAGACCCCGTTAGAAAATTCGAAGGGGCATTAGACCCATCCTCATTAAAATTCATTTATTTTTTTATCCCTCGCCACAAGGCAGAACTTTCTAACGGGGTAAACCCAACAAACTATCTAAAAGGTGGTATCAAGGAGACGACTTAAGTCTTTTTCTATAGTCTTTTCTGGCACATCCTGGGCAATCGATAATTCTTTTGTGAGAAGCCTTCGAACTGTGTCTAAAAGCTTTTTCTCAGCAAAGGAAAGCTCCTTTTCTTTCTTAATCAATGTTAATTCCTTTAGTAATTCTGCCAAACTACAAACAGAGCCTATTTTCAATCTATCCGCATATTCCCGATAACGCCTATGCCAGCTCTGACCATTATTTGAGACAAAATTATGGTTTTTTAATACCTCATAAATTTCAGGAATTTCTTTTTTTGAGACAATGTGACGCAGTCCTACTGTTTGTGTGCTATTTTTGGGTATCATGATAATCATATCATTTTCCAAAATTCGCATAATATAAAATGCTTGATGACCACCAGAGATCTCTTTTGTCTCGATAGCCTCAATCACACCCACACCATGTGCTGGGTACACTGCCAACTCACCTACCTTAAACATCTTTCACTCCTGCCTGGACTTTGCCAAGATCTGTTTACATAGCAGAGGTTATTCCTTTTCTGAAGCCTGCAGGGCCTCAGCTCGAGGGGACTTGCCTCTTACATTAAATATAGACATAGCCTTTGGTAACCCTTCTTTCAAAACCGATTCAATAGTCAATTTTGCCTGCCTTATAATCTCAGGCAATGCCTTAATTTCCTCTTCAGAAAACTCACTTAATACATAACTAACTTTGTCTTTATCCGTTGGTCGGCCAATACCAATCTTCAGCCTAGGGATCTGTTCAGTGTCCAATTTTTCAATTACAGAGGCCACACCTTTGTGTCCACCTGGTCCGCTCTTTGCCACTAGCTTAAGCCTACTCCAAGGCAAATCCATGTCATCATGAACCACTAATATCTCTTCTGGGAAAAGATTAAACTTCTCTATCAGATAACTTGCTGCTTCCCCACTTAAGTTCATAAATGTCATTGGCTTTGCTAAAATAAGCCTTTCCTCCAATACCTCTCCTTCCCCCCACTGGACCAAAGATGCCTCCTTGTTCAATTTGATATGGTAATCGTGAGCCAGTGTATCTATCAGTTGATAACCCACATTATGCCTGCTTAAGTAATAATTCCTACCCGGGTTTCCCAGTCCTAGTATCAGTTTAAGTTTCCTTCTCTTCACCTTCCTCTTTCTCAGCCTCAGTAAGAATCACTGTCACTACAGGTATCTGAGGATTCTCTATAATCCTAATACCTTCTTTTAAGGAGATATCCTTTACATAAATGGAGTCACCTGCATCTAGTTTGCTTACATCAATCTCTATACATTCTGGTACTAGGTGTGGAAGGCAAGAAATGGTTAAAACCCTCTTATTTTGCTCTAAAATACCACGTCTTTCGAGATCTTTCGACTTCCCTACTAATACTACAGGGACCTCCACTGTAATCTCTTTATCCATGCTTATCTCATAAAAATCTATATGAAGAAGTTTTTCTGTAACAGGATGAATATTCATGTCTTTAATAATCACCTTTGTCCTGTGCGGGGAGTTGTCTTCGATTTCTAAATCCAAGAAAGAAGTAGTTTTTCCCAACCTCAATATCTTCTCTAAAGCCTGGGAACTGACAACTAAAGGCATAGGTTCGATAGAAGGACCATAAAGGATAGCAGGGACCATCCCTTGACGACGCAGTTTGCGGGCAGCCCCCTTACCTGTAGCTACCCTGGTCTTTGCTTTTATAACCAACTTATCCATTTTAAACAAATAAAGAACTAACAGAATCTCCTTGGTGGATGTATCTGATGGCTTGGCTTAAAAGTGAAGCCACAGAAAGCACCTCAATTTTATTACAATTTTTGGTTTCTTCCTTTGATGGTATGGTATTGGTAACTACCAATTTTTCTATAGGAGAATCAGAAATTCTCTTTACTGCATGGTTTGAAAGTACTGCATGCGTACAACAGGCATAGACCGAAGTTGCCCCATGGACTGAAAGTATATGAGATGCCTCTACCAGTGTGCCTGCTGTATCTACCATATCGTCTAAAATAATGGCTACCTTTCCTGAAACATCACCAACAATATTTATAGCATGAGCCAAATTTGGCGCATCTCGACGTTTATCTATAACAGCTAGGGTTGCCCCTAACCTCTTAGCAAAGGCACGGGCCCTTTCCACACCACCTGCATCAGGAGAAACAATTACTAAATTATTCGTAAATGTTTTTTTAATATATTCTAAAAGTACTGGGGCAGCAAAAATATGATCTACAGGGATCTTAAAAAAACCTTGAATTTGACCTACATGAAGATCCATGGCCAAAACACGATGGGCACCCGCTATAGTGATCAAGTCTGCCACGAGCTTGGCAGTAATAGGCACCCTCGGTTCGGTCTTTTTATCCTGGCGCCCATAACCATAATAAGGTACTACTGCTGTAATCCGTTGGGCAGAGGCCCGGTGCAGGGCATCAATAATGACCAAAAGTTCCATTAGATTGTGATTTACAGGAGGACAGGTAGACTGAATAATAAATACGTCCTTTCCACGAACATTTTCCCTTATTTCTACCCTTGTTTCACCATCACTGAAACTACCTATGAATGCTTGACCTAAAGAAACATTTAAGTAGTCTACTACTTCTTGAGCAAGATCTAAATTAGAATTACCTGAAAATACCTTTAATTCATTCATTTCAAAATCAAAACCTCACTTTACTATATTTAACGTGGCTGGGGTGGGAGGATTCGAACCTCCGAATCCGGGATCCAAAGTCCCGTGCCTTACCGCTTGGCCACACCCCAATACTCCTGCGCGATTACAAGATTTCTTCGCTACCTGCATCCCGTACATTTCAAAACAAGAATTTTGTGTCAACTGGCTGACCTAGCAAAGGATAGCAGGTTCCTAAACGATTGTCAAGGCAACAGAGATGCCGATATGGTTGATTTGGTGAGTGATTAAAAAAATCTGCCATATTCTGAAAAATTTTCTAGGGATTGCAAACTTTCCAAAAAAGACACAATATGATATAAGAATTATTATGCTTGTAGAAATTTATGATACTACTTTAAGGGATGGCACTCAGGCCGAGGATTTCAACTTACAACTAGAAGATAAATTAAAGATTGCCCAAAGATTGGATGGATTAGGTGTGCATTATATTGAAGGTGGTTGGCCAGGTTCTAATCCCAAGGATGTTCAATTTTTTAAAAAGGTCAGGAATCTTTCTTTTAAGAAGGCAAAAATTGTAGCCTTTGGTAGTACCCATCACCCTGGCACTTTACCCAAAAATGATAAAAATCTAAGTGCCCTTTTAGAGGCAAAGACAGAGGTGATTACCATTTTTGGAAAGAGTTGGGATCTGCATGTGACAGATGTCCTGCGTATACCTTTAGAGAGGAACTTAGAGATCATCTATGATTCCTTGGCCTATTTAAGGCCTCACGTAAAAAGGCTATTTTATGATGCAGAACATTTTTTTGATGGTTTTAAAAGAAATTCAGAATATACACTAGCTACTATAGGTAAAGCGATAGAGGCCTCTGCAGATTGCATCATCTTATGTGATACAAATGGTGGGACATTGCCTTATGAAATGATAGAGATTGTAAAGACCATTAAAAATAAATTTCCAGGGCTTAATTGGGGCATACATGCCCACAATGATGCAGAGGTGGCTGTTGCCAATACTCTATTGGCTGTAAGATTAGGGGCCAGCCAGGTTCAAGGTACCATCAATGGGGTAGGGGAGAGGTGTGGTAATGCAAATCTATGTTCTGTTATACCTAACTTAAAACTAAAAATGGGGATTGATTGTGTAAGTGATAAACAGTTATCTAAACTCGTTTCCCTTTCACGATTTGTCACAGAACTTTTAAACATTCCACATCCCAAATACTTGCCTTATGTTGGAGGGAGTGCCTTTGCTCATAAAGGTGGAGTGCATGTAAGTGCTGTAGAGCGTAATCCCCATAGTTATGAGCATATCCCCCCAGAAAAGGTAGGTAGCAGCAGGCGTATTTTGGTCTCTGAACTTTCTGGGAAGGGCACTATTTTAAGCAAGGCAAAAGAATATGGTTTAATTCTAAGAGAAAAACACATAAAAAAGATCTTGAAGGAGGTAAAAGCCTTAGAAAATCTAGGATTTCAATTTGATGTAGCTGAGGCATCATTTGAACTTATGATGCGTCGTGCTTGTGGTGTCTTACCAGATTATTTTAAACTTCTTACATATAGGGTACACGATTATAATACATCAGAGGGCAGGCCTGTTGCTGAGGCAGAGATATGGGTTGAGGTAAAGGGTGAGACAAGGCATGCCATATCTTTGGGACAAGGACCGGTAAATGCCCTGGATAGGTCATTGCGTAAAGCAATAGAGGTTTTCTATCCAAATCTTAAAGAGATGGTCCTAGTAGATTATCGGGTAAGGGTATTACCAGGTACATCTGGTACAGAGGCAAAGATAAGGGTCTTAATAGAATCTAAGGATAGGCAGTCTAGTTGGCAAACAGTAGGGGTTTCTCATGATATTTTAGAGGCTAGTCTTCAGGCATTGATGGACGGTATCATCTATAAATTATTTAAAGTCCAACACTCATGACCTCGTTGACTCGTTAAATGATTAAGTCGTATAATCGTTAAATCGAGATTAGTTGATTCGTTGAATCGTTTAAACAATTAACTAATTAACCAATAGAGGAAGCGCTCAATGATGAATGGTTTTACTACTTAACGAGTCAACGAATTAACTATTTAACAAATTGATAAAAGAGAGTAGAGAAAGGAAAATTTTAATTTTGCTAGGTGGTATATTTTTCTTTAGTGTGCTAATAAGGGAATTCCCACATAGTTCCTTTTCAGGGAAAAGTAGCCCTATTGATTTAAACAACGCCAATATAGAGGATTTAGTTACACTACCTGGTATGGGCTATAAGACAGCTATAAAGATCATTGGATATAGAGAGACCCATGGCCCATTTAAAAGCCTAGAGGAACTTTTAGAGATAGAAGGAATTTCCATTAAAAAATTCAAAAAGTGGAAACCTTATTTCAAGATACAGGATACAGACATTGAAAAATGAAAATTTGAATCACTGATCGAGGTTGAACCTCCATCAGTTCCTCAGTATCGTAAAATAATGCCTGAACGTAAAGACTTTGTCCTTTCCTTCCATCCCTGTATTAAAGCAGACATTAATATCCTTTCAGCAGGAAGGCCACTTTCTAAGGCACAAAAGGATTTGGTTAAAAAGGCAAGGGCCATAATTTTGCCTCAAGGCTGTAAAGGGGAACTTTACTGGTTTTGTCGGTTACACTGCAAGCATGTCTTTCCCAATTATGACTATCGTTTCCCTGGCAAGGGTAAGGTGGGAGATGCCTTGGTCTTTAAACTTTTTGGTATGCCTTACCCCCCTACTTATATTTATTTTAACATAGAAGCTTTTTATAAAATGCACCCCAGTTTAAAAGGAATACCCTTTTCTTATCCATTTTTATTAAAAGGCGATTATGGTGGTGAAGGAAGTATGGTGTTTTTAATAAAAAATGACCATGATTTAAAAGAAAAATTGGCACTTTTAGGAAAAAACGAGGGTTTTGTTTTGCAAAAATATATCCCTACAGACCGTGATCTACGGGTAGTCATTATTGGGAAAAGGCGTTTTTATTATTGGAGGATACAGAGAGACAAAAATGAGTGGCAAACAAATATTAGAAAAGGGGCTGTTATTGACCATGAGGTATCTAAGGCCATTAAGGATGAACTAAATAACTTACTAGAAAGATTTTGTAAGGTTACAGGCATTAATCTAGCTGCCATAGATGTTCTTTATTCAAAGAATAGGCCATTTTTTTTAGAAATCAACTATTACTTTGGCAGAAGAGGACTAGGTGGCTCAGAGAGATTTTATCAGCTCTTAAATCAAGCAATAGAGGAGTGGCTTCCTGAAAGGGATTCAACTCAGCATTTTTCTTGACAAATTAGTATGGAAAAAACAGATATTCCGTAACCGTTCACGGGTTTAAAGGTTCAGGCCTGCCCGCTGAACCTGTGAACGCTTACGGTTTTTTATACTTGACAATACCCACGAAAGTGAATAATTTTTTTATTTAATACCCTATAAAGCTGAGTGCAAAAACGAGGTGGGCATTATCTGAATAAGAAAAGAAAATTTAGGGGTAGTAGTGAGTCCATCCGTATGAATTGTTCTGGTGTAATTTCCTTGGTTGAATATGGTGCAGAAGTGGTAAGCGATATTTTGAAAAAAAACTGCTTAATGGAGTGAAGTTATGGGTGAAGAAGAAGTTGATAAAGAGAAGAAAGATGAGGATATTGAGGTCCTTAAGTCCCAACTTGAGGAAAAAAGCAAAGAGGCTGAAAAAAACTACGACCTATGGCTAAGGGCTATGGCTGAATTAGAAAATTATCGTAAACAGGTAAAGAAAGAGCAAGAGGTGTATATCAAATTTGCAAATGAGGCCCTTATTAAAGAGCTTTTACCTATCTTGGATAGCCTAGAAAGGGCCATAACCCATATTAACCCTTCTGCAGGTTTAGATAAACTGTCAGAAGGTATAGAACTTACTTTAAAACTTTTTCAAGATTGTCTTAAAAAATTTGGGATGAAACCTATAGAGACAATAGGGAAAAAATTTGACCCCCGTGTTCATGAAGCTGTAGAGGTAAGAAAAGATAGTGAACAAGAGGAAGACACTATAGTAGAGGAATATCAGAAGGGATATTTGCTCCATGATCGACTATTAAGGCCTGCCTTAGTAGTAGTGGCTAAAAGAAACAAGGTTCATTGACCATTTTGCATAATGTGGATAAATTGACATCATTAGTATTAAAAATAGTTTTTTACTCCTTACTCCTTACTCCTTACTCTTGTCTATCTGTCTCTCTTGCTTTAGGGGCAGGGATAATAGGAGGTAAACCTGTATATGGCATTGGTTGCCTCCTGCCGCTCTCTGGGCCACAACAATCTTCTGGAAGGCAAGTATTAAATGGGTTAATGTTGGCACTAGGCATCTTTGACAATCCATCCTTGCCTTATAAGATTTTTGTCTGGGACACCAAAAATGACCTTTATCAAGCAACTATGGGGGTTAAGGCCTTAAAGAAAAAAGGGGCTATGGTAATTATTAGTCTGCTCCAAGATGAAGCCGTAGAAGCAGTTTGTAACAAGGCACAAATTTTGGGCATTCCCATTATGGTACTTAGCCCTAAGCCCTATATCCCAGATATAGGTGATTGTGTATTCAGAGATTTTGTAACACCAAAAATCCAGGTAAAAAACCTAGTTAATTATGTATTTAATCAGTTAAAATTTTCTTCTTTTGCTATTCTTCGTCCCAAAAATAGTTATGGAAAGGAATTCTCTGAGGCCTTTAAAGTCACGGTCTTTGGCTATGGAGGAAAAATTATTAAAGATGTAGCTTATTCCCCTGATACCAAAGATTTTAAGCCCCAAATAGAGACTATCGTTAAATCTCATTTTGATGCCATATTTATCCCAGACGAACCTTTAGTGGCTGCCCTGATTATATCGCAGTTTGCCTTTTATGCTGAAACGGATTTGATTTTTCTTGGTACTGATCTTTGGTATACATCTCAATTTATTAAACTGATTGAAGGACAATTTAAAACTGCCTATTTTGCAGTAGGATTTACTGAGAAGGCCAGAGAATTTTGCGTAGCAGAATTTGTTAAGAGGTTTAAGGCAAGATATAATGAGCCACCCCAATATTTAGCTGCTCAGGCCTATGATATAGGTGAAATACTAGTTTATCTATCAAGCCAACAAACACAGGATATACAATCCATGTTAATTCTAAACAATTTTCATGGGGTTACAGGGATTACCTCATTTTTGCCCAATGGGGATGTAGATAAAAAATTACATATTATGCAGATAATAAGTGGACGCTTTACCTTGGTTCGCTAGTTTAAAATAGCACTCCGCTTCAAAACTTTTACAAGCTACAAGCTCCATGCCTCAGGCTTCATGTTTCTAAATGATGCACAATTTGCGATCTACTTAAACTAATCTCTCAATCTCTATCCTCTTCTTGTATTTTGTATCTTGTGGCCTGTAGCTTGCGTCTTGTAGCATGTATTAGAATATTAAAGTATTTTGTCTGTTTCCTCCACTACTTGTTTCATCCAAAGACTAAAGCGATGCACACTCCTATTTACTAGTTCTTTTTTTATTTTGTCAAATAAATGCTTATGCTCTAAAACGTCTATCAAAAGCGCATAGTCACCAGGGTCTGTTACTACTACAGAATCATTTTTCAACCCAAAATATATAAGGTCAAGTCCACCTATATCATGAGGCATTTCAGGTACTACTATCAAAGCATCTATATTTTTATCAATATTTCTATTGATCTTTTTAAATCCGAGGGTTTTCCCATTGGTTAAATAATAATACAGGCAATTTTTTATGAAGTCAGACTTATTCTTAAAACCTACACTAAAACCATAGACCACTTCCTTCACCCCTATACTGACAAATTCCTGATGCCACTCCTCCTCCCATAAAGATTTTTTTGCCCGAACTACCTGACCTTTAGAAGTGCCTGGAGTAGCATAAATAGAAAAACTACGTTGGTTTAAGACATGGCACAATTCTAATAAGTTTCTCTTATCACTTACAGAAATTAGAGCATTACCCATTGCCTATCATTAAAAAATGGCACATATTGGAAAAAATGTCAATACACCAAAGGGACTAAGCCTACTTTGGAATCTGCTGCCCAAAGTGGAAGAGAAGGCATCCTGGAAGATGTTTACAGACGGCTGTTTTTTATATAAGTTTATGGTGTATGAAGCGGCTAAAGGTAATAGACCAAGATAGGTGTGTGGGCTGTGAGCTTTGTATGTTTGCCTGCCAGCGCCGTTTTGGCGAAGGCGGTTTTGGAAAATCTACCATTTTTGTCCATTCTCGTGGGGGTATGAGCCGTGGTTTTACAGTAGTGGTATGCCGAGCATGCGAAGACCCTCCGTGTGCCTTAGTCTGTCCAACGGATGCCTTGCAGGTGCGAAAGGGAGGAGGTGTAATTTTGCAATCTCATAAGTGCATTGGCTGTGGAAATTGTAGAGATGCTTGTACCATCGGGGCGGTTTTCTGGGATGAAGAAGCAAACAAACCAGCCATTTGCATCCATTGTGGCTATTGCGCTAAATATTGTCCCCATGGCGTTATTGCCTTAGTGGAAAAGAAAAAATTAGATGTTAAAACATGATCCTCTCCAAAAAGTGCTGTATATAGATCTAACCGGAAGGCGCTCTTGGAGCGAATATCGCCCGGAACTCTTTGAAAAATATATAGGTGGTGCCGGGGTGGCAAGTGCTCTTTTGCAAGAACACTGTCCCCAAGGAGCTGACCCTTTGGGCCCAGATAATCCCATTATTTTTGCTGTTGGTCCTTTAGTGGGCCTCTTTCCTATGGCTTCCAAAACAGTAGCTATGTTTAAATCCCCCCATACAGGCAATTTCGGAGAGAGTCACGCTGGTGGCCGCAGTGCAGTCAGTATTCGTCTGGCAGGTTATGGGGCAATTGTCATTAAGGGGGCTAGCCAAACACCTTTGTATATTACCATTTTTAATGACAAAGTCCAGTTTTACGATGGAAGAGGTATTTGGGGTATGAAAAGTAATTTGGCTGCCCGAGCCCTCAGAGAAAGAGAGCCTGGTTCTGGAATGCGCACTATCATGCGAATTGGTTTAGCTGGAGAACGTTTGGTAAGTTATGCCTGTTTAATTACCGAAACATACCGTCATTTTGGGCGTATGGGGCTAGGTACTGTATTTGGTAGTAAAAAGTTGAAGGCCATGATTATTGGAGGTAAACAGAGCTTACCAGTGGCAGATAAGAAAAATTATAAAAAGATTTATGACGAAATTTTCCATCAAATTTTAACTGATTCGTCTTTGAAGAAGTACCATGATTTAGGTACAGCCTTAAATCTTGTGCCTTTGAATAAGCTAAGGGCGCTTCCTACAAAGAATTTGCAGGATGCCTATTTCGAAGGAGTAGAAAGGATTTCAGGGGAAAATCTGGCAGAGAATTATCTGGGACGACGGATTGCTTGTACTCATTGTCCTATTGCCTGTATCCACTTAGCGGCCTTAAGGGAGCCTTACTTAGATGAACCCTATTTTTACAAAACTACTTTTATGTCTTATGATTATGAGCTTGTTTACGCCCTGGGAACTATGTTGGGTCTTGACAACCCAAAGGGATTATTTCACTTGATGGATGAAATAGAGGTTCTGGGGTTAGATGCCATTACAACAGGGGTGGTACTTGCTTGGATAACTGAATCCTTTAATAAAGGACTTATCACCAAAAGAGAAACAATAGACTTACAGCCCAAATGGGGTGAATATCAGACATACAGAGAAATGGTAAGGAATATTGTTCTCCAGCCCAATGAATTTTATCAAATTGTTGCCAAAGGTGTGGAACATACCTCTGAGATATATGGAGGAAAGGATTTTGCATTAGCTTTTGGGAGAAATGAAATGCCTGGGTATCACACAGGGTACGGAAGCTATTTGACATTCTTAACGGGTGCCCGTCATAGTCACCTAGACTCAGGAGGTTATGGACTAGATAGAAAAATTTTAGGTAAAGAAGGGCTTGGCCCAAATTTTTATGCAGAAGAATTGTTAAAGGAGGAATGCCACAGGCAGATATTATGTTCCTTGGTTATTTGTTTATTTGCTAGAGGGGTCTACACCCATGAAGTAATTTCTCAAGCTCTAGAAACAGCAGGATTTAATCTTAAGGTAGATGAATTGATGAAAATAGGAAGGGAAATATTAAAACAAAAATATGTTTTTAAAATGAGAGAGGGGTTCTCATTTGAAAGATTATCCATCCCAAAGCGCATATTGGAAACACCTTCCCCTTTTGGGGTGCTTAAGGAAGGTTTTCTAAAAGAGGCTGTCCTTTTGTATAAAAAATTGCTTTTAGGAGGACAAAATGAGATTTAATGATGCTTACATCATAGTAGATGAAAAAAATTTTTTAATCGTAATGCGCCAATTAGGTGACTTGCCAAAGGATATAGATGTTAGTGGCCTGTCTTATGGTGAGCAGCAAGAGTTACGTCCTGTAAAAGATGTTCTAATAGAGTGGAAATTGGAATTAGATGAAAAAGGGAAGAAGGCATTAGAAGAATTGAAAAAACAGGTAGTAATAGAAGACCATGGTGCATCCCTGGACAAGGCAGGAAGATATTATCTATCTCAAAGGCGCTTAGAGGAATTGACTGAGATTATAGAAAAAATTTAGCAAAGGGCTAGAAAGTTAGTAATAAGGTGGGTAGAGAATAGGAGATCTTGTCTTATCCACTGCTAACCCATTTTAGAGATGATTCTATCAGAAAATTCATTATGGCAATTTTGACGTTATTTACCATTATGTTAAATATTTTTTCTCCAGCGTGGATGTTTGATACCCAGTTTTTTAATCCTATAGTTTAATACCCTTCTAGTTATGCCAAGTTTTTCCGCTGCATTCTTTTGAACCCATAGACATTTTTCTAATGCGTCTAAAATTACTTTTCTTTCCACATCTGACAAAGATTGTATAGAAGAATCTCCTTTAGGAAAATCAGTGTACTCAGATAAAATAGTGTCTTTATTCAACATTATACTATCCTTTTTAATTATGGTATCTTCGGTAAGCAATATGGCTCTTTCAATGGTATTAGAAAGTTCTCGAAGGTTACCTGGCCAATGATAACGCTTAAAGATCTCCAATACCTCAGGGTGGAATCCCTCAATATGTTTTTTTATATTTCGGGAGTGTTTCTTAAGAAAATAAAAAGCCAGGCCTTCTATGTCTTCCCCTCTTTCTCTTAGGAGAGGTAAATAGATATTCATTACATTAATCCGATAATAAAGATCTTGTCTAAATCTTCCTGCATGGATTTCCTGTTCTAAATTCTTGTTTGTGGCAGCTATAATCCTAATATCAGAATAAATAGTTTTATTTCCTCCAAGCCTTTCAAATTTCCTTTCTTCCAAAAAGCGTAAAAGCTTTGATTGTAATGCAGGACTGAGGTCTCCAATCTCGTCTAAAAAGACAGTTCCCCCATTTGCCTGTTCAAATCTACCGATTCTGGTTTTTGTAGCCCCGGTAAAGGTTCCTTTTTCATGTCCAAACAATTCACTTTCTAATAAGGTTTCAGGAATATTAGCACAGTTAATTTCAACAAAAGGCCCTTCTTTGCGATAACTGTTGAAATGAATTGCTCCAGCCAGAAAACTTTTTCCTGTACCTGTCTCTCCTGTCATTAAAATAGTAGAATCTGTCTTACATATCTTTCTTATGATACTAATTATCCTTTTCATGCTGGAACTTTTAGCAATAATACCATCAAGGTTATAGATGATATCTTGCTGTCGCCTCAAATAGGCAATCTCATATTTAAAACTCCGGTTTTCTAATGCCTTCTCAACCGAATTTTTTATCTTTTCGCCAGAAACTGGTTTGACAATAAAATCATAAGCCCCCCTTTTGATTGTCTCTACGATTTGTTCTGTCCGATTGCTGCCCATGACAATTATAGGGGTGGTTGGTGAAATAGATTTGCTGGATTCTAGTAGCTGCATTGCATTTACGTTAGCCAAGTCTATATCTATAACAATCAAGTCATAAATTATCCTTTCTAGTTTTGCAAAGATGTTGTCTTTATTTGGCCAAAATTCAAGGGTATTTTCTGCTCCCAACGTATATTTTAGTAAACTTCTTAAAACCAATTCCTCTGTAGCTATTAAAAATCGGGGCATGTCACAATTTCGAAACGCAAATTACAAATTTGTTATTAATAATAACAAAAGTCCTTTTCTTTGTCAACTAGACTTTCAGGCACCGTCCCAAGCCATGTGTAAATTCAGTTGCAATTGAATTATTATGGCTTATCCTCCTAATAACAAATAAATTTAACTTGAGAATTCCCTGTGGCTTGCCACAGGGTTACCTTAGGTAGTAGTCTTGCCATGTGGTCAAGGAGGAAGGGAAAAGGGGTGAGGTAAAGAAAGGGTATCATTGTGCATGGCAGATACATTACCACATAGTGTTTCCTGTGAAGTATAGGAAAGCATTGTTGGAAGAGGATGTAGTGGAGATAATAAAAGAGACAGCATGGGGAATACAGGAGAGGTATGCAATAGAGTTTGAAGCTTTGGGGATGGATAGAGATCATGTTCACATACTTTGCAGTGCACATCCAACATCCAAAAGTAGCTCCTGGTGAGATAGTGAGGATATTCAAGAACATAACAGCGAGGTAGATTTTCAGGAGGAAACCGACGATAAAGAAGGAATTATGGGGAGGAGAATTTTGGACAGATGGATATTATGTTGCGACTGTGGGGGGAGAGGGCAAACTGGAGTGCAGTGGAGAGATACATAAAGAGACAAGGTAAACCTAGAGAGGAATTGAGGCAACTGAAATTATTTAATTGATACCCCGCAGCTTGCTGCGGGGAGGTTCATTGTTAATTTTAGCTTGAATCAGCAGCCTCCAGCTTTGAGCCTTGAACTTTTAACCTTCAGCCATTTTTATCCAGGGATTGGAGAAAGCTAACTTTTGTTTTAGCCTTTTAGCCACATCTTGAGGCAAACCTATATCTTTTAAGGCCTTTACATCTGCCCTTTTTATCTCTTCTAAGGAATGAAAGTGTTTCCAGAGCACTGCCTTCCTCTTGGGGCCCAAGCCCGGAATATTATCCAATATGGATGAAACTACAGCCTTTCTGTGTAGGCGTTTATAATAGGTAATGGCAAATCTATGGGCCTCGTCGCGGATGTGCTTAAGAAGAATTAATGTTTTGGCATGACCATTCAAAGCCAAAGGTTGTTTATAATTTTTTAGATAAATTTTGTCTTCTTCACCTTCTTTTCCCTTTGCTATGGCAATGACTTCAATATCTTTTAAACCTTGCTTAGCCAAGGTCTTTTCTGCTATAGCAAGTTGCCCCTTTCCACCATCAATCATAACTAAATCTGGCAGTACATCAGTATAGGAGAACCTGCGTTTTAGCACCTCCTCCATCATTCCATAGTCGTCTGGATGGCCTGAATATTCTAATCTAAAACGACGGTATTCATCTTTGTCTGAAAGCCCATTAGTAAATACTACCATAGAGGCCACTGCATACTGTCCCTTGATATTAGAGACATCAAAACACTCTATCCTCTTTGGAATCTTAGATAGAAAGAGCTCTTTTTTTAAGGCTTCTAAGACATTGCTCTCCTTTAGTCTTGTTTCCACACGCAATCTTGCATTATCTATAGCCATTTTTAAGAGCCTTAGCCTATTACCCCTCTTAGGACATAAAATGTTTACTTTATAACCTGCCTTCTCAGAAAGCCACTCCTCCAATACCCCTTTTTCTTCTAAATGAAATGGAATAATTACCTCTTTTGGTATCATATCCTGCTTGAAATAAAATTGCTTAAAGGATTGAGAAAATGCCTCTTCTTTATCGGATCTTCTAAGGCTCAATATATATTCTAGCTCTCCAATTAAAAGGCCATGCCTTATAAGCAGTATCACTACTTGCAGCCTCTTTTTTGAAGGGGTAAGGAAGTGGCCAAATACATCCCTATCAACAAAGTCACTAGAGACCATACTCTGCCTCTCTAATGTGTATTTTACAGCCTTGATACGGTCACGATAGAATGCTGCCTGTTCAAACTCCAATGCATCTGCTGCCCTTTTCATCTCCCTTTCCAGGTCTTCCAAAATTTCCTTTCTTTTCCCCTTTAAGAAAAGGGATGCCTGTTTTGCCAATCTCAAATAGCCTTCTTCGTTTACATAACCTACACAAGGGGCCAGACAGCGACCAATCTGGTAATTGAGACAAGGCCTGATGCGGTTTTTAAATTCATGATCACTGCATTTACGCAATGGAAAAAGCCTATCCATGGCCTTAAGGGTCTCCCTTACTGCCTTAGAAGATGTAAATGGGCCAAAATAGGCAGCTCCGTCCCTCTTCATCCTCCTTACAATGATAATCCTGGGCCACTTTTGCTTTAAATCCAGTCTAAGATAGGGATAATTTTTATCATCCCTTAAAACTACATTATAGCGGGGGCAATAGGTCTTGATGAGATTGCACTCTAAAATCAATGCCTCTTTTTCTGAGGTGGTTACTAAATAGTCAACCTTATCTATATTTTTAAGCAGGGCTCTTGTCTTTGAAGAAGGAGGCCTTTGAAAATAGGTGTTTACACGCTTATGGAGGTCTTTTGCCTTGCCTATATAGATAATATCCCCATTTTTATCCTTTATCAAATAGACACCAGGCTGGTGAGGAAGATTATTTACCTCTTTTAAAAATCCCTCTTGCATATATATTTTTTATCAAAAGAAGAGAGATGGGGCAATCCCCAAAATTGCCTCTTTTACCAGTTATCAGTCTATTTTGAAACTCATTAACTTTTTCCAGAAAACCATAACCAAATTTATTGGCTGAATAGTTATAAGTTTTTATGAGTTTTGACTTTGACATGGCTCTAAGCAAACTATTGATTTTAGTATGTGATAATAGTATGTTAAATGAAAATAAAATTAGGTGACGCTTTGGGGTCTGACGCTTTGGGGTCTGACGCTTTGGGGTCTGGTCTCAACATTTAACATTACCTTTCTTTAAAGCTTCTATTACCATATTTTTTGTACTTAAAGCCCTTTTATCTATATTGACTTTGCTCTCAAATCTCTTAGCTGCCTGAGAAACAGCAGCATAATCCATCTCAAACAATTCCCCTATTTCTTTTAAAGACAATGTAGAATGTTTTTTGATTAAATACAATGCCAGTTGACGGTAGATGTTACTCTTTCGTTTGCTAAAGATTTCATTCCTTTTTATTCCAAATACCTCTGAGATTTTATTAATTATCTCCTCTGCTCTATACGATTCAATGAGCCTCGTCTCTCTAATTTCCCTCTTTTTGCCTATGGATTTTATTCTTTCTTTTATCTCTTCTATAAAGGACTTGCTTCCAAGAGCCACCCCCTTATAGGCATTCTCAAAAGGATTGTCCATACCTATGTTTTCAAGCACAAATTTCCTGTATTTTTTCGCAGCTTTAGTCAAATCGTTATCAAACTGGCTCAATATAAATGAGGTGTCAAGTTTCTTCATAATAGGTTCTTTTCCTCCAATATAATCCAAATAACTGCTCCATTTATATTCTTCGATATTCTTAACCATCCTTGCCCTTAGTGGATTTAGGTGAATATATGCCGAGAGCTTTAAAGCATAACTATCTTCATCAACGAGAATTGATTTGTATCTCCCCTGAAATATCACTCCCACAATCTTATACCTTGCCTTGAGCCAGTTGGAATAAGAGGTATTGAGATAGTGAATCCCATCTGTTATATTGGCAAGCGGTGTTTTTATAAATAGGTGATAATGATTGTCCATAAGACAATACGCATAGCAGATAAATGAATATTTCACAAATGACTCATTCATCTTATCCAAAAATACACTTTTGTCTCTGTCTGAATAGAAAATATTATCCATTCTGTTTCCTCTTGCTGTTATGTGATAGACAGCATCTTCAAAGGATAGCCTTAAGGGTCTTGCCATGGTGAAAACAGAATATCATAAAACCTGTCTAAAGTCAAATGTTGAGACCCGACCCCTTTCCCCCTCTACGCATGATATTAAAGATGCACAAAAGATATTGTCAGCATGTAAAAAATACTTGCTGAAGGGTTAAAAATGTCTCTCCTGGTTGATAACCCCATTATTAATTTTGCTGATATGGAATCTGCCAAAAAATCCAAAACGCCTTTTAAATTCGTCAAATAGTTGAATCGTCAATTCGTCAAATAGTAAAACCATCATCGTTCATCGTTTCTTCTTAACGATTTAACCAAGCTATACTCTTAACTCTACAATATCCTTATCGCAAAGGACATAATTCTTTTCTACACGAAGGCCATTTGATTTTTTATTCCATATACGAGCAAACTTAAGTTTAGCAGCAATCTCTTTATGCACCCTTTCAGCCAGGCCTAAAATAGTGCTCCCTTTTTCTAAAACATAGGGTTCATTTAAGTCAGGTTTTTTTCCAGGGGTCTTAGAATATACCCTTATAATGTCTAAGGCTTGATAAAGGTGTTTTCCTAGCAAATCTAAATTTTCATTTTTTTGGGCAGAGATAGATATTATAGATATTAAAGGTAAAATCACATCCCATTTAAAATTGGCCAATCTCTCTGACGCTCCAGGCATGTCCTGTTTGTTTAAAGCAACTACAATCTTTTTTATGGTAAAACCATATATGTCTTGTAAAACATCTTTTGGAATGATTTTAAATGTCCTTAAAAGTCTAAGTGTTTCTTCCCACTGTTTAAGGGGGTCATCTGTTAAATCAAGTATAATCAGTAATACATCCGCCCTTTTTAAAATATCAATAAACCATGGTTCTGCCACCTCACTAAGGGGTGGGGTATCCACTAACTGGATATTTATATCTTCATAATCCATCATCCCTGGGGTAGGAGTACGTGTAGTAAATGGATAATCTGCCACTTCGGGCTTGGCTCTGGTGACTGCCCTAAGCAAGCTAGATTTTCCTACATTTGGAAGCCCTGTGATAACTACCTGCCCAGCACCTTCTTTATCTATATAATAACTTGCCCTTCTTCCACCTTTGTATTTTTGTGAAATAATAACATCTTTCAACCTGGCAATCTTTCTGCGCAAGGCCGCCCTTAACTTGTCAGTGCCTTTGTGTTTTGGCATGATCATTAACATTTCTTCTAAAGATGAAATCTTTTCTTGGGGGGTCTTGGCCTGGCGATACTTCCTTTCGGTTTGAAAATACTCAGGGGGTAGATTTGCTGGCATATTTTAGCTACTATCAATTTAGCCAATTATTGTCAAGTTGCTGGTATATAAGTCACATATGTAAATTTTTTCTCTTTTTCCCTATACTTTAACCATTTTTGTGAGTTTATGAGTAACTTCTCCATTTTCTTCAGCTATCCTTCAACATCCCGACGTTGCCGTTCGAGTTCTTCTGGAGGAAAATCGGCCATAGGGACATCGTGCTTGGCCATTAGATCAAAAAGATCATGACGGCTTACATTCAGGAGATCCGCTGCTCGTCCTTGAGATATCTTCCCCTTTCGCAGAAGCTCCATTACCGCTCCTTGTTTTGCCTTTTTTAAAATTTCTTCATCTTGGAGGTTCTTCTCTGGAACCTCATCTGAAAATTCTAAGACTACTCTTCTCATGGTTACTGCCCCTCCTTTATTTTTTATTAAAAAGCATATTTTTCTCACTGCCACTTTCAGTATAAAGGATATAATAGATTTATCAACAAAAGTGACTTATATTGAGGGGAATACAAGAAACAGGGGATATTGAATGTTAGCTCTTTTAATCTGTGGGCAACACATAGAGTCATGATGAGAGAAAAAAAGGTGCCATGACATTATAGCTATTCTTTATTCAAATTTTCTACTGATATGGTTTTAACTATCTGTCAAGAAAATGATCTAACCCCGCCTATTTTCTCATTTCCTTGTTTTCTTGTTAAAAATACCCTTGTCCAAAAATCAATCGTGGATTTTGGGGGATCGTCTTGACTTTTGACTAAGCTCCCCTGCCATTATGCCTCTTTTGTCAAATGTGGACAGGCTGTTGAAAAAAATCAGATGCACATTAAGACATTTTATTCCTTTATCCAACCTGTTTCCTAGTTTAGCACGCCGCTTCGCTTGCTGTCAAAGCTGCTCCGTTTCACTCCGCACCCTGAAGGGCTTGGTCTTGATGGTTTAACGGAGCAATCTGCTAAGCTATAAATAGGTTGGTAAAGTTAACCTTGAGGTATCACTGTCACCTAAAAGCTGAAACAACCAACATCAAAAGTTATAAGGAGTGCTTGCCCGCCTGCCTGCGGGCAGGGGCAAACAGGTCGCTGCGCTCCTCCTTGACAGAAAAGTACTCCCTTAAAGAAAGTGTGCTTTTCCCTTATTCCACTTATTGAACGCCAAAAATCCTTAATTTATCAATGTTTTTAAAGATTAACGCCCAAATTTTGGGGAAGTGCAAAACCTTGATCCTTGACATTTTATGCATTTTATTTTATAGTAAGGCTGCTTACCAATCGGTAAGTAATTATTGAAAGGATCATTGTAATGCTAAGTGGAAAAAGAATAACATCAATCGTTTCGGTTTTTAACGAGGAAAAAACTGTAAAAAATGTGATTGCCAGTTTGTTAAATTGTGAGCTAATCGACGAAATTATCGTGGTTAATGACGGCTCTACCGACGGCACTTCAAAAATACTAAATCAGTTGTTTGAATTTCACCAATTCCGTTATGTGAAATTTGATAAAAACAAAGGAAAATCATACGCAATGGTAGCAGGTGTAGAGAATTCAACAGGAGAAATCATCGTATTTGTTGATGCTGATATTATAGGATTAAATTGTGAACATATAGAAAAATTAATATTTCCTTTGGTGTCAAATCAGGCAGATATGGTAATTGGATATCGTCTTTCAGAAAAAAGTCCAAAAGTGGATATAACAGGACCTATCGATGTATGGCTGGGAGGAGAAAGAGCCTGCTATAAAAAAGATATATTGCCTATTATCAATAGAATGAGCAAAACTAAATATGGATCTGAAACTTTTCTTAACCTATATTACAAAAGCAAGAATAAAAAAATTAAAATAGTTAAATTAGACGGGCTTATCCATTTAAAAAAATATGAAAAATATAAGTTAGATACTGCGGCTTTAAATTATACAAAGGCCAGCCTCCAAATTGTCAGTACCGTAGCTATCAATTACTTTTTAGTTTTCAATGTAGTCAAGAAGATTTTTAAAATGCCCATTTTTAGGCTTGTGAAATGGTTATAGCTGCTTTTGGGTTTGGATTACTTTATTCTGTGCCATTAGGTTCCTTAGGACAGATAATGTTAAACAGAGCTGTAGATAAGGGATTCTGGCAGGCGTTTTCCATTGCTACCATAGGGGCAATAGCTGACTTTTTTCTGTGCGAAACCTTTTTAATAGGAATAGTTTCTATTGGAGATCTAAACCCATGGCTGAAAATAACTCTTCAACTAACAGGCTTAATCTTTCTTTTCTATATCGGGATAAAGGAACTTATCCTGCCCCTTTTTATAGGCCGAAAAGGTAAAACCACCACATCTCATAAAGATAAATTGACCAGAAAGCCTAAGTTGAATGGAAAAACAATATTAGAAAATGTATTTTTGGTAGGAATTTACTATCTCTCTAATCCAACGTACATAGCTTTCTGGATCACATTCTCTGCTCTAATAAACCAGAAATTTATCTCCCACCACAGTTTGTTTTACTATACCCTTTTCAGTGTTATATTTTCTTTTGGATCTTTGATGTGTCAATACATCTCAATATTATTTTGTAAGAAAGATAGGAAAGAGCAGCGTAAAAAAAGCATCTTTAAATATACATCCATTATTTTGTATTCTGTTACCATAATTTATTTTTTCTATCTTGTAGCTCATAGTATGTTATTTTTTGTGTCTTAGCCCCCTAAATCATTGGACAAAAAGGTTGACTCCTTATAGAGTTCAATTTCTCCATAAGTTTCAAGACCCTCTTTTTCTAAAACGGAAACCGCACCATGTCCTCCACAGATTAAACATCTCTTATCCTGCAGGGCCATTTTTTTATCAAGCTCTTTGGCAATCTGGAGTAAAGCCTCCCTCTCCTTAGAGGCTATCTCGCTATCCACATTGACAGAAGTCATAAGAATCTTGGCCAAGATGTTAAATTTCCTTCTTTCTTCTGAGAGGCTACCAAAATTAATAAGGCTATCTCCGGTAAAAAGAAGTCCATATTGGGGGCAGAGGAAAAACACCTGCCCGTAAAGATGGCCTCCCAGACTTTCTAACACTTCAAATTCTAATGGCCCCACATGGAAACGGTAGACAATTGGAAAAATATTTCTTAGTCCTAGCACTTGGCTGGGGAAAATCTCTATCTTCTGGGAAGGAGTAAACTTAGAAAATAAGTTAATTAGTTTTGTATATACTTCTTCTAAAATAGAACTCTCTACCTTTGACCCATAAGCCCTATTGGCCCTTTCAATGGCTTCAAGAGTTCCCCGATGTAAAAAGGAAATGGCGTTGTAAAATCCACCTGCCCCGGCATGGTCTGCGTCAGCATGGGTAATAAAAATGCGCTTTAATTTATTTAAATCTCCTAAACCATATCTTTGAAACATCTTAATTACATCTGGATGATATACCCCAAATCCTGTATCAAACATTACCATCTCGTCAGGAGTATTAAAGACAAAAATATTACCACCACAAGGCAATTGAAAACAAAAGAGCTCTATGCCTTTTTCCAATTTTAGGCGCTGCACATCTGCATAAAAATTGCTTCTAGTCGTTTCCTTAAGGGTTTTGCCAGTAAGAATAATGCTTTCAAATACCTTTTTCGGTTCCTGTTTGAGGTTTGTTAACTCCTGAACGATGTGATTTATGTCATGAAGTAACTTAAGCAAAAATTCGTCCTCTGCTGTCCCTATAATCTCCCGCAATTGCTGGGCAAAACGAAGATAAAAAACTGTATCATCCAGATGTTTGCCTCTGGTATCATATTCTAAAATTTCAATCCGGTAACGAGATTTTAATTCATTCAGCAATTTATCTATAATTGCGCTTTTTTCTAGGGTTAAGCTCACCGTTAACCTATCTGGATGTTTCCCTCTTTCGTCAAAGTCCAGAAAGGCAATATTTGCGCGTGCAGAAGTGGTATAGTTCAGAAACTCAAACAGGGCACCTGGCCGATTGGGCAGATAGATATTGAATTTTAAAAAACCAATTGGCTCTAGAGATTCCTGCAAATAACCAATTTTATAAAGCCCTTCTTTAATCTTTTTATTCGCTTTTTCGGAGGGAACCGAAATTTCAAAAAATACAGTGTGAGGATCTATCTGACGGTCATAATGAATACGGTTAATATTTCCATTGTACTTACGAATGATTTCTGCTGCTTTATGTAAGGCCCCTGGCTCATCCGGCATCCGGGCAATAAAATGTAATTTTTTCATCCTGCTTTTCTATACTCCTTATGCCAAATAGGTAAGGTAATAGCTTCTAACTGTTTATCATAATTCACTAATTTTTGATAATATTCTTTTGAATCCAAGGTCTCCTTGGCTTCCTGATTTTCTGGCTTTACATTGGATGTAAACACCCTTGTCCGAAAAGTGTGGTAGTGATCCCGAATAGCACAAGGCATTAACCAATTTTGGGCATTTTTACTACAGGGGTAACCATATTCTCTTTGCCACTGCCTGCCGTTTCTAAAAAACAGGCTATTCCAGGCATCAACAAGTGTCTTTCCCTGTTTGTATATATCATAGATGTTATCTACATAATAAGGGATAAAAACGCATGGGGTAATATAACCATTCCAATCAATATAAAAATAGCCCCCAGGGCGGCCAAAGGCAATGCACCCGTTGGCTAAAGGACCACTATTCCAAAAATCACTTCTAAAGAACCCTGTCAACATGCTTTTTAAAGGCAACTTTGATAATTTGAGACCCTAAAAAGTAAGAGAAGGAATTTATTGGCTTTCTGTTTCCAAAACAGCAATAACCCTTTCTACAGCTTTCTCAAGATTGATTTTGTTACTCAATGATTGCTCTAAAAGCAAACCATTCATCATACCTGTAAAAAGGAAGACAAGGGATTTTATATCTTTATTTGGGAAAATTTCTTCAAATATCTGTTGGATAGAAAGATTTAGTTTATTTCTTAGCTCCATTACCTTATTCTTTAAGGAAAGGTCTATCTTAGAAATACACAATAGCAAAGATTTAATCAGAAATTTCTCTTTTTGGCCATATTTTAAATAGCCAATTATTAACTGGCGGAGTTTTTCTTTAGGATTTTGAACCTGACTAGTTGCCTTAAGGATCTCTTCCTCTAGTTCATTAAATACCTTTTCTAGAACCTT